>NZ_LT607413.1:7447500-7775486 GCF_900091495.1 Micromonospora echinospora | reverse complement strand
GAACCGCCGGAACCGAACCCACCCGGTCACCTCGCGTGGGGGCTCGCCGCCTTCCGGCGCTGCGTGCCGAACCACAACCACACGTGCTCGCTCAGGGTGTCGCCGGTGCGGGAGTTGAACAGCGCCGCACCTTCGACGGCCGCGAAGTAGACGAACCACGCGACCCACGTCAGCCACCACGCGTCGAGCGCGAGGGCAACGCCCCCGACGGTGCCGAGCAAGGCACCGCCGAGGGTGTAGGGGAGAGTGCGCCTCATGCCGCGTCCCCGATCAGGAACTCAGCGAGGCGCAACACGTCGTCCACGTGGGCCGCGCGACCGTCCAGCATGGTCGACGCCTTCTCCCACGCGCGACCCGCGCCGGGTCGAGCGAGTCGGCCGGGTCGGGGAGCACCCACAGTGCCTCGGCGGCGTCGCCGGGGAGCGGGGCGAGGAATTCGGGTGCCACACTCCAATTCGGCGTTCCCGCGTTGACGCCGTCCACGGCGGTTACGGTGGCGTTCCCCCGGCGCGTCTTCGGGTTGGTCACGACGACCCGCGTGGTGCCCGAGGTCGCGAGACCCGTACTCACGTCGCCGAAATCGGTGTGGAGCTTCGCACCCGGCAGCAACCGGTACTCGCGGCCGACCTCGATCGCGGCGACCGGGGCCGTCGGACGGGTCACGCGCTCGGCCAGCTCGTGAAGCGCCGTCCCGGTCGTCGGCACCTCGGCCGGGTCGTGCGAGGCCAGGGCCGCCCGCAGCTCGGTCACGCGCGCCGGGGTCAGCCAGACGGTCTGCTCGTCGTCCGTCTCGGCGTTGATCGTGAGCGCGATCGGGTTCTCACGGCTCGACCGCGTGTAAACGGTCAGCGTGTCGCCCTCGACGTCCGTCAGGTCGAGGATCGGGCCGGGACCGGCGTCGGTCGCGGGCTCCGGGGTGCCGTGTGGGGCGAGCGCGGCGCGAAGCCGGTCGACGTCGGCCCCCGGCTTCAGCTCGACGGGAACGATCGTCCCCGCGCGCGACTTCGCCAGAAGAACCAAGTTGCCGGGTGCCGACGGGTAGTGGTCGATGTGGAAGCCGTCGCCGTCGCCGTCGGTGTGCTCGAAAATCTTCCGTGCCATGCGGCCCTCCGCTGTCGTGTCTCGTTCGGACACACGCCCTATGCGCCAGGGCCGCCCGGGGTGTTCACGCGACTTTCGGGAGAAACAGAAGAAAGCCCCCCGAGCAGGGGACGGGCTTCTTCAGGGGGTGTTACGGGCGGCGCAGGGCGGAAGCGGGGATGAACCATCCGCCGCCCCCGTGCGCGCCACCCCGGCCCGAGACGAACTCGGCGCGGTAGCGGTCGTCACGCACGCTCGGCAGGTCCGTGATGCGGACGCGGTCACCCGCGCGGACGCTCGCGTGGGTCGGGTAGTCCTCCGTCACGATCGCCTCGTCACCGACAGCCCACGGCCGGTCGGCGGCGGGACGCTTCAGCCGACGCGGGTAGCAGTCGCCCGACACGCCCTTCCGGTTGTGCGTCACCTCGATGAACTCCTCGCCGAAGCTCATGAAGCGCCGCACCACGGTCACGCGGTCGCCGACCCGGAAGTCCACGCCCACGACTCGACCACCTCGGCCTCCTCGCCGGCCTCCAACGGGCCGGTCTTCGGGCGGCCGGGGCCTCGGCCAGCGGGGCGAGGCCCGACGGGAGGACGTACGCGCCGGTCCGCGTCCCGTCGCCGTCGAGCGCCCGGATGACCAGGTCGCCGTCGTCGTCCGGACCGGACGTGACCTCGACCCGGGTCACACCGCGCCCGTTCAGGGTGCACGTCCCGAACGACGTGAGCGCGCCCGGCTTCAGCGCGTACACCCCGCCGACCTCCGGCGCGAAGGGCTCGGCCGCGATCGGGTCGCCCAGGTAGGCGCGGCCGACGTTCTGCGTGGTGACGCCCCCCGAGCCGTTCACGCGGTGGACCAGGCAGTTGCCACGCTCGTTCATGGCGCGCTCGACCCGGACCCGGGTCACGTCCGCCGCGAAGTAGACACCGCCCCGTTGGTCGTCTTCGCGTTCGGCTTCAGCTCGACCACGTCGCCGACCTTCAGGGCGACCGGCTCGGCCGGCTTCTCGTCCTCGGGCAGGATCGCGGCGGCGTGGCGGACGAAGACGGCCGATACGTAGCTGCCGTCCTCCATCAGGTACTCGCCGTCGAAGTCGATCGCATCGGCGACCTTCTCGGTCCGCTTCAGCGAGCCGTCCCGGTTCAGGACCTTCACGGTCTCGCCGGCCTTCGCGCCGAGGTAGCCACCGACGCCGTAGCGGGTCGCGAACCACTCGCCCATCCGCCGGGCGGCGTCCGGGTTCAGCCACACGGACTCGATCTTGCCCGGCAGGGTCAGACCCAGGTACGCACCCTGCGAGTCGGGCCGGCGACCGTCGGCGTCCACGTACACCTGCGCGTCCTCGGTCAGCTTGTCACCGTTCGCACGCGCGGGGAAGTTCTGCATCATTGCTCGGCCTCCTGGGCTCGTGTCTCTTGCGGACACGGCCCCTATGCGCCAGGGGACCCCAAGGTGTTCAAAGAAAGTTTGAGCCCGCCCCGGGCGACACCGGGACGGGCAGTTTCAGCAGGTCAGTACCTCGGCCGGCGCGGCGGACGCGCCCACGACACGAAGCGTTCGAGCAGGTTCTCTCCACTGTCGGCGGCACCTCGGACACCGCGACGTCGAGCAGCGTCCCGAGGTACATCGACAGGGCGAGCCGGTCTTTCTTGTACTCGCCGAGGAGACGCAGCTTCGCCGGCTGACACGGCCACGGGCCCCACACGTCCGGCAACGCCACGCCGGGCGACTGTAGACGTGCGTGCTACCGGGGTGGGGCCGAGGCATTCGGCCACACCTCCCATGCCAGCATTTGGGCGTCGTTGCGGCCCAGCTTCAGCCACCACAGAAACCGGCTGATGAGGGCCGGCGCGGGAATGTCGATTCCTTCCCTCTTCACCCGCCGCGCCTCCTCCACCATTTGGAGCACGGCGGCGGCGCGCTGCGCCGGGGTCGTCAGGAACATAGCCGTTTTGAAGGCGTCGCACGGCCAGTGCCGACCACACTCCACACACCGCACCGTCGCCCAGCGGCGGCGGTGAACGAGGGCCGGGTCCGTCGTCGCCGAGGAAGCCACGCTTACCACCAGCGGCCCCCGTTCCCGCGCTCGCGCTGGGCGCGCGTGACCAGTCCCGACGCGTTCGGCCAGATGACCTGAGTCGCGTCGTCCTGGGCGACCGGACGAGAAGGAAGGCTGAAGGGCCCGATCGGGTTCAGCGGCGGCCAGGGGATCGAAGGCGGCTCGGACTTCGGCTTCGGGTCGGGCTTCGGCGGTGGCTTCGGCTTGTCCTCCGCAGCGTGGCGCGGGGCGGCGAGCGGGCCCGGTCGCAGCGGGTGCCGGCGGTCCGGGCAGCGTCGCCAGGACGCGAGACCACACGAGCACCGCAGCCGGAACCCGCGCAGGACCGGACGGTGCCGGGGGGCGAACGGGACAGACGATGTCGGCGTGATCGTGGCATGAAGACCAGCCTGCCGACGGTTGCCTGACAATCACACAGCGTTGTCTAATGTCCTTAGGACAGATCGTTTGTTCCGGGAAGGGACAGGCATGAATCACGCGTTTGTCGCGGCGCTCGCCGAGGCAGGGCACACAGCGGAAAGCCTCGCAGGTCAGATAGGGGTACACCCGAAGACCGCGCAACGCTGGGCAAACCCTGGGCACATTCCACAGAGTCGCCACCGCGTCGCCGTCGCAACTGCTCGGGCGAGATGTCGACACACTATGGCCGGACGTCGGGCTACGCCGCGAGCCGTCTGGTTCCGCCCGTGGGTCGACATCGAACGCGAGGCCGCCACGCTGCGCGCGTATCAGCTCGCGTGGGTGCCCGGCTTGCTTCAGACCGAGGCGTACGCGCGGGCGACCCTCGCGGGCGGGGTGCTGTGCACCGACGCGGTAGACGAGCTGGTCGCCGCGAGGCTCGGCCGGCAGTCCATCCTCACGCGGGAGCGCGGGCCCCTGCTCGTCGCCGTACTGGACGAAGGCGTACTGCGGCGGCGCGTCGGCGGCGACCGGGCACTCATGGCCGCGCAGCTCGCCCACCTCGTACAGTGCGCCGACCTGCCCAGCGTGCAACTTCACGTCGTGCCGGCGGACGCGCCCAGCTACCCGGGCCTTGACGGGCCCTTCACGATCGCCGACATGCCCGAAGGCGCACGGGTCGCACACGTCGACAGCCCCGCGCGGGCGGCGATACTCGACCAGCCCTCCGACCTTGTTACCCTTGAGCGGCGGTGGGAGCGCATTCGAGGTGAGGCGCTTCCGCGAGGAAGATCCCTAGACCTCATCATGGAAGCGGCGAAGACATGGACCTGACCGGGGCGCAGTGGCGCAAAAGCACTCGCAGTGGCGGTAACGGCGGCGACTGTGTAGAGGTCGCCGACAACCTTCCCGGGGTCGTCGGTGTCCGGGACTCGAAGGACCCGGCAGGGCCGGCGCTGACCTTCCCGCCCGCAGCCTGGCGGGCGTTCGTGGGCAGCGTGGCGCAGCGCTGACCCGACCAGCACGACGGGCCCTCGGCTACCTAGCCGGGGGCCTTTTGCTGTCCCGGCGCGTGAACGGGATCACGCGGGCCGAGGGGCGGTCGGCTGCGGCCCGCTCGTCGGCGCGGCCCAGCTCGTAAGCCTCCTCGTACGTCGCGGCGGTGACCGCAGGACGCGGCCGGCGACGGCGGGCGAGCACCCACGCGGCCGGCAGGGCAAGGGCGACCAGGCCGAAGACGTAGACCGTCCGCCCCGGGGCGGGGTCGCTGTCCTCGGGTGCGGGCTCACCCCACGGCCCGACAAGGCCCGGAATCGCCTCGGGCGTTGCCGCCCCCGGTGTGGCGGGGCCCGGCTCGGTCGGGCCTTGCAACGTGCCCTTCGGACGGGAAGACGACGCGGGCCCCACCTCTGTTACGTGGGCGGGTGTCGTCCGGGCCGGTGCGGGGGCCTTGGTCGGGGCGGGGCTCGGGACCCGGCCGGAGTCACCAACGGGGCCGGCGGGACGGTCACGGGGACCGTGGTCGGCGACGGGGGCACGTCGGGCGGGCGGCCGGGAATCAGGCGGTCGACCACGCCCCCGACGGCGTCACGCAGGGGGCCCGGCGGGGCGGCAGGGGCAGGGGCGAGGGCGAGCGTCAGTGCCAGGGCGGCGGTACGCATCGGCGGGTACCTCCTACGGTGAGCGTTAAGCGTAAGGAGACCCCTACCCGCCCAGGCCGGCGGCCATGCGTGACGCAGTGACGCACGTTTCGTCACTCCCGTATCTATGTCTAAGACTCCTCCTCCTCCTCTAGAAGAAGTAATAGGGGAGTGACGAAACGTCGGTCACTTCGTCACCCGGCGGTCTCGCCCGGCGCTCCCTCGGCGCGGCGTGTAAACACGCGAACGCCCCCGGCGGGAGGGCCGAGGGCGTCCGGTCGGGGTTGGTCCGTTTACACGAATTCGGGGTCCGGGTCGTGGGCACCCTCGAACGGGATTGCTTCGAGGCGGGCCGGGTCGAAGTAGCCCTTCCACCACGCTTCCCGGGGTGGAGGCGTAGCAGCTCGTAGGCGTCGGACAGCAACTCACGCCGACCTTCGGTGTCGCGGGCCTCCCACTCTTCCGCCATCGTAAGGCCGGTCGGAACGCGGGTCACGATCGGTTCGCGGGGTGCGGCGATCAGCTCGTCCCGCTGAGCCTGTAGCGCCTGAAGCTGAGCGAAGGTCTCGGCGGTGGCGGCGGTGGCGAGGCGGGCGAGCAGGCCGGCGAGAGCTTCCTCTACCGCAGCAAGTGCGCCCCCGTCGGCCACGATCACGCGCTCCTCGAACATCGGCGCGTGGCCGAAGTCTTCCAGGAAGCGACGCTCTAGGTACTGCTCAAACGGCAGGGCCGAGACCAGGACGGGGCGCTCGCAGCGCCGACCCTCGGACTTCTCCTGACAGCGGTACGTGATCAGCTCGTACCGGCGCACCTCGCCGGGTCGGGAGCGCGGCCGGTAGGCGGTCTTCGTCCTCGTCACCGTGAGGAACTTCCCGCAGCCGGAACACTCGATCAGCCGGGACCCGAGGCGGGCGGGCTTACGGGGACCCCGGGGGCTCTTCGTGGGGTCGGCGTTCCGTGCAAGCGCCTGACGCAGCGCGGTCACGGTCGGGAGATCGAGCACTTCGGGGAACGGCGCGAACGGAAAGCCCTTCGCGTCCCGCTGAAGGACGTTCCCGATCGTCACCCTGCCGAGAATGTGGTCCCCGGTGAGCGCCTGGGCGAGGGTCGTCCGCGACCACTGCTCGGCGCGGCGCGGGCTTGGCCCGTGGTAGTTCATCCATCGGACGGCGCGGCCGAGGGTCTGTCCGCGAAGGATCAGCGAGGCGCAGTCCTTCAGCGCGGCGGCCTCTTCGTCGTGCTGGGCGAGGGTCTTCCCCTTCCCGTCCCGGGCCGGCACGATCCGGTACCCGAAGGGCACCTCCCGCCCGGCCAGCGTCCGGCCAGCCGTAGCCGGGTGGCGCGACCGGCGACACGGCGGCGGGCGTTCTCGCGCTCATCGCGGGCGGTCTCGGCCTTGATCAGGAACATGATGCGGAACGCGGTTCCGTTGTCGGAGTCGAGTCCCGTCGTGTCCATGAGCCGGACCGGCGGGCGGACGATCTTGCCCGTGACCGGATCTTTCCCCTCCTGTACGTCGAGGATCATTGCGGCCACGTTCAGGCCCTCGCGGGTCATCCGGTCGACGTGGTGGGCGACCAGGACTTCGCACCGGCCGTGACGGGCGTCGTCAAGCCAGGCGATGAACTCGGGGCGGTCGCGGACACCGCCCGAGATCCCGTCGTCAATATGAAGGGCGATCTCCTCGAAATCCTCGGCGGCGAGAAGGGCTCGGCACTTGTTGATCATGTCGTCTAGGGACGTGTTCGACGCGTCGGCCGCGTGGGACAAGCGAATGTAGATGCTCGCGCGAAGGCGACGCCTGCCCAGGGCGGGCCCGGTGATCGGGAGGGACATGCCGACAGCGTATCGCGCCAAACGTTTAGCGCGAACCCCGGGAAGCGCTTTGCGCAGGATTTCTCTATGTGCCTTGGGTTACATGGCCGTGCCCACGAAGATGCCGCCCAGAGCACATAGAGAATCGGACATAGCGGGACGGGGGCGGACAGCGAAACGCCCCGCGCCCGAGGTCCGGGGGCGGGGCGCTTGCAGGTCGGGTCAGAGCTTGCCGGCGGCCCGCAGTTCGGCGCGGATCTCGCGGGCCTTCGCGCGCACCGCCGCGACGGCGGCAATCTCGTCCGGGCGGTGGATCAGCGTCGCGCGCTCCAAATCAGTCACGATGCGGCACGCGCGGGTGAACCCGGCTGCGCCGTACTGGTCCCGCTTGTCCCGGTCGGCGAGCGCAGCGTGAGCGCTGCGCAGAGCCCAGTAAATGCGGTCCCGGCGAACTTCCTCGATCAGGCGGGCGCGGTTACCAACGCCCTTCGTGCGTCCGGTCGGGTCGAGCATGTAGCCGGCGCAGGTCGAGCCGTACCGGCCCGCCTCGCCGTTCTCGTCGCCGAGAATGACGGTCCCCCGCAGCTCGATCCGACCGCAGCGGTCGCAGGTGGTCTGCTCATCGGTCACGCCGAGGATGGTCAGGGCGGGGGCGGCTTCGGTGGCGATGGCGGTCATCGGGCTCTCCTTCGTGTGGGGCGTGTAAACGAGCCTAGCTGCGCAAAGCGTTTAGCGCAACGGCACGAAAAAGCCCGCCCCGGGGCGCTCCCAGGGCGGGCCGATCGGTCAGACGTGCACAAGCTCCAACTTCGGTGGCGTCGCCGGCTTCGGCGCGGTCGCGGCCAGCGCGTCCCGCAGGGTCCGGCGCGGGATCTCGATCAGGTCCGCGATGACCTGCTGACTGCGGGCGGGGTTCTCCTCGTTCAGCATCTCGGCGCGGCGACGGATCTCGGGGTACCGGCGCGGGTCGCCGGGCTCGGGAAGCGCCTCGGTGAAGACGATCTCCGTCACGTAGCGGGGGTCCTTCGGGGCCTCGGGCTCGGGCTCCGGCTCGGGGTCCGGGGCTGGCGCTCCGGGGGCGTCGTCGGCCCACGGCGGGACCGCAGACGGCTCGGGGGTGGCCTCGATCGGGGCCGGGGCCACCAGGGCGGCAGGGGCCGTCTCAGCGGGCAGGACGGCGTCCTCGTCGCGCAGCGCGGCAAGGTGGGGAAACAGGGTCTCGAAGGTCGGCTTCGCGCGCTCGGCCGAGGGCTCGACCCGTGCCCGCTTCGCAGCGGTCAGGATCAACGCGGCCGAGCAGATCGCCAGGAAGCCATCGACCGCCAATGGGCCGAGGTGAACGGTCGCCCAATCGAGGCCCCAATGCTCGAACAGGCCGGACATGTGCTGGTAGGACACGATGCCGGCGACCAGGGACACCCCGCCGAGACCCACGAACCGCAACGCGACGTACTGGATACCGGGCGGGAACGCGACCCGGGCGACGACCTCGATACCGACGAAGAGCAGCACCGACCAGGACGCCGAGAAGATGACCTTCAGGGCCGGCGGATCCGTCGCGATGTAGGAGTGCGCGACGTTCGCGGCGACCGACAGGGCCCCGCCGATGATCGCGCCCGCGTACGCCCAGCCACGGCCGGTCGGGGTGGTCGACACTTCAGGCTCCAATCAGGTTCAGGATCAGGGAAACGACAACGAAGGGGAGCGCGCAGAACAGCCACGCCGCAGCCGCGATACCGGCGAGCGCCAGCGCGTACACCCAGGGCCGGCGGGGCGGGTCGGGGAAGTACATCGGAACTCCTCGGGGAGCGGGCCGGGGGCGACGCGGCCCCCGGCCGGGGGAGAGGTCAGGCGGCGAGGTCGTGGCGCTGCGCCCGCAGCGTGGCGGCGTGCCGGGCGGCGACCTGGGCGACCTTCGCCGTGTCGGTGTTCAGGCCGGTCTCGCTGAACAGCTCGCCGGGCTCGATCTGGCGACCGCCGCAGGGCGACCACTCGGACGACCAGGTGCGACCGACGTAGATCCGGGAGCCCTTCCGGGCCCGCACGACCGGCACGGCGGCGGGGTAGACGTCGGCGGGGTCCGGGGTGTCCGGGGTGACCCAGACGGTCTCGCTCCCGTTGCACCGGGGCGCGTTCGCCCAGACGACGCCGGCCCGCTTGACCTCGGTCCCGTCGGGTGCGATGTGCGCCCAGGTGACGCGGGTACCGGGGGAGAGGTCCGACTTCGCCGGCTTCGAGGCGGACGGCTTCCGGGTCGCCGGGCGGGCGGACGCGGCGAGCACGTCGCGGGCGAAGCGCTCGGCGCTGCCCGGGTGCCACGAGTGGCAGTGCGTCCGGTAGTGCTCGTCCCGGTTGCGAGTCGGCCCCGGCACGGCGTGGCCGGCGGGGCGGTTGCACGGCGTGCGCTCCGGCTGGTCGTCAAGCTGGCAGTAGCACTCGGGCAGCGTGGCGCGGAAACCGCTCGGGGTGGTGATCACGAACGCGGGGCGCGGGGTCAGGTAGAACCCGACCGGGACGGTCTCGCGGGTGACGGTGACGCTGCGGCCCTTGCTGGTGATCGTGAGCGGGGACATTCGGCACTCCTTCGGCGGTCTCGCGCTTGCAGGTCAAGTAGAGCATGCGCTAAACGTTTAGCGCAAGTGTAAACGCCCCGTGCCCGGGAAATCCCAGGTCACGGGGCGGAGGGGGTCAGGTGGCGGGGAAGAGATCGGGGGTAGTAGAAGTCGGCAGTCGTGTGGTTCGCCTGGGCGCTACACACCAACTTGACGACAACGACGCGGTAACCGATCGGCTTACCCTGAACGACGGTGTCCGGGCCTCGCTCGAACTCGGACCCCTGGACGACCTGCCACACCCCCGGGCAGGACTCCACGCCGTGAACCGTGCCAACCATGCGGAACCGGGTGTCGGCCATTTCTGCTCACAATCGTCTAGGGAGCGGGACGCGGTTACGGGTGAAGCGGACGGACCTGGCACTCCACATAGTTGCCCGCGCCGGGTGCCCAGCGGCCGACGGGCTCGTACCCGAGCGCCGCCAGGGCAGCGACCAACCGCACCGGGGCGATCTTGCCGGCGGGGCCGTCGACCTCCGTCGGGACCGGCGCTTTGGCACCGCCCACCCGGACGACGCTCTCGGCCGTCAGCCGGCCCGCAGCGTCGACCGTGGCCGTCGCGGTCACCAGACCAGCCGGGGCCGGGACGGCGTCCTCGGCGGGCTCAGGGGCCGTCTCCGGGGTCTGCTCGGGCTCGGCCGGGGCGAGGACGACCTTCGTCGTCGGGCCCGCCTCGATGTCGCCCAGGTCGGTCCGGATCAGCCGGCGGCGACCGACCTTCTCGGGTTCCGCCACGACCTCGGCCGCGCGGGCGGTGGCCGGGTCGCTGGCGAAGGCCGTCGGGGCATGTGGGTCCATCGTGACCAGGACCCGCGCCCCTACGGTCAGCTTGCCCACGGTCGTCGTCTCCATCGAAATCTCCTTAGGCGTGTAAACGGTGCGCCCCGCCGGGGTCGACGGGGCGCGGGGTCAGGCGCAGATTTCCATCTCGACCTTGCAGCGCGGGCAGATCGGGGCCCCAACCTCCTCCAACCACTTCCGCGTGGTCCGGGCGGTGTACTCGCAGGCGCAAAGGCACTTGATCATCCGCGTGGTCTGCTTCTTCTCGCCCTGGCCGTTGCGCCCCGGGGCGGACAGCTTCGCGTGCGGGTACTCGCCGAGGTGGCCGGCGATCTCGGCGAGCTTCGCCTTCAGCTCGTCGCCCGCGACCGTGGCCGTCATCTTCCCGGTCAGGCCAATCCGCTTTGCCAGCTTCGCGAAGTCGCCCTTGTGGCCCGACTTGCAGTCGTCCCACGCGTGGATCAGCTCGTGCACGAGGGTTTCGAGCACCTGACCGGCGTCGCCCAGGACGGGCGAGATGAAGACCTGCGGGGTCTTATCCGCCGTGACGTGGGACGCCCAGCACTGGCCGATGACCTTCGTCAGGCCCTTCCGGCTCGACACCCCCGGCCATCCGACCGACACCCGGACCGCCGGGACGGTCGCGCTGTGCTCGGCGAAGATCGGGCGAAGGGCGTCGACCGCGCCAACGAGCCAGGCTTCGCGGGTCGCGATCGTCTCGGCCGGGACCGCCGGGGCCGAGGCGGGGGCGACCTCGGCGACCAGGTTCGCCGAGTTGGGGGCGACGCACTTCGGGCAGGTGGCCTTTCGCGGCAACGCGGTAACGGGCACGTTGGCCGCAACCTCTCCGCACACCGTTCGATGCGGGACGCCCGTCTTCGTCAGGTGCCGGACCCCCGGGGCACACTTAGCCGGGTGCGGGCACAGCGGCCCGTGCGCCGCACAGTTGGCCGAGCCCGAGCCGGGCGCGGGCCGAAGCGGGTTCACATCGGCCGGGGCGGGCTCGACGGCCGGGGCCGGCTCGACGGTCTCGGTCTCCTCGATCGGGGCGGCCCAGAACTTGCCCGCCACGCCCAGGCCCTCTACCTGCTCCCCGGTCTCCAGGGAGATGAACCGGTTCCCGCACCGCCCCTTCACCACCCGGACCGGAACGCCGACGGCGTTCGGCTTCGCGTAGATACCGAAGAGGATCAGGGTTTCCGGCTTGCCGTGGCCCTTGTAGGTGGCGCGGGTCGGGGTGGCGGTCATTTCGTGCTCCTTCGGTTCGGCGAAGCGTGTAAACGGAGTCTAGGTTACGCAAAGCGTTTAGCGCAACTCCGGGTCTGCGCACCCGCGCTGACCAGGGGCGATAATGCCTCGGCGAGCGCAGGACGCAGCCGTCGGGACCAGGCATTCGCGAGCCCGGTAGGCGACATGCCGAGGTCCGCCGCGACCTCGGCGACCGGACGGTCTTCGAGGAAGCGCCCGACCACGTAGGCACGTTCCCAAGGGGCCAGGTCGGCGAGGGCCCGAGCCACCGAGACCCGCAGAGCGACAGCTTCCGCGTGGTCACCCTGCGGGGCGTCGTCGCGCTCCGTGTCCAACTCGACCAGCCGGCCCGCCCGTAACGGGTCGCGCTCGACGCCGCGACGCCCCTCCTCGCCGGTCATGGGTCGTCCCACGGCGACCGCCCGGACCGCCCGCCGGGCGACCGTCGTCAGGAGGGGCCCGAGCGGGCGGGGGTCGTCGGCGTGCGCCGTGGCGACCGTCCAGACCGCGATCCGGGCTTCCTGCTCGGCGTCGTCGCGCAGGGCGGGTGGAACCCGCTCGGCCGACATGATGCGGATCAGCGGATCAAGGCGGGTGACGTGGTCGGCCGGGGCAGTCACGGGGACTCCTCGGGGGCGGGCCGCTTCCGCTCGGCGGTGGTCTCGCGCAGGATGCGGGCAAGCGCGGCCTGACCCTCGGGGGTCTCCCAGCCGTCCGGCACCCGGCCCGCCTCGCGCCACTCGGCGAAGCGGGCCCGCAGGCGGGCGAACATCAGCGCAGCGTCCCGGGCCGGGCCGGCAGGCCGGTCACGGCGGCCCGCAGGTCGTCCGCGAAGGCGTCGTCCAGCTCGTCGCGGAACTCGAACGGAAGCGCCTCGTACTCGTCGCGGCCCTCGGGGGCGGCGGGCAGACGGACGGCGTCGGTCTCGAAGAAGTCCACGGTCGGTGCCTTTCAGGTTGGGGGTTGCTTGCCGGACCTATGCGCCGGGTGGGGGCGAGGTGTTCAGAAATTCCTCGCCCCCTTTCAGCGCTAAGCGTTTAGCGCACCCAGGGCCGAGCGCATCTTGCCCAGGGCCCGCGTCCGCGTGCGCTGAATCTTCAGCCGGGAGAACTTCCCGAGCCGGTGGCCGATCTCGGCGTCCGGCACCGGGTCAAAGTCGCTGAAGCCGTAGGCCAACCGGCAGACGTCCCGCTCGAAGTCGTCGACTGCGCGGAAGGCCAACTCGACGAGGACGCGGTCCTCGGCGTCGGCGATCTCACGCGGGGCGACCACGTTCCCGAAGACGGCGTCCCCACGGGCTTCCAGCGCGGTTTCGAGCGACGCGCCGGCCGTCACCGCGCCGAGGACGGAGTAGAAGGTGTCCGCCGTCATCTCGTACGCGGGGGCGATCTTCGCGGCCTCGGCGACGTCGTTCCCGGCCTTCGCCAGGATGCCGAAAAACCGCTCCACAGTGCGGCTCGGCACGGTGAAGCCGGTCCCGGCGGCCTGGGCGGCGGCCGACAGCTCGGCGTGCGCGTGCTGTCGGATGACGCTGACCAGGCGGTCGGACTGCGCCGGGTCGAAGGCCCGGACAGCGGAGACCAGGCCGAGGAAAGCGGCCTGACGGGCGTCGTCCAGCGGGAGCACCTTCGTGTACGCCCCGACGGCCTGGCACAGGTGCGGGACGTAGCTGGCGAACAGGCGCAGAAGGGCGTCCTCGTCGCCGGCCCCGGCGGCGGCGATCAGCTCGACCTCCTCGGCGGCGGTCGCGATGTGCTCGACCGGGGCGTCCCACATGGTGTCGATACGAGCGAAAGCGGACATAACGATGCCTCCAAAGGGCGTGAGAGGTCTGCCGGTGAGCGCCGGCCAGCAATCGAACGGGTGTGCGAGTTACCGCGCGTTAAGCACGTTAATGCGCAAAGCGTTTAGCGCAAAGAGTTGCGGGATGGCCTGAGCTGATCGAGGAAGCGTCCTGTCTGGACGGACGAGGGGGCCCCACCCGGAAGACGCGAAGAGGCCCCGAGGGGACACCCCGGGGCCTCGTTTCCGCTGGTTAGGTCAGGCTGACCTAAGAAGAGTGCATTCGACTGACGGTACGACCGGCACCCCGAGCAGCCCCGCCATCGTGTACTCCCAAAGGCTCTCGGACCCGGGAAGCGCGACGACCACGTCCGCCGAGGCGAGGGCCGACACGTCGTCGTCCACTACGGAGAGTAGGTCGTCGGCGTTCTGCGTCTCGGGGTGCGTCCACCCGGGCATAACGACGTCGAAGCCCGCGCCCGCCAGCGCGCAGGCGACGGCGCTGAAGCGCCGCGACCGCTCGGCAGGGGTGCCAGCGGCGGACCCGAGAAGGTAGACGCGGCGACCAGCCAGTCCGGCCAGTCCCGCCAACGGGACCCCTTCCCGCGAGGCTCGCTTACCGTCGCTCATCCCCGTTGCCTTCTTCCTGCCACGGCGTCAACGCCTTCTCGACGCCGGCCCGTACTTGCCTCAGCGCGGTATTCCCACCGGCAAGTATTCGGGCCGAGCGTACTACCTGCTCACGCAGCCGCAAGCGATCCGGATCGAGTGCTACGGACGCGGTCGGTTCGGACCGCTCGCCCTTCACCCGTTCGGCCGTGTCTTCCCTCGGACGGGGGACGGGCGGCGTCGTCCACTGTGCGTCAATAGCCGCAGGTAGGACAGCCGCGAGGGCGTCCAGCTCAGCACGCATCGCGTCGACAAGGTCCCCGATGCGAGTTACGTCACGATCGATGTCAAGATCAGCCGGTTTCACGGTCGCGCCCCTTCGTGAGGAGGTGAATCGTACATGTGTTCGAGATCGTCAGGCGTGTGCAACGCCGTGCTTCCTCGGATGGTCCGTGCGGACCGTGCAAGTCCCGTCCTTCACGGCGCAGCCGTAGCCGTGGCCCCAGCTCGCCCCGTAGACGTCCGGGTCGGACTCGATCCGGACGCCGTAGAAGGTCGACTCCATCGCCCGCCCGATCTCCCGGATAACCTCCTCGGCGTCCGCTGTCGGGGCCTGGGCGATCAGCTCGTCATGTACGGGGAGTAGCAGGTGGTCCCCGAGGCCGGCGGCGAAGATGTCCACGACCGCCTGTGCGAGCAGGTCGCGGGCGGTGCTCTGGACGACGTAGTTCGTCGCCGCGTAGAGCCGGTCCCGGTCGAGCGGCAGATGCCGCCCGGACGGGGTCACGACCTCGCGGCGGCCGAACTCGGCCCGCTCCATCAGCCGGCGGGAGTAGCGCTTGATTTCGGGGTAAACCGCGTCGTACTGCGCGATAACCCGCTTCATAGCCTCGACCGTCGAGCCGGTCTGTCGGGCCAGCGTGGTAGCCCCGCCGCCGTAGACCTTCCCGAAGCCCGCGCCCTTGAAGAGCTTCCGGAAGCGCTTCTTCTCCGGCCCCGTCAGCGAGGCCCAGACCTCTTCGCCGAGCGCCAAGCGCGCTGTGAAGGTGTGAAGGTCCTCGCCGGCTAGGATCGCCTCCTTCATCTTCTTGACGTCCGCCAGCGCGGCGAGAACCCGCATTTCAACCGCCTGATAGTCGGCCGCGATGATCGTTTGCCCCGGGTCCGCGACGAACGCCCGCCGGACCCGCCAGTCGGACGACGGAAGTTGCTGAAGCGGGGGCCGGCTGATCGACATGCGCGCCGTCCGGGCCTGAAGCGCCCCGATCATCGGATGAAGCCGGTCGTCCGCGTCGCGCAGATCGAGGAAGGCTTCCGCGTACGCGGTCGCCCACTTCTCGGCCCGCTTGCTGCGGACCACCGCGTCGGCCAGCGGGTTCGGCGTCCGGACGTCCAGCCGTTCCCAGCCGAGCGAGAGGTCCGCCAGCGGCAACAACACCCCCTTGTCGACCTTCGGGGCCCCGGACGCCGTCCGCTCGTTCATCGTCTCGCCCATCGCGGCCAGCGCGGCGGCGACCTGGGCGGTGCTGTTCACGTTCTCGACGCCGTACCGGCGGGCGACCCGTTTAAACTCCTCGGCCTCGGCGAGCAAGTCCGCGCGCAGCCGTTCCACGTAGGGCACGTCCAGCCGGAACCCGCGACGCTGAAGGATCGCGAGGAGTACCTGAAGGTGATGCTCGAACTTCGACAGGTGGTCGAGCCCGACGTCCCGGACCATCGGCCCCAGCTCGCGGAAGAGCCGGTGAGTCAGGATCACGTCGAGCCCCGCGTACCGGACGTAGGTTTCCTGATCGATCGGGATACCCGCCCAGCCGGTCGCCTTCGTCAGGCCGAGCGAGCGGAACACCGCCGTCAAGCCGTCCTGCGTGTCCGGGGCGTCCGGGTCGACGTAGACCGCGCTGAGCGGCTTCAGGCCGAGCCCGATCCCGCCTTCCTGCGGCGAGCGCGGGTCGAGCAGGTGAGCCAGGACGCGCGTGTCGAACGTGCGCCCGCCCAGCTCTTCGAGCCGTACGCCCAGGTGCCGATCGACGGTCAGCAGGTCGAACGGCGCATTGTGCATGACGTACGGCCGGGGCTGCCGCAGCGCGGCGGCGGCCTCGGCGGCGAACATGTCCGTCCGCAAGACCCACGCCTCGCGCCCGTTGCCGAACTGCGCCAAGCGCAGCCGGTGCCCGGGGCTGAAGATGTCCAAGCCGGTGCCCTCGGTGTCAAAGGCGAGAACCTTGTCCCCGCCCGCCAGGAAGGCCCGGAAGCCGTCCATGTCCTCGGCCCGCTCGGGGAAGTGAATGCCGACGGTCGTCCCGCCGACGGAATGCGTCAGGGTCAGCACTCGGACGCCTCCTTTCGGGTACGGCTGAAGGGCCGCCGCTCCGGTGTGGAGTGACGGCCCTTCAGCGGGTCGGGTGGGTCAGTCGTCGCCCAGCAGCGCCGACATGAGCACCGCGCCGAGCGCAACGGCGGACAGTAGTAGCAGGACAGTGAGCAGGAAGTCAGCCACCGCACCCACCCCCGCAGCACCCCGCGCCGTCCGGGCGGGGCTCGGCCGGGTCGACGTCCGGGGCGTCCGGGTCGACCAGCACCCCGGCGGCCTCGGCGACGGCGAAGACCTCCGCCCACGCCTTCCCGAACTCGGCGGCCCGACGGGCGACCTCCTCGGCCCACGGACGGGTGTACTCGCGGAACGCCCATTCGGTCGACGCGCGGTCGGTCACGACACCCGCGCCGTTGACCTCGAAGCGGGCCGGGGGCGGACAGGCGCAACCCATCGGAAGGCCCGCGTCACACGACCCGCAGAGCGGGCCGGTACGCGGTGCGGACGGCGACGGGACCAGGTTGCACAGGTCGCCGGCCTCGGCCAACGGCCGGACGTGGTCGACGGTCCAGCCGCGCGGGTAGTCGCCCGCAGCGAGCGGGTCCGGCGCGGGGTCACCGCACACGTTCGCGGCGAACAGGGGGCAGGCCCCGCACCCGCCTCGGACGCCGCAGTCGTCGGCCGGGCCCCGGTCGTCCGACCCGGCGTAGGTCCCTACCAGGGCGTCATCAGGTGGGGTGAACGCGTGCCGTTGCACTTCAGCGACGTACGCCGCCAGGTCATCCGGCGAGGTCACGCGGCCTCCTCGATCGTCAGGTGTGGCCGGCGCAGCACCGGGTCGTTCAGCCGGTCGGCGACGAAACGGATCACGTCGGCCTCGTCCTCGGTGAGCAGGACGTCGGTACGGGATTCGTAGTCGTCGGGTCCACCGACGAACACGCGGTACGGCTTGCGTTCCATGGGTCGCTCCTAGAAGACGTCGTCCAGCGAAGGGCCGGCGGTCGGGGTGTCGCTCTCCCTATGCGCCAGCGGGCCCGAAGGTGTTCTCTCCTCGGCGGAACTTTCTTCGGCGGTCTGGTCGGACGGCCGGGCCAGGCGTAGCCCCTCGAAGATCACCCCGATGTTTGACCGCTTCTTCGTCGCCTTCCGCTCTTCGAGCGCGGCGAAGAGCGACTTCCGGGTCCAGCGCTCTTTGCCGGGAAGGGCCTCGTCCTCGGTCCACTGGCGGTAGGAGTCCCATACGACCTTGGCGGTCACCTTCCCGTCCGGGTCGGTCACCAGGACGCCCGGCAGGAAGCCGGTAAGTGCGTCCGAAGTCGCCCGGTACTCCTTCGTCGCGTCCACGATCGCGGCCGGGTCGCCCAGGCCGTCCCGGTACCACTCGACCGCCCCGGCGACCGCCCAGGCGAGGATGCCGGCGGCCTCGGCGAGCAGCTTGTCCCCGAGCTTGTGATCCCGCTCTTCCGGCTTGAAGTACCGCTCCCAGGGGACCAGCTTCACGCGACGCCACAGGCCCTCGTCCTGGCCCCGGAACTGCGGTTTGAAGTTGGTAGCGAGCTGAAGGAGGAACGTCGGCCGGAACTCGAAGAACTCCTTCCGCATGAACCGCGCCGAGATGCTGTCCCGCCCGGTGACCCGCTTCAGGACCGCCTCGGCCATCGGCTTGCCCTGCTCACCCTCGGCGGCGAAGACCAGCCGGGCACCCTTCAGCGCGGCGAGGTCGTTCGGGATGCCGCCGCTCGATTTCTCCTCGAAGGTCGAAAAGGGGGTGGTCACGACCAGCTCGCGGAAGACCTCGGTCAGCGTGTCCGTGTAAACGCTCTTCCCGTTCGCGCCCCCGCCGTGGTGGACGACGAAGCACTGTTCGCCGGTCTCCCCGGTGATCCCGTAGCCGACCAGCCGGCGCATGTAGTCCGGCAGGCCCGCGTGCCGGTCGTACGGGAAGACCTCCCGCAGGAAGGCTTCCCAGCGCGGGCAGACCGCGTCGGGGTCGTAGTCCAGGTCCACACGCCGGGTCAGGAGAAGGTCCGGGTCGTGGGGGAGAAGGCGACCCGTCCGCAGGTCGACCACGCCATTCCGCACGGCGAGCAGGTGATGGTGCCGGTCGAAGTCCTCGAAGTCGACGGCGACACCGCGTAGCGCCTTCAGCTCGCGGACCATCGCGTCGATGCCCTTCGAGCTGTTCGCGGCCTTCGCGAACGACTTCAGCTTCCCCACCCGGGCGGCAAGCTCCTTCGCCTCCTCCTTGTCGCCCGCCTTCAGGACCTCCTTCAGTGCCTCGGTCAATTCCGCGGATTCGACCCAGATCGATGCGGCGACGTCCTGGGCGGCCGTCCGGACCTCGTCCAGCTTGTCCGCACGCCACACGCCGCCGCGCAGGATGAAGAAGCCAGCCTCAGGGCTGTACTTCACGCCGGACCCGCCCGCCTCGAAGTGATCCTTCAGCCGGCGGGCAGACGCGACCTCGGTCAGGTCGGCATCCGTCCAGGCGTTGAGCCGGGTCTTCAGCCCGCCGGGGTCCTGCGAGTTGGTAACCGCCCGGATGAAGTCCGTCGCGAACACCTCGGGGCCCCGGGCCCGCCAGTCGGTCAGGTCGTCGCCGTCGACCGGCGGCCGAACCGACCGGGCCGAGAGGCCACGCTTCGCCAGCTCGGCGCAGAGCAGACGCGAGAACCGGTCGCCGGCCGCGTCCGCGTCGCCGCAGACCACGACCGGACGACCGGCGGCCATTTCGGCGACCTCGTCCGCCACGGTGACGGCCAGGCCCGCACCCCGGACGACCGCGACGTCATAGCCGGTCGCGCACGCGGTCAGGCCGTCGCCGGGCCCCTCGGTCACGATGACCTCGGGCCAGCCGGACTCGCCCGGCAGGAAGCCGACCTTCGCCCAGGACTCGCCCGACGGCGACTTCGCGCCCAGCCACCGCACCCGGGCGGACGGGTCGAGCGCGCGAGCCTGGTAGCCACGCGGGACGCCGTCGCGGTCACGGAATGGCACGACGAGACGGGGCCCGCCGGGCAGGCCCCGGATCAGCTTCCCCTCTTCGTCGTACACGGCCCGCTCGGCGACGCCCAGGCCGACGCGCGTCATGTCGTCCACGTCGAGCCCGAACCGGTCGCGGGCGTACGTGAAGGCGGCGTCGGCG
Organism: Micromonospora echinospora; assembly: GCF_900091495.1. Taxonomy (NCBI): domain Bacteria; kingdom Bacillati; phylum Actinomycetota; class Actinomycetes; order Micromonosporales; family Micromonosporaceae; genus Micromonospora; species Micromonospora echinospora. The sequence continues at coordinate 7,756,005 of NZ_LT607413.1, read as the reverse complement.
GTCGCCGGGTCGGACCCGTTCCACAGCGCGGCGGTCCACGCGTCGAGCTGTGCGGCCAGCGCCGCGACCGCCGCAGGGCTGGCCGGGGTGCTGGTCGACGTCGCCCGAACGGGGGCGTCGGTGGTGTCGATGTTGGTCAGCTCGGCCACGGACATGCCCAGGGCGAGCAGGACCGCCCCGGGGCGTACCCGGCCGTCCGCGTCGACCGTGACCGTCGCGCAGCCGGCCCGGCACTTGAGCAGCACCGCGCCGGACTCGCCGACCGCGACCCGCAGGGACGGCCGAGAGTCGTCGTGCGCTGGGCAGGGGACGAGCCAGCCGTCCGCCTCTTCGGTTACCTCGGCGAAGCGGGAGAGGAATTCGGTCAGCGTCATCGGGCGTAAGCCTCCATGTCGGCCGGGGTGGCGCGGCGAACGTGGTAGTAGGACAGCGGGGGCCGGCGGCCCGGGACGTGCTCGCACTTCGCGGCGGCCAGGGTCGCGGCCCACACGATGCGGTGACTCTCGAACGTGAAATGCCGGTACTTCAGGACGTACGGCTTCAGGCCGTCGGACTCGCGGGGCGGGGCGTACTTCGGGGTTGGCATCGGCCCTCCTCGGTCGGAGATGGACGCGGGCCCTATGCGCCAGCGGGGCGGGCGGTGTTCAGGGCCCAGAAATGCAAAAGCCCCCGGCGCGTGGCCGGGGGCTCTCTGCGGTGCGGGGTGGGTCAGGCGACCTGACGGTCGGTCGCGGCGGTGAAGGCGTCCTTGATCGCCTGCGAGACCCGGCCCCGGTCGCCGATGTTGTGGCCGTTCGCCTTCGCCCAGGCCCGGACCTCCTTCGGGGTCGCGGCGGTCTCGGTGGTGGTGGTCTCGGTCTCGTTCACGGTTCGCTCCCTGGTTTCGATGCGGGCCCGGTGCTGGGCGGTCAAAGCCCCTATGCGCCAGGAAGGGGTTAGGTGTTCACTCCTCGGTCCGGGACTTCGCCAGCGCGTCGAAGTCGGCGGTCAGCTCGCGGGCGGTCTGGGCGCAGTGCTCGGCGAAGACGTCCGACGGCCCGGCCAGCTCGGCGAGGAGGGCTTCCGCCCGGCGCAGCCGCAGCAACACCCGGGCGAACGTCGCGACCGTCATCACGGCGTACCCGCGCCCGGTCGACGCGCGGGCCCGCTTCACGAACGCGACCCCGTAGTTTTGTCCGGCGTTTACACGCTGCCTCTCGGCCCCGTCGAGCCCTTCCCGGATCGCGGCCTGCCAGCTCGTCCAGTCCTTCGCCTGGCCGGTGAACGGGTCGAGCCCGTGAAGGTCGCCGGTGTCCCGGAAACCCTCCTGAGCCGGGCGGAAGGCCCGCACCGTCGCGGCCCGGAAGAACCGAACGAGGGCCGTTTCCCAGCGGGTCCCCTTCGCCTTCGCGGCGCTCACAGCGCCGCCCAGCAGTGCGGGCACCGGGCGAACGCCCCACCCGGGGTGGCCGGGTCGAGCATGGCGTGGTCGAACGGACAGACGATCTGGCCCTGACGGCGGGCGGCCTGTAGCTGGGCCCCGGGGTCGCCGCCCTGGGAGATGCCCGTTAACAGGCCCTCCCACATAGCCGCGCTCAGGGCCGCAAGCGCCGCGCGGTCGCGGGCGGCCGGGCTCACCGCACGACCTCCGTCCCGGGCACAGGTGCCCAGACCGGAAGGCACGTCTCGACCCGGACGACAACGCCGCGCCGGGCGATGCGCGACCGCGACCGGGCCGCCGGCCCCCGGGTCGCGTAGGGGCCGGTCGACGCCACGCATCGGCCGTTCTCGTCGTAGGCGGCGGCCCGGAACATGGGCGAGTTAGGCGGTACCCAATCACGTTTGGTGCTGCTCATTCGGTCACCTCGGTCCAGGTTGGCTCGGTCCGGAAGAGGCGGGCCCCGTAGCCCCGCCCGCGCTGCGCCTCGGCGTAGCCCCGCGCTTCGGTCTCGCGGGTGTAGTTCCGACTCGCGGGCGTGGTCTGGTAACCGGACCGGCCCGACACGACAACCCGCCAGATGGCAGGCGGTAGATACGGCTCGCGGGCGCTCACTGGACGTCCTCCCCACGCAGGTACGCGGCGACCCGGCGCAGCTCGTCGGCCAGGCTCTCGGCGACCGCCGGGTCAGTGATGGACAGTGCGCCGGACGCGGTCCGGGGGTGGAAGTACAGAGACGCCGCGCGGATCTGAACGCCGGGCCGGAATCCGAGGCGGGTCGAGACCTCGCCGTCGTTGACGGTCCCGGTCAGCGCGCGGTCGGTGTGTCGGATGCTCACGTTTCCCTCCCAGAAACGAAGAGGGCCCCGAGGCCGGGGGAGACTTAGTGCACCCCGGCCCCGAGGCCATTCGACTAGCTCAGTTGTCGGTCAGCTCCACTCGAAGTCCTCGAAGTCGACAGTCACGCGGCCTCCCCTCTTGCAGTAAGCGTTTAGCGTACGGGGTCGGTCAGTAGGGCGGTTCGTCGTCCTCGGCGACCGGGGCGGCCCCGATGACGTCGATGACGTCGATGACGGGCTTCGTGAAGGACCGCTTCGCGCCGGTCGCCTTCACCTCGTACTCCACGACCTCGAGACCCAGCCAGGCGAGCGCCGGGCCGTCGATCTCGGTCAGCGCCTTCTCGGTGGTCACGATGTCGCGCACGAGCGACCACGACCCGCTGTTGAACTTGAAGCGGCCGAGGTCCGGCGCGTCCGCCAGGGCGAAGTACGTCGTGATCGAGGGGGCACAGCCCCGACCCGACTTCGCGGCGTCCTTCCGGTCCTGGTAGCCCGCCGGGCACTCGCACGGCGAGCCCTTCGCCTTGTCGTCGGCGTCGACCCCGATCTGTTCCACGCCGTCGCACCGCCGGATGGCGGTGTTCCGGCCCCAGAGGACCATCTCCTGACGGATCGCCTTCGGACCGTCGAGGATGATCTTCACGCGTGGGGCGGACGTGAAGACTTCGAGGTTGTCCTCACCCTTCGTCTCCCACGCCTGCGGCTTCGAGTCGCGCTCGGACCCGAACAGGTCCACGATCGCGGCGGCGACGGCCGGGTCCCCGGTCGTCACCCGCCACTTTTCGAGACTCATCGGGCGGTCGTTGACCTGGTAGCCCGAGCGGAAGCGGCCGACCAGGTCCTTCGCGAAGGACTGGCGGGGCTTCGGCTCCGACTCCGGGTCGGTCTCCCAGATTCGCAGGCCCACGTACGGGCCTCCTTCCATGATGGGCGCGGGGATCAGCCGCACCGGGGGTGTCAAAGCCCCTATGCGCCAGGAGGGGGTAAGGTGTTCAGCCCTTGTCGAGCGGCAGGCCCGGGGGCCGGCTGATCGAGACCGGGACCTTCGACGTCGTCGGCGCGTGGCCGAGGACCGACGCGATCCGCTCGGACCGCCGAGCGCCCATGTGCGGCAGGATCGCCCGCATGACCGCCTCGGCCGCCGGGCCCTGCACTTCGGCGTGCCACATGGGCTTGTGCGGGGCCGGCTTCAGGGACAGCCGGACCGAGCAGCCGAACAGGGTCGCGGCGCGGCCGACGACGTCCCGGTCCGTCATGGCGAGACGCACCCGGGGGTAGCGGGCCCGCTGAAGGTCGAAGGCCCCTTCGCCTTCGAGGAGGCCCGCCAGCCAGATCACGTCTTCGCGGTCGTCCAGCGCGGTCACGCGGCGGCCCGCCGGGGTGCGGCGGTGCGCCGAGCCGGCATCGACCCGGGCCGCTTGTTGATCGGGGCCCCGACGACGGTCTCCTTCATCGCCCGGTCCCAATCGAAGACCTTCCGCAGCGTCGTGAAGACGTCGAAGACAGCCTCGTCGGTCCGCACCGGGTAGAAGCCCCAGCCCTCGGGCCGGACGTGAAGGACCCCGCCAGCGGTAGACGAGGGCTGCGGGACGCGGGACCCGTCCGGGCGGATGATGTAGTCGGCGTGCCGGTACGCGGCGAGCTGAAGCGCGACCTCGGGGTGAACGCCGCTGCGGGTCGTCTTCCAGTCCAGGAAGACCCGCTCGCCGTCGATCACGGCGTACGCGTCGAACGACCCCGCGTAGTCCCAGGTCTCCGACCAGACGGTCTCTTCGAGGAAGACGAACTCAGGCGCGAACTCCTTCAGGAACTCCTCGAAGTGGTCGACGTACACCCGGTAGTCCGGGTGCAGCCGGCCGACCGGCTGGCCCTTCGCGATCTTCTCGAACGCATCGTGCACAGCGGTACCGGTCTCGGCCGCGCGGGCGGTGTCCCGGCGTGGCGCACCCTTCAGGAAGTCGATCACGCCCTGGCGGTCGCCGTTCAGCCGCAGGCCGACCAGCTCGCCGAGGTTGTCGGTCGCGTACTCGGCGACGACCTTCGCGGCCCAATGCTGAAGGAACGGCTTCGGCAACATACCGAGAATGGACGTCACGCCGGGGGCTTTCTCGCCGGTCTCCGGATTGACGTAAAACCGGGACCCTCCCCGGCTAATGGTATTGATTTTGGGCGTAGTCACGCGTGGGCCTCCTATGCCTGCGAAAGCGGACATAGGCCCTATGCGCCAGGGAGGGGCTACCTGTTCATGCGTTTAAACGCAAACGCCCGCCGGGCTCGGGGGCCGGGCGGGCGTGGTGACGAAGTGACCGTAGTTTCGTCACTTCTCTATTGATGTTGTAGAGGAGGAGGAGAGAGCTAGAAGAAGAAATACGGAAGTGACGAAACGTCGGTCACTTCGTCACGCCTCCTCGGCGGCGGCGGCCAGCCACCCCGCGTGATCCTTCAGCCGCGCCAGGACCGCTCGCGCCTGCTCGCGCTCGCGCCCGCTCAGCGCGGCGACCTCGGCCGTCGACACCTTCGACAGCACGACGTGCGCGGCAGCCAGGGCCCGCAGGGCGTCGGGGTTTCCGCTGCTCGCGGACTCGCGAGCAGTCGCGACTACGGCCGAGCGCACCCGCCGGTAGTCCTTCATCCTGTCGGTAGCGTGCTCGGGCTTTAACCCCAGGTCTTCTACCACCTCGGGCGACAGGCGGTCGCGGACAAGGTTGCCCACGTGGAAACGGATCGCAGTCTGTACCGTTTTGGCGTCGTCGCGGTCGTATCCCGTTTTGACGTACAGCGAGCGTATAAACTCCCGGTACTCCCGGCTGCGTCCCGACCAATCGGGCTCGGGCTTCCCGTCTTTTCCAACGTCGAAATGCTCTCGTAGGGCAAACGTAGCCTCGGCCGCTTCGCGGTAGAGCTGAGTTTTCCTCTCGCGGCTCACTTCGCCTCGGCGTAAAGCGCGTAGCGCTCTCACGAGCGCAGCGGCCAGCTCGTCGCGGGTAGCTGTCGCCATCATGCCCTCATCCTGTCGTCGGTGGGGAAACCCTCCGACAGCCTAGTGAACGCTCAACGCTTCGCGCTGTCGCGTCTCTCTTAAGTTCTTGTTAAGGGGGCGGGGCCGATCGTCCTGACCCCCGAACGACGAAAGGCCCCTGCCGGCGATCAGCGTATGCCGACCGTCGACAGGGGCCTAGGGTGTGCAGGTTAGGGTGACCTTCGTTACAGGGCTGCTCTCAGCGTGTCAACCTTGTTTAGCAGAGCGTGAAGGTCGTCGTCGTTCATCAGGGTGTGGTCGACCGGCCAGTCCTTCAGCGCGACCTCGCTCACGTGCTGGTCGGACTCGTCCTGACCAGGGCGAACGACCCTGACCAGCACCCCGCCAGCGGTCCGGATCGCCTCGGCCTCGTTCGGGAAGCGCACGTCCGTGATGGCGACCGGGCCAGTCCGGTGCTCGACCTCGTCCATCACGACCCGGACCCAGAAATCGGGCTGAAGGTGTCGGACCCCGACGCCGAGCTGTTGCAGCGTCCGGCGCACCTCGCGGTGCGCCTTCGCCCCCTCCCAGCCGACCGCCGCGACCACGTCCGCCAGGCGGACCGATCCGCCGACCGTGTCCACAGGGGTCACGATCGGATTCGCGATCAGCGCGCACTCCCGCAGGGCGTCGGCGAAGGCGTAGCGCCGGAAGCCGTAGCGCTCGACCAGGTGCGCGGCGACAGTGTCCTTTCCGGCGCGGGCCCGGCCGAGGAGACCGACCAGCGGAGGCGGGGCGGTGATGAAGTGCGACTCACCGAAGGTGGCGGCGTCGAGCAGGGCCCGCCGGAGGTCGCGGGTTGCAGTGGTGGTCACGCGGTCTCCTTCTGCGGGTGAGGGGCGGCGTCGGCGGGGCGGGTGCAGTAGCGGCACCTCGCGGTGACCTCAGCCACGCGGGCGGCGAACTCCTCGGGGGTCTCGGGCTGCCCGTAGCGAGGGCCGGACGCCCAGCACTTGCCGGGCCGCGTCGGCGCGTCGCTCGCCTCGAAGTCGTGCGTGTACTGCGTCACGAACTCGCTCGGGGTCGCGACCATCGGGTTCACGCCCAGGTAGCCCGCGATGGCGCGAAGGGCGTTGACCTCCTCGGTGTCGAGGAAGCCCGAGCCGAAGTCCAGCGAGTGACACAGGGCGTCGAAAAGGATGCGGAGATGTTCGGTCTTCACGACCGTCTCGTCCGCCATCACGTACACCTCGCAGCCGTCCATGGGGCCCCTCACAGCCGGCCCCCGTCGAACGGCTTCCCGCCAGACTGAAGGACCGGCTTCGCGCGACCGGCGAGGTACTGCGCCGTCATCCATTCGTCCGTCTTCGCCGGGCGGTCGGCGTCGGTCGGCCAGGACTCGCGGCCCCGGACGTACGTGTACGTAGCCGGCTCAGCCCCCCGCCGGGGGAACTCCACGACGACCACGTCCCCGGGCCGCCACGTCGGCGCGAGGCGCGTCAGGGCGTGGGCGCTGACGACGAAGTCGGGCTTCCCGGACTCGGGGCGGACCTGAAACAGGTCGGTGCGGTAGTAGTGATCGATGATCTGCACCACGCCCCCGCCGAGGTCGTCACGCAGCCGAGCGCGCTCGCCCATCCGGAACGGCGGGGGCTGGTCTGCGGGCGTGACGCGTTCCGCCGGGACAATCGGCCGGCGGGTCACCGGGTCACGGTCCCACGGTGAGCTGTAGACGTCTCGATAGCTGGGTGCCACTCGGGGCCTCCTCGTCGCTGGGATTGGACGGAATCCCTATGCGCCAGGGGCCGGCGGGGTGTTCATGATCAAGACCGCGGTGGTTAGCGCTCGCCAGATCGGGCGTCTCGCCCACGGCCCCGGGCGACCGCAGGGCGACTGTCGGGCGAGCCCCGACCGGCCACGCCCGACGGTCCCGCCCACCCGCCCGGCGGGCTCGGGCGACCCCGGGCGACCGCCCGCCACGACCCGGGCGACGCCCCGGCGACCCCGGGCGTCCCGCCCCGGAAACGCCAAAACGCCCCGCCCAACCGGACAGTGCCGGCGGGCGGGGCGTGGGCGGTACGGGGCGGGCGTCAGGCGGCGTGCCGGGGGGTGTGCTCGTCCGCCTCGGGCGAGTAAGACCCCGCCCCGGCCCCGCCGTCGGCCGCGTGACCTGCGGCTTCGGCCGGAACCAGCGGCGACCCGTTGGCGTCCTGCGGGTCGGCGGCGGGCGTGGTGTGGCGAAGCGACCAGTACGCCACGGCGAGCGGGGCGGCGACAAGGGCGAAGTCGGCGACAGCCGCCCGGACGTCGGGCGGGACCTCGATCCCGAACCGGGCGAGGATGACGTACACGAGGGCGAGCCCTGACGTGATCAGGGCGCGGTTCATGAGGGGCTGACGGTTCACGGGCGGTCCTTTCGGGCGGGGCGGGCGAGGACGGGCGGACGCCCGGCGGTCAGTTGATCAGCTTGTCGAGCACGCCCACCGCGCCGATGATCAGCGCGCCCAGCGTGCCCACGCCCGCCCACATGGCGCGGGGCGTGACGACCGGGCGGGACTCGACCGCGCGAAGGCGGGCGTCAGTCTCGGGCGGGGTCGGCGGGCGGGACTCCTGCGCCCGAAGGCGAAGCTCGACGTCGTCCAGGCGGCGGGCGTGCTCGCCGAGCTGCGCGCCGTGCTGGGCGGTGACGACGTCGACCTTCCCTTCCAGCCGGGCGAGGATGATCAGCATCGACGCGGTCCCGTCGGACGGCATCCCGTCGGGCGAGGCGGTCACGTGAACAGACACGGTCACCCCGCCAGACGGGCGGACAGCTCGCCCAGGACGTCCGCCAGCGTGAGGCCGCCGGGCGGGCCCGGATCACCCTTCGGGCCCTGCGGTCCGGCGGGCCCCTCGGGGCCCTGCGGCCCTGCCGGGCCCTGCGCCCCCTGGCCGTACCGGCGGCTCCACAGAACGTCGAGGTAGATCGCCTCGGCCGCGCCGAAGCGCTTCCCGTCGGTCGCCCGTCCGTTGTGGGCCCGCACTGCGGCGGCCAGCGCCGACGCGGTCTTCGCCCCGTAGCTACCGTCCACAGTGCCGACGTCGAAGCCCAGGTTGTGCAGGCGGTATTGCAGGTACTTGACGTGCTCGCCCTTATCGCCGAATGCGCAGAACAATGCAGCCTCCAAACGGCCGACGGTCGCGACGTACCGGCGGAAGAGCGGCGTCAGGTCACGGCCCGCCCTGATCGCGTCGCGGAAGAATGAAATGTGCGTGTGGGTCAGATGCGAGCGGTCGCCCGAGCTGCGGCGCTTCAGGCGGTCCCACCGCTTGACGGTCTTCCCATCCGGCGAGTAAATGACCTCGCGAATGTCGAGAGTGTCCGGCGCACCCTTCGCGCATTCGCCGACCAGCCACAGCGAGAATGTCCGCAGATTGTGAGCGCCGTAGGAGAACATGCCGATATCCACGGCGGCGGCGTCGCGGGTCAGGCCGGCGCGGTCACGGGGCGACTCGACCACGCTGTAATCGTTGCGGACCGTCCGATCGGACCCGCAGTGGTAACCGCCGTCGTGGTCCTCGTCGCCGACGATTCCGACGGACAGCGGGCTAAGCCCGTAGGGCTCGAAGGCGTTGAGAAGAAGGGTCCGGACGGCCTTCAGGTTGTTCGGTGCCGAACTCACGCGGGCTCCTTTCGGGCACGCGAAAGGGACGCCCCAGAAATGGAGCGTCCCTTTCAGGCGGGGTCAGGTGGTGAACGTGAGATCGTCCAATGAAATATCGAACGGGGGTCCGGTGTTCGCCCGGCGGCATACGATCGCGCCCGTGGACATGATTTCGATAGCCGTCGCCGCGCCGTTACTCACGGGGACGACCAGCATCCGATCGTGGGACGGGGCGAAACCCGCCGGAAGGGTCGCCATCACGTCGCCGGAAACCGTCGAAGAACTCGCGCGCAGCCGGCCGCGTAGCCTTACCGTGTCGTTCGCGTCCCACCGCGCGCCGAGGGTTTCGCCGCTCGGCGACTGCGTGTACCGGCCGAGGCCGTTCGGGTCGATCGCGGCGAGCGCGGTCCACGGATGAAGGCTCAGAAGTTGCCGGCCATCCTTATCGAAACCGCCCACCTGCGTCCGTGTGGTGCCGTTCGATTCCCGGCGCTCGACCAAAATCGGGTAACCGGTGCCGTTGTACGCGCCGATAGCCACAACGAGGTTTTCGTACAACGCGCCGGGCTTCTGCTCGTACCGGGGGTACCCACGCTCATTCCACCACCACAGCAGATATTCGACGCCGTTATGCGTGACGTACCACTGCGCGGTATCGGCCGAGCTGGTCGCCGGCTGCGACGTCAAGCGGTGAACCCATAGCGGCTCGGACAGCGGACCATGAGGGGCCGGCTTCCCGACCAGCCACCGCGCGTCGCCCCGGGCGTCGGTGGCGTACTGCGGGTGGGGGTCTGCCTTCTGTTCGTGCCCGCTGACCGACGACGACGCGGCCAGCTCGGCGGCGTACGCGGCGGCTGCGACAGCGGCGGTCTGAGCTGCGGCGGCCCGCTCAAGCGCGTCCGTGATCATGTCCGGCGTGTCGACGGTGATGGACATGACCCGGGATGCGGCAGGGTTCCCAGCCTCGCCCAGCCATACCGCCGGAAGCGGGGCCTTATAGGGCGGAATCTGTCCCGCCTCGAAACCGTCAGTACCGTCCGACGCGACAATTTTCGGGAGCGGGACACCGTCCGCGTCGGTCAGGTCGGTGATCTGCTCGCCCCCGGTGCGGGCATTCCAGACGTCCAGCTCGGCACCCGCGCCCAGCAAGAGCGCGTCCCCCTCGCCCGCCGCGATGACGTAGGCGGCGAGGTCGCCGCCGTGCGTGTAAACAGACACGTGATGGATTCCTTACGCCACGGGCCAGAAAAGAGGACCAATAACAATGTTGCTGCCCGCCTCGATTCGCTCCGACGGGCGAATGGTGATGCCGCCGGATGCTTGAACCGTTCCCGTTGCCAGTGCCGGCGCGGGGGAAAGAGCGATGAAATCGAAAGCGACCTCCGGGCGGTACCCTGCCGGAATGGTGCCGACGGTGTACGTCGTGCGGGCAGCGAGATCGCCGCCGGGGCGGTTGATCGTCAGCCCCAGATGCGCGAAACCGTTACGGCGATAAAGGGTGTTTCGCGCCGATGTGAACATGCCCGACAGTGGGAGGGTCGTGCTGCCTGAGTCGTCCAGGATGACCGCCCAGGTAGCGCCGGTGCTCTCGTAGGTACGCCCCGTGTCAACCTCACGGATTCGCCGACCCGGTGCGTGCGGCGGGCGGGTATCCGCCTTGCAGAGAATCTGACCGTCGTCGCCGAGATACCAGCAACGCCGACGCAACGCCCCGAAGGCCCCATTCGCCACGTCATATTCGGCCAGCGGCAATTCGTACACATCGGCCGGGCCGGTGCCGGTGGCCGGGGCCGGAGCCCCCGCGCCGGGCGAGCCGGTACGAATTGCGGTCCCGAGGGCGTACCCGGTGTTCCGGTCCAACCGCAGGACTACCAGATCGGAACGCGCCGCGCCGGAAAGGCTAACGGTGTGGGTCGTGTCGACAGGCCCGGACGACCACGGGAAACCCCGAAGAATGCCGTTGGACCCTGCCTTGATAACCACCTGCGAGCCGGACAAGGCGACCGGCGACGGGTCGTTCGGGTGCCCGATCAGGCCGTCCGCACACTGCGGCGCGGCGAGCCTTTCATATTGCGCCTCGGTCAGGGCACCGGTCGCACTCAGCGGCGATTCCTGCGCCATTTAGATAGCCTCCAAACGCCCGAGCCGACGGGTGAGGTCGCGCAGCAAGCGGACCCATGCCGGGTCAGTGCTCGCGCTTTGCGTACCGATTAGGGGAGTGACGACCTCGCCGGTCTGCGGCGTGGCTTTCAGCGTCACGGCGCGGACGACGTCGGCCAGCTCGACGCCGTTGGTCAGCTCGACCGAGACCAGGTCGCCGAGGTCGTAGTGGGTGCCGTACCGCTGCGTCGGGGTGTCGATGGCGTCCGCCGTGAGCTGGGCGGCCTCAGCGCCTTCCGCGAGGGCTTCGTAGCCGGCGGCGTCGATCTCTTCGCCGTCCGACGTGTCCCGCCGGTCGACCACGGCGACCATCCGGCCCCAGGTCGCGGCGGCGTCGGCGACCAGCTCGGCGAAGACGCGGTCCTCGGCCTCACCCTGCGCCCCGACGATTGCGACCGTGCACGTCGGTGCGGCCGGCTCGTACCGGTACGCCTGTAGGTTTCCCAGGCCCCGAGAGAACCGGACCTGACCGGTTAGGTCGCGGGGCTGGTAGACGCGGAAGACGATCGACCCGGACGCGGTCTGCTCAGTGCGGAAGCCGAGGCCCCCGCCCGCCAGTGCGACCGACCGAAGTGCGTCGCCTAGGTGGTCAAGCCGGAAACCCATCGTGACCGGAGCGCCGATTCCGATCGGGTTCGCGACGAGGAGGCCGGGGATACGCCGGGGCAGGAGCGCCAGCGTGCCGACGTTCTCCCTTACGAGCGTGCGGAGCACCGTTTCGGCGTTGGTCGCGGTGAACGTGCGCCGGGCGGCGGTCTGCGCCGTGATCGGGTTTGCGGGGTCCGGGTAGACCACCTCGGCCGCGATGCTCGCCAGGTCGGATGCGAAGGCGAGGGTCGTCGTGCCGGCCCCACTGTCCCCGCCCGTGGCCGACCAGGACAGCGCGCCCGGGGTCTCGATCGGGCCGCCCGTGAAGAAGGCCCCGTCGCGGATCACGACCAGGCGGTTACCGGGGGCGAGCTGGTCGATGGACAGGCCGTCAGTCGGGATCGTGGCGGTCCCGGAATCGGGTTCGTTGAACCTGAGCGTCACGTCGATCTCGGTCCATCGCGTGATCGGCTGGCCGACGACGTTCAGGTCCCGGTCGGTGATTAACAGGGTGATCATGCGGTCTCGAATCGCGGCCAGTAGGCCAGCTCGATCGACGCCCCAGCGGCGGCGTCCGGGACTACGAAGTTGATGTCGTTCAGGCCCGGATCGAGGCCCCAGAGAACCGACCCGGGCCAGGCGAGCGCCCCGGCCAGGGGTTGCCCGGCGGGCCCCACCACCGCAGACACCTCGGTCGTGATCCGGATGGACTGCCCAGCGGCGAGCGGGTAGGTCAGCTCGAACGCCTCGCCGGTCGTCTCGTTCTCGGCGACCAGGCCGGCGGCAGGGCCGGTCACGGTCCACTCGGGCCAGGTCTCGACTTCGCCGGGGTTCGTTGCCGTGGTCGCGCCGAAGACGCGGCCTGAAGACAGCGACGGGAACGGGTTCAGGTATGGCCGGGTGGTCCCGAAGACGTACCGGAGGGTGAGCGGGTCGACAGCTCGCCAGTACGGGTCTTCGCAGAAGAGCGAGATCGCGGCGACGTCGTCCGTGTACCCCCGCCCCGGGGCCCCCTCGAACCCACCGGCGAAGTGCACGAGGATTTCTCGCTGCGTGCCGTCCGGGCGGGACACCCGCAGCCGGCCCGGCCCGAGCCTGCGCGTAAGCGCGAAGGCACGAGCCAGGGCCCGCCAGCGGGCGAGGAATTCCAGGTGGGACGCGCCCCAGACGAGCAGGGGCCACGTGATGACCCGGGCCGTCGGGTAGACGTGCCGGATGCGATCGCCCCCACGCGGGTGCGGGTCAGTGACCAGCTCGACCGGGGCCGGACCGAGCCCGGTTACCTCGTCGGTGGTCGCCCAACCCAGCTCGGGCGAGGAGAGCGGCCATACCGAACCGTCCGGAGCGATGTACGTAGCCGCCGGGCGGCGCATGTCCAGCTCAGGCCAGGGGGTCCGCGAGATCGGCGGAACGTCCGGCGTGCTGGGCGGCGTGATTCGCGCCGGGCGAATAACGATAGGCATTTAGCGCGCTCTCCCTGCTCGGGCAAGAATCGCTTGCCGGGCCTGCAACGCCTGCAATTGAGCGAGCGTCGCCCGCGAGTCGTGAAGGTGGTAATGAGTCGCCTCGGCGGCGGTCGGCAGGCCGGCAGAACGCGCGGTGAAGGTGCCGACGTTCACGCTCGCAGCGTCGGGGATCTTCGTCAGTGCGGACACGGCCTTAGTGACCGCGCCGGAACCCTGACGAATACCAAGCGCCATGCCTTCCGAGACGTGCCGGCCGAGCGCCATAAAAACGCGGGACGGGGAGTGAATCCCGAGGGCGGCCTTTACGTAGCTCGGCAGGTTGTCGGTAATGGTCGACTTGATCGCCGAAATGATCCGCCCCGCGCCGGCACGGATACCGGCTACGAAACCGCCGATGACGTCGCTCGCGATTGAGCGGAACCGGCCGACCAGATCGCGCAGCGGCGCGAGCATCCGCGTCCCCATATCGCGGACGGCGCTGACCACGCGGCCGACGCCAGACCGGACGGCGGACAGGGCCCGCGACATCATCGACGTGAAGTAGGAGACGACCCGCGAGACCAGGCCGGACACGTAGCTCGTGACGCTCGACCGCAGCGCGGCGACCCGGCCGACGAGGGAAGTCACCCACGACGCTGCCGCATTCTTGATCTTGGAGAAGGCGGTCGTGAACCAAACGCCCAGCCTGCCGAGGAGTCCCTTCGCCATGCTGCCGAGCCGGCCGATGATTAGCACTTGGAACGCGCCGCAGATCGCCGACCAAATTCCCGACGCGATCGTCTTCACGCCCTCCCACATTTTCGACCAGTCGCCCGTGAAGATGCCTGCGAAGAGCGTGAACAGACCGCGCACGATCCGGATCGCGCCGGTGACGATCTTCACCATTCCGCTGAAGAATGAGCCGATCATGCCGAGCACGACCTTCCCGAGGCCGAGCTTCGTCCAGAGGAAAGCGAAGCCATCCGCGATTCCGCGCACGATGGGCGTCAGGTCGGTAATGACTGACCGGATCGTCTCGCCCCACTCGCTGAATAGCGGGCCGAGCTTCTTTCCTAGGTCAGTGAAAAAGGGCTGAAGCTGCGACTTCCAGACCCCGGAAAGGCGGGTCCCGATCTCGCGGAATGTCTCGCCGAGATTCGCGAGCGGTTCCCGCAGAGTGGCGAAGTAGCCCTTCAGGCGGGCGAGGATGCCGTCCCCGGACTTCGCTGAGTTGAAGAAGCCGACGACGGCGTCCCGGATACGAGAGAACACCGGGGCGACCAGCGCACCCAGATCGCGACCGACGTCGACAATCTGGAAGAACTTCTTCGTCAGGCTTGCCAGGTGCCCCGCCAGGGCAGGCAGACCGCCCGAGAGCGCCCGAGAGAAGCCGGACATGAACCGGGCCGCCTCGGGGCCGGCGGCCGACAAGTTGGTGAAGAAGCCAGAGATTCCCTTGCCGATCGCCCCGAAGTCGAGCGCGCCGAGGACGGGGCCGGCGGCCTTCATCGCGGCGAGCAGGCCCGGCATGGCGTTCTCGGCCATCGTGGCGAGGCTCGGCGCGAGCTTGTCGATCAGCGGCGCGGCGAGCTGGCCGAGCTTCCGCAAGCTCGGGGCCATCCGTTCGAGAGCGTCACCGAAGGTGTCGGCGGCCCGGATGAGGGGCGCGCGGAAGGGCTGCGAGAAGCCCGCGAAGACCTTCTTCGCGCGGGACCCGAACGTCTCCCACGCTTTCGACACGGCGGGGTGCTTCACCGCGAGGGCGATACCGGCGGCCAGGACGCCGCCCCCGACTGCGGCCAGGACACCCGTCGTCACGGCGGCCCCAACGGCGGCCGACAAGGCGGCGGACAGGCCGGCGGCGGCGACGAGGATCGGGCCCGCCGTGAACGCCGACCGGAAGACGGTCGCCATGCCGCCGGTCAGCGTCTCGCCGAAACCCTTTAGGAAGTCCGCAGCGGTCTTCTTGCTGCCCTCGCGGGTGCTCTTCGAGGCGGCGCGGACGGCAGCCTTGCCGAACGCCCGCCCGCCTGCGGCCCCTGCGGCGGCGAGCGGGGCTCGCATGGTCCGCCCGGCGGCCTTTCCGGCGGCGGGCCCCATGGCCGCGCCCAGGGTTTCGCCGCCTTCCTTGCCAGCGGCGGTGAGCGGCTTTTTCAGCTCGCGTCGGGTGTTCTTTCCGAAGTCCTTCGCGGACGGGATTAGCTGGATGGTCGCCCAGCCGACGCGGGTACTCACGGCTTACTCCTTTGGGCGGCCAGGCGTTCGCGCTGCGCGAGTAGGGCCGCGATGACGCCGGACTTCGCCGGCTGCACAGGGGCCGGGCGCAGGGGGTGAGGCTCGCCCGTCAACGCGCCGTAGAGATCGGCGAGGAGGGCTACGACGGGGTCAGCGCCGTACGTGACGCCGTGGTCGATCGCCCACACGGCGGACCCGGGCGGTAGGTAATCGACGTAGACGCTCAGCTCGCGCCAGGACAGCTCGCCGCGCCACAGGTCCGAGAGCCGGACGCCGTAGTACCGACGGAGATCGGCTTCCAGCGCCCGGGGGTGGTCGCGGACAAGGCGGACGAGCTGCGTCAGTTTGGGACGTCGGTGGCCTTCTGGATCTTGTCGAACAGGGCGTTGAGATCGCCGAGCGTGCGCTTCGTGCCCTTGGGCTTGAACTTCTCGAACTGCTCGGGGCCGAGGATCAGGCGAACGCAGGTGACGATGTGGTCACGCTCGTATGCCTCCATCGCGTCCATGTCCCATTCCGAGGTCGGCGGGACGGAGTAGGTAACGCCGTCGTGCTCGAAGGTCTGGGACTGGCCGGTGGCCTCGGCCTTCGCGGCGGTGCTGGGCATGGGGGCTCCTTCGGGAGTCGGCGCGGACGGCGCGGAAAGGGGGCCCCGGAGTCGTCCGCGCGGCGACTCCGGGGCCCGGTGTGCGTGAAGCGTTTAGCGTGAGCAGGTCAGACGATCTCGCCGGACAACTCGGTGTAGAGCGTGGCGTCGCTCTCGGGGTAGAGCGTGACCAGGAAGGTCACGGCGGTCAGCTCGGTCTCGGCTTCCTTTACCTCGCCGTCGACGTCGGCGGTCGCCCGCTTGACCGTCCTGCGCTTGACCTTGTTGCCGTCGCGCAGCTCGAAGCCGATCGCGAAGTCCCGGTCCTGCGGGACCTTGATGGTTGCTGTGGTCAGGCCGGCGGTCGTAGTCCGGGTGCTACCGGGGTTCGCCAGCTCGAACGTCACGTCGTTGTCTTCGAGGGCGACAAACTTGACCGTGCGCTTGTGCTTCGACCGGGTCTTCCGGACGAGGATGCCGCCCCACGCGTAGGAC
The DNA here is from genome assembly GCF_900091495.1 of Micromonospora echinospora. NCBI lineage: Bacteria > Bacillati > Actinomycetota > Actinomycetes > Micromonosporales > Micromonosporaceae > Micromonospora > Micromonospora echinospora. The sequence goes on along the minus strand of NZ_LT607413.1, from coordinate 7,739,637 downwards.
TCGGACTCGTCCATGTCACGCTCCCAGACGAAGCCCTCTTCGCCGTCGAGCAGGCCCGCCACGCCCCAATCCGGCCCCCACGGGGTCGTGAGGTCCGTCGGGCCCGCCGTGCCCGGGGGCGCGATGAACACGTCTGCGCCGGCCCACTGACCGGCCTTACTCGGGTCGCCCGCCATGCGGTGACTCTCCTTACGGTGAGCGCGGCCGGAGTCGCGCTGAAACAGTGAAAGACGTGAGGGGCTGACCCGTGTCGGGGTCCTCCGTCGGAAGCGGCCCAGTCAGCGGGCCGAACCCGCGCACCTCGGAACCGCCCTCGTAGCCGAGGAGGGTCGCGTGAAGGTCGTCGGCCAGGTCGTAGCCGGCGGCGTCGCTCTCGCCCCAGACGGCGACGCGAACGGTCGCGACCAGCGTCGTCGGCTGGCGGACGAAGGCCCCGTCACTGGCGACCATCGCATAGGGCAGGGCCGGGACGTCATCCTCGGCGAAGTCGTCCAGGCGCTTCGTACCGAAGGCGACCGCCGGGAACAGGGCCCGCACGACCGCCAGGGTCGCGGCGCGCGGGTCGGGGTGGCGGACCTTCACTCGTCGCCCCGATCGGTCACTTCGAGACCGGCTGCGGCGGCGGCCTGCGTGAGCGCGCCGTACTTCGCCTGAACGGCCAGCCCGCCCGCGTGAGCGATCGTCACCGCGCCGGCCTCACGGTCGGTCTGGTAGCGGTCGGCGTCGACCGGCATCCTGTGACGGACGACGGATTGATGCGACGCGACCTGAGCGCGGACGGCCTCGGTCGCCCCGTCGATTAGGGCACCTACGCCTTCGGACTTCAGGATCGCGCGGACGCCGTCATAGTCGATTTTGACCTTCACGGTCACCTCCTCCGCAGCCTGACCGCGACGCGGGTCAGCACAGTCCGCGAGGGCGACCGCAGCCGCGCCGGGTCGCCTTCGACGTCGTACGTGTCCGCCCCAATGACCAGCCGGTCGCCGCGCTGGACGTCGGCGTCGGGTGGGGCGAAGACCGTCTCGCCGGTCAGGAAGCCGGGCCAGGTGCCGGCGGGGGCGTGAGGCCCCGACCCGGGGTTGCCGTACTCGTCGGCGGTGGTCTGCCGCAGGACGGTCACGGTGTCGGGGTACCTCACGCGGTCACCGCCGGGAACGGGTCGGGGGTCGGCGGGCACTCGTAGGCCGAGGGCGTCCGAACCGTGTAAACAGAGGCCGCGGTTTTACCTGCGGCCCTGCGTACGGTCGCGACCTCGGCGGCGGTCAACTCGTCGCCGGCCTGCCCACGCGCGTACTGGTAGCCGTACTCGCCGATGTTCTCGCCCTGGTAGCCGTCGGGGTTCCGGTACTGGCGCAGCGCGACGTCCCGGGCGACCTTCAACACCACGGCCGGGGCCGTGATCGTGACCCCGTCATCGGCGACCCAATCCAGCCCTTCGGCCCGGACGAGGGCGGACGCATCTTCGAGCGCCACCCCCGCCCGGACGAGGTCCGAACCGGTGAGCGTGCCGGGGTCGAGTCCCATCCGCCGTTCGAGCGCGGCGACCGGGACGAGCGGGGGCAGGCTCACGGGGCTACTCCTTCGGTCAGGCCGGGTCGGTCGAGGTCAGCACCCGCAGCGCCGGCACGACCAGGGAGGTCGTCCCGTCCGAGGCGAGGCGCTTCACTCGCATCGACTGGCAGCCCGCGTAGGTCTGGAAGACGCTCCGGTCCTTCAGGACGGTCGAGTCGTAGTCCTTGACCCAGGTCATCGCGAAGCCGTTCTCGGACTGCGAAGCCTTGAACGCCGCGCCGTCCGGCGGGAACGGGGCCCGGATCGCCAGGGTGAACGCGTCCCGGCCGTAGAAAATGATCTCGTCGTCGGCCAACCTGTTGTTTTCGACGGTCATGAAACCGCGCACGCGGCCGACGTTCGCGTTGCGAAGCGCCTCGGTGCTGCCCGACTGCGAGGCGTCGGTGATCGCGTTCGCGTCGAGAAGCTCGGCGTAGACCTCGGTGCCTACTGCCGCCCAGAGGCCCTCGGCCGGCAGACCCAGGTCCCGCAGCATCTTCCGGGCCCGCGTGAAGGTCAGGTGCGGCTTCGCCGGGTCGTAGGCGAGCGTCAGCGTCTCCGGAAGCGCCTGCATGGTCTCCGTGACCAGGTTTTCCAGGTCCTCAACAATGCCCCGGACCTGCGGGACCGTCACCTGACGGGTGAAGTCGGTGATGTCCATCCGCATCTGAAGGTCCGACACGTCGACGGCGCTGTAGACGTGCTCGGTCATCTCGACCGGGATGGTCGACTCGGTGATGGTGTCGACGGTGATCGCAGTGCCGTCCTGCGTCATCTTCCGACGCCGGGCCTTCAGGGTGTTCGGCGTCCGGACGTTGACCACAGTGCCCCGGCCACCACCGAAGCTGTCCTCGTAGTCGCGGTTGACGGTCGCGGCCATCTTCAGGTCGTCCCTGACCAACGCGATTGCGGTCGAGAGAACCTGCTCGGGAATGACGAAATCGTGCGGCATTACCTCTCCAGGGGTCAGAAGCCCCGGGCCGCCTTAGCGGTGGCTACGGGGTCGAAAGCGGTGGGGGCGTCGTTCGGCGCGGTGCCGGGCGTGAGCTGCGGCTTCGGCTTGCCGGGAAGCGGGTCCGCCGAGGCAGTCGGCAGGCCGGCGGCGAAGTCGGCGGCGACCTTCGCGGCGCTCGCGGCGATCTCCTCGGCGGTCGCGCCGGTCACGTAGGACGCCAGGTGAGCCGGGACCTTCGCCTCGGCAATCGCGGCCTTCTTCGCGGCCTCGATCGCGTCGGTCCGGGTCTTCGCCAGCTCGGCAGTGATCGCGTCGAGCTGCGCCTTCATCGCGGCGACGTCGGCGGGCTCGCCTGTCTGGCGCTTCGCCTTCTCGGCGGCCAGCTCGGCACGAAGGTTCGCGATAAGGCGGGTACCGCGTGCCTCGTCGTAGGGACCGTCGAGGTTGACGGGCGCGGACGGGGCGGGCGGAGTGCCCGGGTCGGCACCACCCGACGGGGCCGGATCAGCCGGCGGGGTGCCGGTCGGGGCCGGGTCGGCAGGCGGGGTCACGGGCTCGGGCATGGGTCGACCTCCTGGGTCGGGTAGGGGCGCGGGACCTGCCCGCGTGAAGGGGTGTTGCGGCCCCTGAGTAGCCCGCTAAGCGTTTAGCGTGGATAGGTCAGGGGAAGACGAAGGCCCCCGGGCGCTGGGCGCTCAGGGGCCTTCTCAGAGGGCGGGGCGGTCAGTCGCCGCGCAGCCCGTCCAGGGGTGCCGTGACGGGGGCGTCGTGGGTCGTGAAGTCCAGGACTTCCGCCCACGCTTCAACCAAGGGCCTGCCCTCGGCTGCGGCGTCACGCAAGATGTCGTAGACCAGGACGCGAACGATGTCGGCATCCTCGGTCAGGCCGGGGCGCGGGAGCCAGCCGACGCCGTCCCAGCCCTTGCGGGTCAGGTACCCAACGACCTCGCGGCCGAGGCGAACCGTGACGATCTCACCCGGACCGGTGTAGTCGTGCGCCGGGTAGCGGGGTGGGGCGAAGACCAGGTCTGCCGGTTGCTCGCGCCAGGGCATCGGCCCTCCCTTCATCGATCCTTCAGCGTATCAGCGCAGGTCACGCATACGGGTTGAGCGGCGGCTTCACCGCCCGAGGCATCGGGGTTAGTCCGGCGTAGGAAGCCGGGTCGGCGTCCATCGGCAGGACTTCCAGCTCGACCACCCATGTGCCCGATGGGTCCTGATAGATGTCGTGAACGTAGGACCGCGTCGACCGCTGCAACAGGACTTCGTACTCGTGAGGAAATCGGGAGATCGGTCGAACCCACGTAGCCCCGTGCCCGGCAGGTACCCGGATCACGAGCTGCACCGGCTGAAAGCTGAACGCTGAACGGTGACCTACGGACACCGACCCATAGCCGTGCTGCACCTGCACCGTGCCGATAAGCTCGCGGGGGTCCGGGGGCGGGAGGCTCCCCGTCCGCGTCCCATCGGGAAACGCGAACTCCATCCAGGTCGTACCCCGGTGGACGACCACCGCTTCCGGGGTCGGCGCGAAAGCCCCGTCGGCGTCAGTCGTTAACTTCGCCCATGTGCCTGGCGGCGGGGTGTGCGGGTCCGCGTGTGTGCGGAGCGCCCCATTCCAGTCCTCATAAGAGCTTCCGGAGTAAGTCGTGATCGCTTCCGCGTGCTCCCCTCGGGGCACCGTAAGGGACCGGGTCGCCCACGCGTCGCCCTCGTCAAACGAGCTGTGCTTGACCGCGTCGGCGTCCATGCCGGCCAGCCCGCCCGAGCCGTTCACCTCGCGCCACTCGGCGAGGTACCGCTTGTAGCGAGTCAGCCGGTTTTTGTACGACCGGAGGGCCTTCAGGTAGTCGCCGTCCTGGTCGGCCTTCTGCTGTGCCTCGGCGACGTCACCCCAGAGGTCGGCGGCCTCCTGATAAAGGTCCCAATCGACGTAGTGACCGTCCTTCAGCGCTTCCAGCGCGGGAAGGTTCTCGCCGTCGATGACCGCCTGGACGTGATGCCAGTTCAGCGAGTCTTCGAGCTTCTTGCCGGGGGCGAACGCCTCGTAGCGGGCCTTGACCTTCGCCAGCCAGCCATCGAAATAGCGGGCCCGGTCGACCTGCGGCGGCTTCGGCTTGTCGGGGGGCGCGGGGGCAGGCTTGCCCTTCCACTTCTTCACGAGGGCGGCCTTCGCGGCGGCGGCCTTCGCCTCGGCCTCGACCTTCGTCCGCTCGGCCTTCGCGCGGGCGTAGAGCTGGGCGAAATCGCCGGCGAGGCGGTTCTTCCGGGCGACCAGCGCGTCCAGGAAGACGCTCACGTCGTTGGGCTTCAGGCCGGCGGCCAGCGGTTCGAGCGCGTCGGGCTTCCAGTGGTTGCCGGTCAGCAGCCACCCGCGCCGGGCGGCGGCCTCGGCGTAGGGGCGGAACAGGTCGCGCAGGTCGTCGTCTGGCATGTCCATAACGGACCGGATGAAGACGGACAGCTCGCCTTGCGCCGGGTCCTGAAGCGCGACGTCCTTCCCTTCGGCGAACGCGCGATAGATCGTGGTGTAGATCGGCTCGTGTTCGTTCGCGTGGAAGGTCCAGTCGAGCCGGTCGCGGCCGAAGAACTTCAACGCCTGGCCCTTGTCGATGCCGGCGAGCTGGCCGTCCGCGTCCCGGACGAAGTTCGCCTTGTGGGCGTCGTGGTTGGCGAAGAGCCAGTCGATGACGTGCTCTTTCTGAAGTGCCAGGGCGTCGGCGTCTGACAGCGCCGTCGGGTCGATCCGCTGGGAGTCGGGGCCCGGGAACGCGTCGCCCCCGGGAAGCATCCGTTGAAGCGAGCCGAGCCGGCCGTCCAGCTCGAAGGCGTACGTGTCAGCGGCGGGGCGGCCGACCCGCTTCGCCAGCTTCGCGGTAGCGACGTCGATGGCGTTCATGACGTCGGCCTGCGGCTTGAATATCCATCGCTCGCCGGTCGACGTGTCTTCCCAGATCGTCGCGCCGTGCGAGCCCCCGGCCGTACCGACGTGCTTCAGGTTCTCGCGCTTCGGCTTCGGGCGGGACATGCCCTCGGCGGCGGCCTGGGCGATGCGCTCGGCTTCGGCGGCGGCCTCTGCGGCAGCCTTCGCGGCCTTCTCGGCTTCCCGGGCGGCCTTCGCCTCGAAGACGGTCCGGTTCTTCTCCGCTTCCAGCCGGAAGGCGTCGAGGTGGGCGTCCGCGATCATCTGCGAGGGGTTCGAGCCCTCCGGATACCGCTCGCGGTAGAGGGCCCGGAACATCTGCGACGCGGTCTTCGGTTCGTCGGTGCCCTGCGAAGCCTTCGCCCGCTTCGTGGCGTCTTTCCAGAGCTTTTCGAGCTGCGGGCCGAGGCCCGGGATCGGGTCGCTACGCGTGTAAACGGGGACGACGAAGCAACCGCAGTTGTCGTGGTAACGGTCGCCGTCGTCGGTCAAGCCGGCGGTCGTCGCGCTCTCGTAGACCGCGCCACGACTCGCCAGCATCGCGCAGAAATCGCAGGGGCGGCCATCGCTCACGCGGGCCCACCCGATCGCCTTCGCGTCGCGGTAGGCGGTGCCCTTGATCGTGCCCCGGCCACCGTTCGCTGTGTGCCGGTACGCAGCCCCGGCGGCCTTCACCTCGGCGGCGGCCAGGGCTTGCGGGACGCTGGCACCCATCGTGAAAGCCTTCTTCACGGCGACCGGGCCGGTCACGAGAAGAGATGTCGCGAGCTGGCCGGCGGGAAGCTGCGGAGCCCACGCGATTTCGGGCATAGCGCCGGTCACGCCGGACGCCTTCCGATGCGCCAGGTAGAACGCGCCGCCCTGCTCGGCGGCCTTCACGCGGGCGTCGGCGATGATCTTCCCGGCCGCTGCGGCGTACGCGGGGAAGGACTTCGTCAGGTTCGCAGGGTTGAGCAGGGTCTTCACCGCCAGGGCAACCCCGGCCGCAGCCTCGGTCGCCACCTTCGCCTGTGTTACGCGGTAGCTCTCGGCAAGGTTGTGCGTCGTCAGGGCGGCCACGGGGTCACTCCTTCACGGGGGCCTCCTTCGCCGGCTGGTCGGCCGGCTTCGCGGGGGTCGCCGACTGGCGGTCGAAGATGGCGGCGAGCTGCGCCAGGCCGTCGGGGCTCTTCGCCATCTCGCGCCAGCGCTGGACGTCCGTGTCGGTCACGCCCGGGATGCGCTCCCATGCGGCCTCGGCGGGGACGGCCAACATCGTGACCATCTTCCCGAGGGCGTCGACTGCGGCGGCCATGCTGCGGGCCTCGGTGTCGCGCCAGCGGACCTGCGAGGACGTGTCCTTCGCGGCGGCGCTGTCGCCCGCAGCGTGGGCAGCCAGCCGAAGCGTCTGCTCCCAGGACTCCCCGAAGAGCGTTTCGTACTCGCCGATCTTGCGCTGCGTGCTCGCCTCGGCGGCGGCCAGCGCGTCGGCGCTCAGGTTGACCAGGTCGCCGAGGAGGACGTGAGGCGACAACTGCGCGATAGCGGCCAGCGTCCGCACGCCGGACCCGTAGGTTTCCAGGTGCCCACCGACGTCGGTCTGAGCGAAGTCGCCAAACTTCGCGTCCGGCGAGTCCGTGACCCAAAGGCGGTCGACGGCGGCGTGAAACGGCTCGACCGGCTGGCCGTAGAGCGGACTCTCGGGGTCGTCCACAGTGGGGATCGCGAGGCCGGTTGCCCAGCGCTGGCGGAACGACGCGTACTGAAGGGCGATCAGCAGGGCGAAGACGGCCTCGTTGATCCGGTCCTGAAGGACCAGCAACGGGGACACAATGCCTCGGTTGTCGCCGTCCAGGCGGTCCCGGAAGCGCGCCAGCGGCGTCACGCCCAGGCCGTGAGCGTCGACCTGGTAGACCTTCAGGCGCTCGCCCTTCGGCAACGCCAGGTGGTAGACGTGGCGGTCGTCGTACACCTCGTAGAGCTGCGCCCCGTCCGCGCTCTTCCCCTTGACGTACACGGCGAGGGTCGGCCACTCGTCGTCGTCGTCCTCGTACAGCGCCCAGGTCTTCAGCGCCGGTAGGGGGCGGATGCTCGGGGCCTTCGGGCCACCGGGCAGGACGCGGACGTACGCCGCGCCGTATTCCAGCGCGCCCCGATGGGCGATGGTCTGCCGGGCGTCGAGGCGGTTTTCCTGCCAGTAGTCCCAGGGCTTCGCGTTCTCGGTGCTCTTCTTCGCGCGGTAGCCGTCTACGAAGAGACCCTTCACGTAGGTCTCGCTGATCAGCGGGAGCCAGTTAGTGATGGACTTCTTCGCGAGGGAGACATATTCGGCGCGGGCCCCGCGCGGCATGTACGGAAGATCGTGCTCGCCGCGCAGATACCGGGCCACCTTCCCGGGCCCGTCGTGCGGGTTCCCGGTGGCGGCCCGGTGCTCGGCGATCAATTCCTCGGCGAGGCCAACGACCGCGCCGTCAGTGATAGGCACGGACGGGCTCCTAAGAGGGTTTAAACGAGGGGGCGGGTTAGAACCCGTACAGGCGGCCGGTCGGCCGGCGACGCTTCGCGAGCGCGCCTTCCGCGATCACGCGGGACCTGGCCATAACCGCGAGGAGAAGCGCGGCCAGGGCGTCGACCTTCTTCGGGCTCTCGCGCGTTTCCTTGCCGAATCCAATTCCGTACTGATTCGGCCGGCGGCGGGCGTTCAGGACGTGACGCCGAAGTCGGGGCTCGCCATCGTGCGGGACCTCGCCGTCGATGAAGGCCCGGTGAAGGGCTTCCGTCGCGCGGACAGTCTCGGCCTTGTGACCGCGCATGTCCCACGCGACCGTATGGCGGGTGGTTGCCTTCACGAGGAGTCTTTCCCCGTGCAATTCGCGCCAGCGGTCGACGTCGGTTTCCCATTGGGCGACGTCCGAGAAGAAAGCGACCACGTCCAGCGTCGCGAAGGCGTGGTCAACCACACCCCGTACGTCGTCCTGATTGACTTCCCAACCGACGCCGGACGGTCCTTCGGGCTTCTCCCAAAGGCCGAGCAGGAAGGCCGCGCCGTCGCTCATTCTCACGGCGACGAGGGCCGAGCTATCGTCGGTCCGCCCGCCGTCGAAGCCGAGGCAAACCGTGTCGGCCTCGCGCCACTTCCCAGGCTCACTGCGCTTCAGCGGTGCCAGATCGGGGAGGCCATTCTTGCGGCGCTCTTCCGGGCCGTTCGCGTCGTACTCGTGCGGGGCGACCCAGGAATCCGCAGCGGCGACGATTTGGTTCAGGTAGAACCGTCGCGCCTCCTCGGGCGGCGTCGCCGGGTCGTAGACCTCCTCGGCGATGCGTTCGAGGTCGACCCAGAGCGAATCGCCGTAGGCCATCGCGAGGCCGTTCATCAGCTCGTCGCGGTCGGAAAGGTCGATGTGCCCCGGGGCCTCGCGGGAGTCGTACAGGATGCCGGTCGCGCGGGTGCGCTTCTCCTTCATCGCGAGGTACGCGAGGTAAGAGATTTCGGCGACGCTGTCCTGACCTGGCGCGTGCGCGTTTGTGGTCTCGATTGCGCGGGCCATGCCGTCGCGGGACTTCGCGAGGTTGCGCCGGATCACGCGGGCGAGGGCATACCCGCCATTGGATTCCGTCCAATGGTGCGTCTCGTCCATGATCGCGAAGGAGGGCCGAGCGCCTTCCTGCGTCGAGCTGGACGCGGTAACCGGCATGATCTTTCCGCCCGACGGCGTGAAGATCCGTGTCTTACCGATGTCCAGGCCGGCGGCTTCGACCAATGGCGACTGCTCGACCATGGCGCGAATAGCGGCCATGGTGTTTTCCGTCTGCGTCTCGCTGACGCCCGCAATGACGATCCATGGCGCGGGGTGCGGCTTGCCGACGGGCTCAAAGTCTCGGCGGGGGTCCTCGTTCCGGCCCTCGGCGCTCCAATGCGAAAACCTGACCGGGCCGCAAAGCTCAGCCAGCGCTAGAGCGCCGAGGAACGGGCTTTTCCCCAGCCCTTCGCCCTCCTAAGGACGGCGCGGCGGTAGATAAAGCGTCCCCGGTCGTCTACGGCGTAGAACCAAAGGACGAAGTTCAGTTGTTCGCGCGTCAGCCGATAGGGCTCGCCGGCCTCGTCGCCGTCGGGCTGAAGCAACCACGCTTCGACCCAATCGACAACGCCCCATCCGAGGGTCTTAATCGACCCGTCGAGCGGGAATGCCTCGATCGTCGTCAGGGCGTGGGCGGCGACGGCCTTCCGCGCCTCGATCGCGGCGAGGCGGGCCAGCTCGTCCAGCTCGGCGGCGCGGGCGTCCGGGGCCGTCACGCGAGCCGGTCGCGCAGCGACGCGCGACGCTCGGAAAGGGACGTCACCCCGGCGGGAAGGTCGCCCTCGGCGGCCTCGTCGTCGGTCTCGACCCGCATCCGAGCCCTCATCCGGTCGACCACGGTCGCGCCTAGGCGCTCTTCGTTCATCCGGATCTCGGACAGCGCGGCGGCCGAGGGGCGACGCCAGTACGCGTCAACGATGGGCGCGAGGGTCGCCAGGCGAAGCCAGTCGGTCGAGATGAAGACGGCGGCCTGCGGGGATCGTCGCCAGGTGTCGAACCATGCGACCGTCTCGGGGCGGAACTCGCGGCCTGCGGTCAGCCCGGCCAGCTCGGGCCCCCGGACCACGTCGTCGTCGGGAAGGACGGTCTCGCCGTGCGTCGGGGCGTTGCGGCGGCGGCGCTGGCCGTCCGGCTTCGGCGCGTGCATGGTGCCACGGGCCACGGCGGGACCTCCTCTCATGTGTTTAAACGGGGGTACTTCCGGACGTTCGGACTCCTCGATCGGTGTCAGCAACCCGACCCGAAGGCCCATCGCTAAACGCTGCGCGCACGTGCCACGATGGCCGGCGGCGTTCGTCCACTTAAGGGAGTCCTAAGGAATGCGTAACAAGCGGTGGTCAGTGGTGGCCGTGGTCCTCGGCGGCGTCGTAGCGCTGGGATGCGGCGGCGGGGGTGGTGACACGGGCAAGGTGACCGACGTTTCGCAGCCGAAGGCCGCTGCGTCGAGTGCGGCCCCGGAGAAGAAGACGGTCGCCGCGATGGGGGCGGAAGCCGTGACCCTTGACGGCGGCGTTGTCGTGACCGTCGGCAAGCCGACGAAGTTCACGCCGTCGGGAACGTCCGCCGGTCACCAGCGCGGCAACTCGGCGGCGGTCTTCTCGATCACGATCGAGAACAAGGGGACCGAGCCCCTAGACCTCACCCTCGCCAACGTAACGGCCTCGTTCGGAGCCGAGGGGACCCAGGCCGAGCCGGTCTTCGACAGCGAGAAGGGCATCACGGGGGGCTTCACGTCGACTATCGCGACGGGCCAGAAGCGCACCGCGAAGTACGCCTTCAGCGCGCCGACGAAGGACACGAGCGTGATCGCGGTGACCGTCGAGCCGAATGCGCTCGGGGACTCGGTCGCTCTGTTCGAGGGCAAGCTCTAACGAACGCCCAGGGGCCCGCCGTTCGGCTACGTGCCAGCGGCGGGCCGACGTTCGGGTACAGTTGGGTTGCCCGGGGCAGTAGCACCGGGAAGCGGACCCGGTAGTCCTCCGGACGGTGGGCGGGCCGGGTTTCGCGCTTTGATGGCTGACCCGTCCGGATAGCCAGGTAAGCCCCCGGGGGACGACGCTGGGCTAATGGGCGTTCTTTAGTTGCAGGTCCCCCGGGTCACGGGTCAGCCTCACAACCCCGCAACCACAGGTGCCCGAACGCGAAGAGCGGCTCGAAGTGCCGGGTCGCGGGGTGGCGGCCGGCGCTAATCTCCAGCATCGGCCCTCCTCGGGCGGTAACAGAGCGTGTAAACGATCGGCGTTAGTGACCCTCCGTTGCGACCTCTATGCCCGTACAGAGCCCGAGGCGCTATGCCGCTTCGGTGGGGGGAGCGAGCGGGAGGGGGCCACCCCCCACCCCTCACGCTGCGTGACAACACACAGAGTCACAGCTCGCCAGGATGACGCTCGGGCTCGCGCGCTCGCTTCGGCCTCGGTCGCCGAGCAGCGGCGGCCTCGGCTGCGGTCTTCACACCGTGGCAGTACGAGCAGAGCGTCTGAAGATTGGATAGGTCGTGGTTGTCACCACGCACCACATGGTCTACCTCGGACCCCGGGGCACCGCACCGCTCACCAGTGCTGAACACCTGGCGGCATCGGTACCCGTCCCGGCGTAGGGCCCGCAGTCTGCGCAGGGCCCAATCATGCGGCAGGCGGGCCCTTCGGTCTGACCCCTCCCAGGTCATCAGACCCTCCCAGGTAGAAGACGAACGCCCCCGGGGCACTCGACACCCGCATCCCGCGCCGTGGCGTCGGGTCGTTGATCGGTAGCGGGTGGAGCGCACGCCGGGGGCGTGGGTATGGCGCTCGGGCGGGTGCTCTCACGGCCAGGTCCGAAAGGAGAGCGCCCGCCCGAGGCGAGCGGAACCCCGGCGGCGTGCCCGAGGGCAGAGGCGGACCGGGGCGTTCACGACGCATACGCGCCCCGCTCCCGAGCCTGTCCCTAGGGGCACACAGGTCGTCGGCAGAGCGGGGCCGTAGCGGCTAGGGGCGGGTCCGTTTACACGGCTCCCTGCCTCTACTACTCCTATGCGCCAGGGCTGGGAGACGCTGATCTTCGTTCGGCCTGCCGGGCGGCGTCGCACTCGCGACACACGACCTTTAGCCCGTCGCCCTTGCTGATGTCCTCGGCGAAGGACAGCGCGGGAAGCGCCTCGCCGCAGGCAGGGCACACCTTGAACGGGATGCGCCCCCGGGCCATCCTGCGGGCGAGCTGGCGGCGGACGCGGGCCGCGAAGTCCGCCGGGTCGAGGGCGTGGCGCTCGGCGACCACGGCGGCCAGCTCGGCGAGCGGGTCGGTCATCCTTCCTCCTTCGGATACGGGAAGGGCCCGCCCAGCACGAAGCCAGGCGGGCCCTTTGGGGTGCGGTCAGGACTGCGGGGAACCGATGCCGAAGAGCAGCCGCGACGTACCGTCGGCCTCGTCGGCGGCGTTCAGGATGCCGGCGGCGTACCGGCGGGCATCCGACGGCGTCACGACGATGTTCGGCCGCGTCGACCCGTCCACCAGGCCGAGCCGGACCCGCTTGCCCCGGACGGTCTGGTAAGCGTCGACCCAAGCGGAGTCGGACGGGACCACAGTGCACGGGACCGACGACAACGCGCCCAGCGGGCCGGGCTCGGCGTCGGTGTCGATCTCGTCGTCCGGGGCCGGGCGCTCGGCGTACTCCAGCAGCAGCGTTGCGATGCCGTTGATCTGTTGAGCGAGCGCGGCGGCGTCCAGCTCGCCGGCACCGGGCAGGGACAGTACGAACTCGCGCGCCTCGGCGAGCGCGCTGGTAGGGGTGAGGGTCACGGGGCCTTCCCTTCGAGAGCGTCGGCGAAGCGGCCGAATAGGCTAGAGACGTTGCGCATACCGAGCCGGCCCGCCTCGGCGGCGGTCTCCCGGGCCGCCCTCACCACGTCGGCCGCAGCCGGCGCGGGGGAGGGGTCGAGCGGGGCGAGGTATTGCGGCAGCACGTACACGCTCCGCGCGCCGTCGCACGTCTCCACGAACACGTCGCCGTCGGCGTCCGGAAGCCGGATCACCCGCACCCGAGCGGGGCCGAAGTAGTCCGTCAGCGCCGCGTACCCGCCCGAACGGCAGGCCCCCGGCAGCAGCCGGTACTCCCGCCCCACCTCGACCGCGCCCGCGTCGCCCGCGACCGGCTTCGGCCCGTCGCCCAGGACGGCCGTCAGGTGGTCGCGCAGCCGGGCGACCTCGGCGCGCTTGACGTAGGTCCCGACGCCGCCAGAACCGACACCCTCGAATCGCATTTCGCCGTCGCCGTCGAAGATGTCCGACACGCGCAGCCGGCCGAAGTAAGCCTCACTCATCAGAAAAGCCCTCCCGTCAGAAAGTGCACTGCCAACCACGTCACGAACGCGAGCAACACGAACCGCCGGAACCGAACCCACCCGGTCACCTCGCGTGGGGGCTCGCCGGCCTTCCGGCGCTGCGTGCCGAACCACAACCACACGTGCTCGCTCAGGGTGTCGCCGGTGCGGGAGTTGAACAGCGCCGCACCTTCGACGGCCGCGAAGTAGACGAACCACGCGACCCACGTCAGCCACCACGCGTCGAGCGCGAGGGCAACGCCCCCGACGGTGCCGAGCAAGGCACCGCCGAGGGTGTAGGGGAGAGTGCGCCTCATGCCGCGTCCCCGATCAGGAACTCAGCGAGGCGCAACACGTCGTCCACGTGGGCCGCGCGACCGTCCAGCATGGTCGACGCCTTCTCCCACGCCGCGACCCGCGCCGGGTCGAGCGAGTCGGCCGGGTCGGGGAGCACCCACAGTGCCTCGGCGGCGTCGCCGGGGAGCGGGGCGAGGAATTCGGGTGCCACACTCCAATTCGGCGTTCCCGCGTTGACGCCGTCCACGGCGGTTACGGTGGCGTTCCCCCGGCGCGTCTTCGGGTTGGTCACGACGACCCGCGTGGTGCCCGAGGTCGCGAGACCCGTACTCACGTCGCCGAAATCGGTGTGGAGCTTCGCACCCGGCAGCAACCGGTACTCGCGGCCGACCTCGATCGCGGCGACCGGGGCCGTCGGACGGGTCACGCGCTCGGCCAGCTCGTGAAGCGCCGTCCCGGTCGTCGGCACCTCGGCCGGGTCGTGCGAGGCCAGGGCCGCCCGCAGCTCGGTCACGCGCGCCGGGGTCAGCCAGACGGTCTGCTCGTCGTCCGTCTCGGCGTTGATCGTGAGCGCGATCGGGTTCTCACGGCTCGACCGCGTGTAAACGGTCAGCGTGTCGCCCTCGACGTCCGTCAGGTCGAGGATCGGGCCGGGACCGGCGTCGGTCGCGGGCTCCGGGGTGCCGTGTGGGGCGAGCGCGGCGCGAAGCCGGTCGACGTCGGCCCCCGGCTTCAGCTCGACGGGAACGATCGTCCCCGCGCGCGACTTCGCCAGAAGAACCAAGTTGCCGGGTGCCGACGGGTAGTGGTCGATGTGGAAGCCGTCGCCGTCGCCGTCGGTGTGCTCGAAAATCTTCCGTGCCATGCGGCCCTCCGCTGTCGTGTCTCGTTCGGACACACGCCCTATGCGCCAGGGCCGCCCGGGGTGTTCACGCGACTTTCGGGAGAAACAGAAGAAGCCCGCCCCCGAGCAGGGGACGGGCTTCTTCAGGGGGTGTTACGGGCGGCGCAGGGCGGAAGCGGGGATGAACCATCCGCCGCCCCCGTGCGCGCCACCCCGGCCCGAGACGAACTCGGCGCGGTAGCGGTCGTCACGCACGCTCGGCAGGTCCGTGATGCGGACGCGGTCACCCGCGCGGACGCTCGCGTGGGTCGGGTAGTCCTCCGTCACGATCGCCTCGTCACCGACAGCCCACGGCCGGTCGGCGGCGGGACGCTTCAGCCGACGCGGGTAGCAGTCGCCCGACACGCCCTTCCGGTTGTGCGTCACCTCGATGAACTCCTCGCCGAAGCTCATGAAGCGCCGCACCACGGTCACGCGGTCGCCGACCCGGAAGTCCACGCCCCACGACTCGACCACCTCGGCCTCCTCGCCGGCCTCCAACGGGCCGGTCTTCGGGGCGGCCGGGGCCTCGGCCAGCGGGGCGAGGCCCGACGGGAGGACGTACGCGCCGGTCCGCGTCCCGTCGCCGTCGAGCGCCCGGATGACCAGGTCGCCGTCGTCGTCCGGACCGGACGTGACCTCGACCCGGGTCACACCGCGCCCGTTCAGGGTGCACGTCCCGAACGACGTGAGCGCGCCCGGCTTCAGCGCGTACACCCCGCCGACCTCCGGCGCGAAGGGCTCGGCCGCGATCGGGTCGCCCAGGTAGGCGCGGCCGACGTTCTGCGTGGTGACGCCCCCCGAGCCGTTCACGCGGTGGACCAGGCAGTTGCCACGCTCGTTCATGGCGCGCTCGACCCGGACCCGGGTCACGTCCGCCGCGAAGTAGACACCGCCCCCGTTGGTCGTCTTCGCGTTCGGCTTCAGCTCGACCACGTCGCCGACCTTCAGGGCGACCGGCTCGGCCGGCTTCTCGTCCTCGGGCAGGATCGCGGCGGCGTGGCGGACGAAGACGGCCGATACGTAGCTGCCGTCCTCCATCAGGTACTCGCCGTCGAAGTCGATCGCATCGGCGACCTTCTCGGTCCGCTTCAGCGAGCCGTCCCGGTTCAGGACCTTCACGGTCTCGCCGGCCTTCGCGCCGAGGTAGCCACCGACGCCGTAGCGGGTCGCGAACCACTCGCCCATCCGCCGGGCGGCGTCCGGGTTCAGCCACACGGACTCGATCTTGCCCGGCAGGGTCAGACCCAGG
Organism: Micromonospora echinospora; assembly: GCF_900091495.1. Classification (NCBI taxonomy): domain Bacteria; kingdom Bacillati; phylum Actinomycetota; class Actinomycetes; order Micromonosporales; family Micromonosporaceae; genus Micromonospora; species Micromonospora echinospora. Next base: position 7,723,924 of record NZ_LT607413.1, on the reverse strand, counting down.
TACGCACCCTGCGAGTCGGGCCGGCGACCGTCGGCGTCCACGTACACCTGCGCGTCCTCGGTCAGCTTGTCACCGTTCGCACGCGCGGGGAAGTTCTGCATCATTGCTCGGGCCTCCTGGGCTCGTGTCTCTTGCGGACACGGCCCCTATGCGCCAGGGGACCCCAAGGTGTTCAAAGAAAGTTTGAGCCCGCCCCGGGCGACACCGGGACGGGCAGTTTCAGCAGGTCAGTACCTCGGCCGGCGCGGCGGACGCGCCCACGACACGAAGCGTTCGAGCAGGTTCTCTCCACTGTCGGCGGGCACCTCGGACACCGCGACGTCGAGCAGCGTCCCGAGGTACATCGACAGGGCGAGCCGGTCTTTCTTGTACTCGCCGAGGAGACGCAGCTTCGCCGGCTGACACGGCCACGGGGCCCCACACGTCCGGCAACGCCACGCCGGGCGACTGTAGACGTGCGTGCTACCGGGGTGGGGCCGAGGCATTCGGCCACACCTCCCATGCCAGCATTTGGGCGTCGTTGCGGCCCAGCTTCAGCCACCACAGAAACCGGCTGATGAGGGCCGGCGCGGGAATGTCGATTCCTTCCCTCTTCACCCGCCGCGCCTCCTCCACCATTTGGAGCACGGCGGCGGCGCGCTGCGCCGGGGTCGTCAGGAACATAGCCGTTTTGAAGGCGTCGCACGGCCAGTGCCGACCACACTCCACACACCGCACCGTCGCCCAGCGGCGGCGGTGAACGAGGGCCGGGTCCGTCGTCGCCGAGGAAGCCACGCTTACCACCAGCGGCCCCCGTTCCCGCGCTCGCGCTGGGCGCGCGTGACCAGTCCCGACGCGTTCGGCCAGATGACCTGAGTCGCGTCGTCCTGGGCGACCGGACGAGAAGGAAGGCTGAAGGGCCCGATCGGGTTCAGCGGCGGCCAGGGGATCGAAGGCGGCTCGGACTTCGGCTTCGGGTCGGGCTTCGGCGGTGGCTTCGGCTTGTCCTCCGCAGCGTGGCGCGGGGCGGCGAGCGGGCCCGGTCGCAGCGGGTGCCGGCGGTCCGGGCAGCGTCGCCAGGACGCGAGACCACACGAGCACCGCAGCCGGAACCCGCGCAGGACCGGACGGTGCCGGGGGGCGAACGGGACAGACGATGTCGGGCGTGATCGTGGCATGAAGACCAGCCTGCCGACGGTTGCCTGACAATCACACAGCGTTGTCTAATGTCCTTAGGACAGATCGTTTGTTCCGGGAAGGGACAGGCATGAATCACGCGTTTGTCGCGGCGCTCGCCGAGGCAGGGCACACAGCGGAAAGCCTCGCAGGTCAGATAGGGGTACACCCGAAGACCGCGCAACGCTGGGCAAACCCTGGGCACATTCCACAGAGTCGCCACCGCGTCGCCGTCGCAAAACTGCTCGGGCGAGATGTCGACACACTATGGCCGGACGTCGGGCTACGCCGCGAGCCCGTCTGGTTCCGCCCGTGGGTCGACATCGAACGCGAGGCCGCCACGCTGCGCGCGTATCAGCTCGCGTGGGTGCCCGGCTTGCTTCAGACCGAGGCGTACGCGCGGGCGACCCTCGCGGGCGGGGTGCTGTGCACCGACGCGGTAGACGAGCTGGTCGCCGCGAGGCTCGGCCGGCAGTCCATCCTCACGCGGGAGCGCGGGCCCCTGCTCGTCGCCGTACTGGACGAAGGCGTACTGCGGCGGCGCGTCGGCGGCGACCGGGCACTCATGGCCGCGCAGCTCGCCCACCTCGTACAGTGCGCCGACCTGCCCAGCGTGCAACTTCACGTCGTGCCGGCGGACGCGCCCAGCTACCCGGGCCTTGACGGGCCCTTCACGATCGCCGACATGCCCGAAGGCGCACGGGTCGCACACGTCGACAGCCCCGCGCGGGCGGCGATACTCGACCAGCCCTCCGACCTTGTTACCCTTGAGCGGCGGTGGGAGCGCATTCGAGGTGAGGCGCTTCCGCGAGGAAGATCCCTAGACCTCATCATGGAAGCGGCGAAGACATGGACCTGACCGGGGCGCAGTGGCGCAAAAGCACTCGCAGTGGCGGTAACGGCGGCGACTGTGTAGAGGTCGCCGACAACCTTCCCGGGGTCGTCGGTGTCCGGGACTCGAAGGACCCGGCAGGGCCGGCGCTGACCTTCCCGCCCGCAGCCTGGCGGGCGTTCGTGGGCAGCGTGGCGCAGCGCTGACCCGACCAGCACGACGGGCCCTCGGCTACCTAGCCGGGGGCCTTTTGCTGTCCCGGCGCGTGAACGGGATCACGCGGGCCGAGGGGCGGTCGGCTGCGGCCCGCTCGTCGGCGCGGCCCAGCTCGTAAGCCTCCTCGTACGTCGCGGCGGTGACCGCAGGACGCGGCCGGCGACGGCGGGCGAGCACCCACGCGGCCGGCAGGGCAAGGGCGACCAGGCCGAAGACGTAGACCGTCCGCCCCGGGGCGGGGTCGCTGTCCTCGGGTGCGGGCTCACCCCACGGCCCGACAAGGCCCGGAATCGCCTCGGGCGTTGCCGCCCCCGGTGTGGCGGGGCCCGGCTCGGTCGGGCCTTGCAACGTGCCCTTCGGACGGGAAGACGACGCGGGCCCCACCTCTGTTACGTGGGCGGGTGTCGTCCGGGCCGGTGCGGGGGCCTTGGTCGGGGCGGGGCTCGGGGACCCGGCCGGAGTCACCAACGGGGCCGGCGGGACGGTCACGGGGACCGTGGTCGGCGACGGGGGCACGTCGGGCGGGCGGCCGGGAATCAGGCGGTCGACCACGCCCCCGACGGCGTCACGCAGGGGGCCCGGCGGGGCGGCAGGGGCAGGGGCGAGGGCGAGCGTCAGTGCCAGGGCGGCGGTACGCATCGGCGGGTACCTCCTACGGTGAGCGTTAAGCGTAAGGAGACCCCTACCCGCCCAGGCCGGCGGCCATGCGTGACGCAGTGACGCACGTTTCGTCACTCCCGTATCTATGTCTAAGACTCCTCCTCCTCCTCTAGAAGAAGTAATAGGGGAGTGACGAAACGTCGGTCACTTCGTCACCCGGCGGTCTCGCCCGGCGCTCCCTCGGCGCGGCGTGTAAACACGCGAACGCCCCCGGCGGGAGGGCCGAGGGCGTCCGGTCGGGGTTGGTCCGTTTACACGAATTCGGGGTCCGGGTCGTGGGCACCCTCGAACGGGATTGCTTCGAGGCGGGCCGGGTCGAAGTAGCCCTTCCCACCACGCTTCCCGGGGTGGAGGCGTAGCAGCTCGTAGGCGTCGGACAGCAACTCACGCCGACCTTCGGTGTCGCGGGCCTCCCACTCTTCCGCCATCGTAAGGCCGGTCGGAACGCGGGTCACGATCGGTTCGCGGGGTGCGGCGATCAGCTCGTCCCGCTGAGCCTGTAGCGCCTGAAGCTGAGCGAAGGTCTCGGCGGTGGCGGCGGTGGCGAGGCGGGCGAGCAGGCCGGCGAGAGCTTCCTCTACCGCAGCAAGTGCGCCCCCGTCGGCCACGATCACGCGCTCCTCGAACATCGGCGCGTGGCCGAAGTCTTCCAGGAAGCGACGCTCTAGGTACTGCTCAAACGGCAGGGCCGAGACCAGGACGGGGCGCTCGCAGCGCCGACCCTCGGACTTCTCCTGACAGCGGTACGTGATCAGCTCGTACCGGCGCACCTCGCCGGGTCGGGAGCGCGGCCGGTAGGCGGTCTTCGTCCTCGTCACCGTGAGGAACTTCCCGCAGCCGGAACACTCGATCAGCCGGGACCCGAGGCGGGCGGGCTTACGGGGACCCCGGGGGCTCTTCGTGGGGTCGGCGTTCCGTGCAAGCGCCTGACGCAGCGCGGTCACGGTCGGGAGATCGAGCACTTCGGGGAACGGCGCGAACGGAAAGCCCTTCGCGTCCCGCTGAAGGACGTTCCCGATCGTCACCCTGCCGAGAATGTGGTCCCCGGTGAGCGCCTGGGCGAGGGTCGTCCGCGACCACTGCTCGGCGCGGCGCGGGCTTGGCCCGTGGTAGTTCATCCATCGGACGGCGCGGCCGAGGGTCTGTCCGCGAAGGATCAGCGAGGCGCAGTCCTTCAGCGCGGCGGCCTCTTCGTCGTGCTGGGCGAGGGTCTTCCCCTTCCCGTCCCGGGCCGGCACGATCCGGTACCCGAAGGGCACCTCCCCGCCCGGCCAGCGTCCGGCCAGCCGTAGCCGGGTGGCGCGACCGGCGACACGGCGGCGGGCGTTCTCGCGCTCATCGCGGGCGGTCTCGGCCTTGATCAGGAACATGATGCGGAACGCGGTTCCGTTGTCGGAGTCGAGTCCCGTCGTGTCCATGAGCCGGACCGGCGGGCGGACGATCTTGCCCGTGACCGGATCTTTCCCCTCCTGTACGTCGAGGATCATTGCGGCCACGTTCAGGCCCTCGCGGGTCATCCGGTCGACGTGGTGGGCGACCAGGACTTCGCACCGGCCGTGACGGGCGTCGTCAAGCCAGGCGATGAACTCGGGGCGGTCGCGGACACCGCCCGAGATCCCGTCGTCAATATGAAGGGCGATCTCCTCGAAATCCTCGGCGGCGAGAAGGGCTCGGCACTTGTTGATCATGTCGTCTAGGGACGTGTTCGACGCGTCGGCCGCGTGGGACAAGCGAATGTAGATGCTCGCGCGAAGGCGACGCCTGCCCAGGGCGGGCCCGGTGATCGGGAGGGACATGCCGACAGCGTATCGCGCCAAACGTTTAGCGCGAACCCCGGGAAGCGCTTTGCGCAGGATTTCTCTATGTGCCTTGGGTTACATGGCCGTGCCGGCGGTCATCCACTGGGTGTCGCCGTTGGTGATGGTGCCCCCGCCGCCGTGGGAGTCCTGGTGGTCGAAGACACCGTCGATGATGTAGGTGACCGTCTCGAAGCCGCGGTGGGGATGCCAGGCCGTGCCCTTCGGCTCGCCGGGCGCGTACTCCACCTCGCCCATCTGGTCCAGGTGGAGGAAGGGGTCGAGTTCCGACACGGGAACCCCGGCGAAGGCCCGGCGGACCGGGAAACCCTCGCCCTCGAAGCCACTGGGAGCGGTGATCATGCGACGGACCGGTCGGAACGCGGTCGTCGACTCGTCCAACCGGGGAAGTCGGGGCAGGACGAGCACGTCGTCGACGGAGAGGGCGGGCATGGCACCAAATGTAGCCACCGCCGGTGCGGGTTGCCCCTTTCACCGATGTGAGGTGCAGATCATCCGGTCGGCGGAGGCGCGGGATGGCGGAGGCAGCGGGGTCGCGGCACCTCCTTGTGGCGGTTGTCCACACATCCTCCAGTGACTCGCGATTCCGATCTCTTTCACCTTCTGTCATGATCTGGTGACGCAAGGTGCGGTACACGACGAGGGGTGCGTTCCATGAAGCGACGCAGGACCGGCCGAGTGGGGACGGAACTCGCGTTTCCCTGCGCCCGCGCCATGCGCTCCGGAGCCGGGCGACGTCCGATGCTCCCGGAGGACGCCGTGCTGTTCGACGGCTACCTTCCCGTCCCGACCGTCCCCTGGGGCGAACTCCCCCACCCGCCGGCCGGGACCGACCGATTGCTCGACGGCCCGCTGGACGACTGTCCCGGGCCGCGCAGCGCGGAGGCCGTGGCCCGCCGGCTGCGGCAGCACTTCGACGGCCGCCTCCACCTGCCCGGCGCGATCGGCTACGACGTCGGCCGGTCGGCCTGGCGGCGTGACCTCGACCAGCAGCCTCTCCTGGTCGCCGAGGTGGCCGACGCGGCCGACGTGGCGCGGGCCGTCATCACCGCGCGCGAGTTCGACGTACCGGTCGGGGTGCAGGCGACCGGACACGGCACCATCCGCCCCACCGACGACGGGGTGCTGCTCAACCTCTCCCGGTTGGCCTACGTCGACGTCGACCCGGTCCGGGCGACCGCGCGGGTCGGCGGCGGCGCCCGCTGGGGCGACGTGGTCGCCGCGGCGGCCCGGTTCGGGCTGGCGCCCATCTCCGGCACCTCGTCCGCCCTGGGGGTCGCCGGCTACACCCTGGGCGGCGGGGTGGGCTGGCTGTCCCGCCGGCACGGCTTCGCCGCCGACAGCCTGCTCCGCGCCGAGGTGGTGACCGCCGCCGGCAACCGCCTGGTGGCTGGCCCCGACGACGACGCCGACCTGTGGTGGGCGCTGCGCGGCGGTGGCGGGAACTTCGGCGTCGTCACCGAACTCCTGCTCCGCCTCTACCCGGTCCGGGAGGTCTACGGCGGGGTGGCGTACTTCCCGGGCGAACGGGCCGGCGAGATCCTTGCCTGCCACCGCGACCACGCCGCCGGCCTGCCCGACGAGCTGACCACCGCGCTGACGCTGCTGCGGCTGCCGGATGCGCCGGGCGTCCCGGAACCGCTGCGGGACCGGACGGTGGTGGCGGTGCGCGTCTGCCACACCGGCCCGGCGGCACACGGCCGGCGGGCGTTGGCCCCCCTGCTGGCCGTCGCCGGACCACCCCTGTTCGGCGGGTACGCGCCGATGACCTGGCCGGAGACCGCCGGCCTGGAGGACCCGCAGCCCGGCCCGCAGCTCGTCCGGGAACACACCGACCTGTTCCGGGGGTTGAGCGACGAGTTGATCGAGGTGCTGCTCGCCGAGATCGGGGGTTCCGGGACGACCCGTTCGCCGATCTCGGTCGTCGAGCTGCGGCACGTGGGCGGAGCGCTGGGCCGGCCGCTGGCCGACGGCGGACCGTCCGGCCACCGGGACGCGACGTACGCGCTGATCGCGGTCGCCCCGCACCTGCGCGCTGCCGAACTCGCCGTCGCGCGGGGGCACATGGCGGCCTTCGCCCGGCGGCTGCGTCCGTACGCGACCGGTGGGGTGCTGCTCAACTTCCTCAGCGACCCGAGCCGGACCATGGCCGCCTACCGCCCGGCGGACCTGGGTCGGCTGGCCGCCCTCAAGCGGATCTACGACCCGGAGAACATCTTCCACCGCAACCACAACATCCCACCGGGGCCCTGAGTCCGGCGGCGGCCGACCCGCGCGGGGGTGGACCGGCCGACGCGTGGGCCGTGACACCTCCGGCGGACCGTCCGCGCGACGACCGGCGCCCCGGCGGACCCTCCGCGTGACGCCCGACGTCCGGCGACCGTCCGTACGACGGCCGACGCCGACCCTCCGGCAGGGGAGGGTCGGCGTCCGGTTCACGCGCCGGCGGCGGGCGGTCAGCCGTGTCCCTGGTGGCCGCCACCGTGCCCGCCGTCGTCGTGGCCGCCGCTCGGCGGCGTGCCGGCCTTCTGCCCCGGCTCGACCACCACGAACTGGCCCATCATCCCCTCGTCCTCGTGGAACAGGATGTGGCAGTGGTACATGTACGGCATGTCCGGATCGGCGTGGTCGGCGAACCGAGCGATGATCCGGTACGTGGTGTTCGGATGCAGGAAGATCGTGTCCTTCCAGCCGCTGAGGTGCGGCGGTGGCGCGGCCCCGCCCACGTCGATCACCTGGAACTGAACGTCGTGGATGTGGAAGTTGTGCTGGAGGGCCTCCCGGCTCGTCACCTCCCACACCTCCGTGGTGCCCTTGGTGACCGTGAGGTCGATCCGGTCCATGTCCATGGCGTCGCCGTTGATCCGGGTGCCGCTCAGCGTGAACTCCCGGGTCCGGGCGGCCTCCCCGGGGTCGAGCCGGGGCGTCTCGACCAGCCGGGACGGCAGCTCGGGGCTGTCGTCGAGCCGTTCGGCGGCGCGTAGCTGGAGGACGTCGAAGGTGTCCTCGCCGCCGTTGAACCGCTCGCTCCAGGCGTCCGCCCCGAGGTCCGGTGGAAAACTGCGCAGGACCGGCCGATCGCCCGGGCGGACCTCGACCACGATCTCCGCGCGCTCGCCCGGCGAGAGCATGATCCGCTTCATCCGGTACGGCTGGTCGAGCAGGCCGCCGTCCGTGCCGACCAGGGCGAACTCGCGGTCGTCGGCGAAGCCGAAGTCGAAGACCCGCGCGTTGGAGGCGTTGAGCACCCGCAGGCGGACCCGTTCGGTGGTGACGTCCAGGTACGGCGCGGTCGCGCCGTTGACCACGATCGTGTCGCCGATCAGGCCGACGCTGCTGAACATCGGCGCGCTCTCGTTCAGGTTCCCGTTCCGGGAGAACCGCTTGTCCTGCACGATGACCGGCACGTCGTCCACGCCGTACCGGTCGGGCAGTCCGCCGACCGAACTCGTCGGGTCGTCCAGGATGAACATCCCGGCGAGTCCCCGGTAGACGTGTCGGGCGGTCTCCCCGTGCGGGTGCGGGTGGTACCAGAGCGTGGCGGCCGGCTGGTCCACCGTCCAGGTGGGATGCCAACTCGTGCCGGCCGGCACCATCTGGTGCGGCCCACCGTCCATCCGGGCCGGCAGGTGCATGCCGTGCCAGTGCACGGTCGTCTCCTCGTCCAGCCCGTTGTGCACGTTTACCAGCACCTGCTCGCCACGGGCGGCCCGCAGGGTCGGGCCCAGGTACGCCCCGTTGAAGCCCCAGGTGTCGGCGGTGCGGTCGCCGAAGTCGTGCCGTCCGGTCTGTGCCCGCAGCTCGAAGACCCGCCGGCCCTGGCCGTCCACGGTGGAGGGCGCCAGCGGCGGCACCGGCAGCGCGTGGACGAACTCGATCGTGCCAGCAGTGGAGATGGTCCTGGAGTTGAACGTCCAGACCACTCCCGCCATACCGGCCGCGCAGAGGAGCACGACGGCGAGTGTGGCGGCGATCAGCACTCGCCGGAGCGGGCGCATGGGCAATCACCTCTGGGTTTCAAGGGGTCGGTACACCCGTAGCCTGGCTGCGTATCCGCGACAGCGTCCACCTGTCGTCGAGAACTCCAGGGGAAACGCAGGGTTCACCCTGAGTCGGGGCGGGGAGCGCCGGGCCCGTCAGGTCGGGGCCGGGTACCGGAACGGTTGATTCGGCCCAGGTCAGCGGCGTGCGGCGGCGACCCTGAGGGCGGTCCCGATCCGGTGTCCGGTGACCCCGGGTTCCTGCGTCTGCGACGGCCGGAAGGCGGCCCGAGCGCGACCGGAGCTGTAGTCCGGCTACGGATCTCCCTGTTAAGGTGGCGTAGCTACAAGTAGACAAGCTATCTATCTGAGCGTGCGTCTCAGGAGGTCGAGCACTGATGACCAGAACAACCGCCGCAGCCTCGCCGACGCGGCGCCCGAGTGTCTTCGAACGGCTGGGCGGCTGGGCGTACCGGCGCCGCTGGATCGCCGTCGTGCTCTGGGTTCTCGTGCTGGCCGGCGTCACCGTCGCGGCCCAGGCCGTGGGCAGTGACTACCGCAACGACTTCTCGCTGCCGGGCACGGAATCGCAGAAGTCCCTGGACCTGCTCGAGGAGCGGGCGCCGGTGCAGTCCGGCGAGTCGATCCAGGTCGTCTTCGAGCGCGAGGCCGGTCTGCGTGACCCCGGCACCCAGGTCCGGATCGAGTCGATGCTCGCGAAGGTCAAGGAGCTGCCCCACGTCGCCGGCGTGCAGAGCCCGTACGAGGGCTTCGGCATCTCGGAGCAGGGCACCATCGGGTACGCCACCGTCGCGCTCGACGGCCAGTCCGCCGACGTGCCGGCCGACGACGTCCGCAAGATCATTGACACCGCCGACGCCGCCGAGGGCGAGGGGCTCCGGGTCGAGCTCGGCGGCGCGCCGATCCGTGCGGCGCAGGAGGGCGGTGGCGGCGGCGCCGAGTTCGCCGGCATGCTCGCCGCGCTCGTCATCATGGTGATCCTGTTCGGCTCGATCGTGGCGGCCAGCCTGCCGCTGGTGATCGCCATCTTCGCCGTGGGCTCGGCGATCGGCCTGATCGGGCTGGCGTCGCACGTGGCGACCATCGCCGACTTCACCGCGCCGCTGATGATGCTCGTCGGTCTCGGCGTCGGCATCGACTACGCCCTGCTGATCTTCTCCCGGTACCGCTCCGAGCTGCTCAAGGGCGTCGAGCGGCGGCAGGCCGCGATCAATGCGCAGGACACCGCCGGCCGAACCGTCTTCTTCGCCGGCTGCACCGTCATCCTGGCCCTGATCGGCCTGGTCGTGCTGGGTCTCGGCTCCCTCCAGGGGGTCGCGGTGGCCGTCGCGATGACCGTCCTGGTCACCATGCTCTCCTCGCTCACCCTGCTCCCCGCGCTGCTGTCCCTCGTTGGCGGCCGGATCGAGAAGGGCGTGCAGAAGCGGCTCGCCAAGGGCAAGGCCGCCGAGGGGACGCAGTGGCGGCGCTGGGTGACCTGGGTGCAGAAGTACCGCTGGGTGAACGCGCTGGTGCCGCTGGCGGTCCTGGTGGCGCTCGCGGTTCCGGTGATCAACATGAACCTGGGCTTCGCCGACGCCGGCAACGACCCGGAGTCCACCCACAGCCGCCAGGCGTACGACCTGCTGGCCGAGGGCTTCGGACCGGGCTTCAACGGGCCGCTGATCGTGCTCGCCGACGGAAGCCCGGAGGACGCGGCCCGCGCCCAGAGCGCCATCGCCGCGACCGAGGGCGTGGCCACCGCCGTACCGCCGAACACGATCGGTGAGAACCTCTCCCTGATCATCGTGCTGCCCGAGTCGAAGCCGCAGGACCAGGAGACCATGGACCTGGTCGACCGACTCCGGGAGAACGTGCTGCCGCCGGTGGCGGAGGAGACCGGCGCGCGGTATCTGATCGGTGGCAGCACGGCCGCCACGGTCGACTTCTCCGAGGCGGTGGCCGCGAAGATGCCGATCTTCGTGCTCGTCGTGGTCGGTCTCTCCACGCTCCTGCTCATCCTGGTCTTCCGGTCGCTGCTGATCCCGCTCTTCGCCGCGGTGCTCAACGTGCTCAGCGTGGGCGTGGCGCTGGGCATCATGACGCTGGTCTTCCAGGACGGGCGCCTCGGCGTCGAGCCGGGACCGATCGAGGCGTACGTACCGGTCATGATCTTCGCGGTGGCCTTCGGTCTCTCCATGGACTACCAGGTCTTCCTCCTCTCCCGGATGCACGAGGAGTGGGAGCGCAGCAAGGATCCGACGGAGGCGGTCCGCGAGGGGATCGCGACGACCGGGAAGGTGGTCACCGCGGCCGGTGCCATCATGGTGGTGGTCTTCGCCGCCTTCATGCTCAGCCCCACCCGCATGCTCCAGCAGTTCGGGCTCGGGCTCGCGGTCGCGATCCTCGCCGACGCCCTGCTCATCGGCTGCCTGATCCTGCCCGCCGTGATGCAGATCTTCGGCAAGAAGGCCTGGTGGCTGCCCCGTTTCCTGCAGCGGGCGTTGCCCAGGGTCGCCCTCGAGCACAGCGGTGCCGCCGAGGAGGCCCGTGAGGAGGAGCGGGAGCCCGTCGGGGTCTGACGACGACGGCCGCCGTGGGCCCGGCCGGGCCCACGGCGGAGCCGGCGGCGGTCGTCGCCGGACCGGTCGCGCCTCCGGGGCACGGCCGGAGTGCTCGTACACAGCACATGGTCAGTCAGTGGCACGCGGCTCACCCCGATGATCCGCGTCGCCGGCGGTCCAACCGATGACGGTTGGACCGCTCACGGGGATCTGCAGGCGGGCGCGGTGCGGAGCCGCGGGAAGCACGAGAGGGAGGGATGCTCATGGCGCCGCCCAAGAAGTATCCGGACGAGCTGCGGATCCGCGCGGTGGAGCAGTGGCGGGGATCCGATCCACGGCCCCCGATCGTGCAGCTCGCCCGGGACCTCGACGTTCACCCGGAGGCGCTGCGGACCTGGATCCGGCAGGACGAGATCGAGCGTGGCGAGCGACCCGATCCCCGCGCCGAGCGTCTGTCGGAGACCGAGGCGGAGGAGTTGCACCGGCTCCGGGCCGAGAACGCCGAACTCCGCCGGGTGAACGAGATACTGACGGCGGCCAGTGCCTTCTTCGCCTCACAACTGGACCAGCAGCGCCGACTCCTGTGACCAACGCGTTGTCGATCCGCGCCACGACCATCCCCTTAGTACCATCCATTTTGGACTATGGTCCGCTCTGGTGGTTCGGATGGTCGTGGCGTCCTGCGCTGTTCGGGGTGTCCGTCAGTTCTATGGTGAACGGTCGGTGTGGAGCCGGCCGTTCTGCTTTTCCCGCCGTCCGCGCGGATCCGTGTTCGACTGCTGACGTTCCGCTCACCGTTGCGCGTCCAGAAAATGTCCAGGGGTTTTCCAGGAATGCCCATTCATGGGTTGGGTGCCTGGCCATGCCTGTGCCTGGTGCCGTGCGGCAGCGGGTGCCCCGGTCGGGTGAGTCGGGCCGGTGCCGACGGCGTGTCACTTCGAGCCGGTGGGTCTCCGGTGTCACCCGTCCGGCGGGGTGACTCCGCGGGCGGGAGCGAGGAGGCTGAGGCGGCGGTCCGGGTCGGCCCCACCTCCTCTGCCTTGTATGTAGTTCGATGTACTTTTTGGACGCCCAGATCCTGCTATCACCAGGTGCTCCCCGGTTTTCGGCATGCGGCAGCCGGGGCTGCCGGGCGGTATGCCGCGCCGGGTGGGCAGTGTTCCGATGGGTGGCGACCGCTCCAGTGTCAGCCAGCTGACAGCTTTATCTTTCCGATACATGACCTAAGGGCTCTGACCGTCAGGATCGAACACTACCGATCGTATACGCCCAGGATCGGAACGGTTGCGCGTCGTCGGTGGAGCCGACGGCCCGCCCGGGGGTGTCGGGCGCCTCCGGTGCAACTCCCGGCGTGCCCTCATGATCAGCGCAAACGTTCCCTCGGTGACTGATTTCTGATGGCGGCGCCGCCCCGCCGACAGGTGTAATTGAGGTTGCTTCGGCCCGGAGTCGCCGCGCACAATTTCACTACATCCTGTGAAGCCTGCTCCAACAATGCATGGGTGCCTCGAAGCCCGCTCGAAAGCTTCTTGGTTTCTGTGCATGCTTGTGCGGCAACCTGCAATGGGGCATAGTGATGAACAGAGGCATGCATCGATTAGTTGATCAGGATGGCCGGTGTTGCCGCACCGGGAAATATTTGATTCGACAATCGATGATTCAGTCAATGGTTGACCGTCGGAGCTGGGGGGCTGCTAGTGTCACCTTGAGTTACCTCCATGTCTCACTGAGTAACGATGGCAAGACGCGGCAGCTGGGGGGCGCCCCGTCGCTGCGAATTCCACTGTGCGTATCGGTGCCCAGCGTTACGTGTGGTAACGCACGGCTCACGTATTGTTGCGCCCACAAGCCGTCAGGTGTGTTTGGGTAATGGGGATTGCCTGACGATGATGTGGTCCTGAATGCGTTCAGGAATTGCGCTGACACTATTCGGGCCGGGGCCCAAGGGCGTAGAGAAGGATGTGACAGCATTGCAGATCAACGTGCTCGGTCCCTTGTCGGTTCATGTCGGCCAAATGGATATGACGCCAACGGCGCCAAAACCGCGTCGGGTGCTCGCGCTTCTCGCAATTTGTGCCAATCGCGTCGTCCGTAACGAACAGATCATCGAAGAACTGTGGGAGAACAGTCCGCCCACCAGTGTCACCACCACCCTGCAGACCTACGTGTACCAACTCCGTAAACACCTGCAACGGGCACTCGCCCCGCAGCCGGTCGCCACCGGGGGTTCCGTGTCCGGGTCGGATCTGCGGACGTTCGCAGGCGGGTACATGCTCTCGCTCGCCCCCGAGGCGCTCGACTCGCTGCGCTTCGAGCAACTCGTCGCCCAGGGCCGCGCCGCGCTCGAGTCCGGCCGTACGGAGACTGCGGCCCGGATCCTCCGGGAGGCATTGGCGCTCTGGCGGGGGCCGGCGCTGGTGGACGTCACGCCGGGGCCGATCCTCCAGGTGGAGGTGCTGCGGCTGGAGGAGATGAGCAAGAGCGCCCTGGAACTGCGTATCGAGGCGGACCTGCTGCTGGGACGGCACCACGAACTCCTCAGCGAGCTGGTCGGGCTCTCCGCCCGGCAGCCCACCCACGAAGGGTTCCAGGCCAAGCTGATGCTCGCGCTCTACCGGGCGGGGCGCCGCTCCGAGGCGCTCGGCGTCTACCAGGGGGCACGCAAGGCCCTGGTGGCCGAGCTGGGGGTGGACCCCTCGGGCGACCTGCAACGGTTGCACCGGGCCATCCTCGAGGGCGACCCGAGTCTCAGCGAGGCCGGTCCGCCGCCCCTCGGCCTGGAGTCCCTGGCCATGTCCATCCCCCGGCAGCGGCGTCTGGAGCACCGGCAGGTCGGGGCGGTGCAGTAGTGCGGTAGTGCAGGAGGACGCGTCGGCAGCGACCGCGCCCCGGGCCGGGGCCGGTCGGCCGGGACCGGATGGTGGGCGGTTACCCACTCCGGGACCGCAGGCTGCCGGCCGGGCCCTCGGCCCGGGCCGCGACGTCGGACCGTCCGAGTGACCGGTGCCGCGCACAGCGCGCGGCCAGCCGGCACCCGGGCGGTCTCTTCGTCTTGGTCGGCGCACGGGAACCAGCGGTCCGGCCGGAGCCGGGCGGGGCGGGCCACCGGGCACCAGACCGGCGGGGCGAGCGGACCTGGAGCGGTGCCGGGCGGGGCGGGCCACCCTGCACCAGATCGGCGGGGGCGACCGGACCTGGAGCGGTGCCGGGCGGGGCGGACCACCGGGCACCGGGCCGGCGGGCGAGCGGACCTGGAGCGGGGCCGCCGGTGACGGTGGCAGCACCACCGGCCGGGGGCGTCACCGTCCCGTCCCGATGTGGCGCCGCCGCCACCGGCGGCCCCGAGGTCACGCCTTCCCCGCCGCCAGCACCTGGTCGAGCAGGACCTCCGCCAGCTCGCCCACCCGGGGGTACTCGAAGACCACCCCGGCGGGCAGCCGGAGCCCGGTGGCGGTCCGGAGCCGGTTACGCAGCTCCACCGAGGCGAGCGAGTCGAAACCGAGGTCCCGGAACGTCTGGCCGTGGTCGATCCCGCCGCTGCGGCCCAGGACCGACGCGACCTCGGTGCTCAGCAGCCGCACCAGGGCGTCGTGCCGGCGCTCCTCGGGTAGCTGGGCGAGCTGGTCGGCCCAGGAGGAGGACGACCCCGCGCCCCGCGTCACCCGCTCGACGACCCGCCGTCCGGGCGGCGGGACGAGGTCCCGGAACATGCCGGGGACGGTGTCGAGTCGCGCGTGGCCCCGCAGCGCGGCCCGGTCCAGTCGAACCGGCACCAGGTGGGCCTGGTCACGGGTGACGGCCAGGTCGAACAGGGCGAGACCCTCCTCGTTGGACAGTCCGGCGACCCCGGCCCGGCTCATCCGAGCCAGGTCGGCTTCGGCGAGGTGCCCGGTCATCCCGCTGGCCTCGGCCCACAGGCCCCAGGCCAGCGAGGTGGCGGTGCGGCCGGTGGAGCGGCGCAGTGCGGCCAGTCCGTCGAGGAACGCGTTCGCGGCGGCGTAGTTGCCCTGACCGGCCAGCCCGATCGTCCCGGCGACCGACGAGAACAGCACGAAGGCGTCCAACGGCAGGTCCCGGGTCAGGTCGTGCAGGTGCCAGGCACCGTCCACCTTGGGCCGCAGGACCCCCGTCACCTGTTCCGGGGCGAGCGCCTCGACCGTGGCGTCGTCGAGCAGGCCGGCGGTGTGCACGACCGCGGTGAGCGGGTGGGCCGGCGGCACCTCGTCGAGCACCCGCGCCAGAGCGTCCCGGTCGGCCACGTCGCAGGCCGCCACGGTCACCTCCGCGCCCAGCTCGGCGAGTTCCTTCTCCAGCTCGGCCACCCCGTCGGCGTCCCGGCCGCGTCGGCCGGTCAGCAGCAGGTGCCGGACGGCGTGCCGGGTGACCAGGTGCCGGGCCAGCAGCCGACCCAGCGTGCCGGTGCCGCCGGTGATCAGGACGGTGCCCTCCGGGTCGAGGCCTCCGGGCAGGGTCAGCACGAGTTTGCCGACGTGCCGGGCCTGCTGGAGGTGGCGGAAGGCGGCCGGGGCCCGCTCGATCGGCCAGGTGGTGATCGGGCTTGGCTCCAGCACGCCGGAGCCGAAGAGGTCCATCAGGGCGGCGAACATCGTCCGGATCCGGTCCGGGTCCACCGTCAGCAGGTCGAAGAACCGGTACGTCACTCCCGGGTGGTCGGCGGCGACCCGCTCGGCCGGACGGATGTCGGTCTTGCCCATCTCGACGAACCGGCCACCCCGGGGCAGCAGCCGCAGCGAGGCGTCGGTGAACTCGCCGGCCAGCGAGTTGAGCACCACGTCCACGCCCTCCTGCCCGGTCGCGTCGGCGAACCACTGCTCGAAGTCCAGCGTGCGGGAGTTGGCGATGTGCGCGTCGTCGAAGCCGGCCTCCACCAGCGTGTCCCACTTCGCCGGGCTGGCCGTGGCGAAGACCTCGGCGCCCAGATGCCGGGCGACCTGCACCGCCGCCATGCCGACCCCGCCGGTGGCGGCGTGGATCAGCACCCGTTCGCCGGCCCGCAGGTCGGCCAGGTCGACCAGCCCGTACCAGGCGGTGAGGAAGACCGTCGGCACGCTGGCGGCGAGCGCGAAGGTCCAACCCGCCGGGATGCGGGTGAGCAGCCGGTGGTCGGCCACCGCGACCGGACCGAAGGCCCCGTCGGGGAAGAGGCCCATCACCCGGTCGCCGGGGGTCAGGTCGGTCACGCCCGCGCCGACCTCGACGACCACCCCGGCCGCCTCGCAGCCCATCGTCGCCGCGCCCGGATACATGTCGAGGGTGATCAGTACGTCGCGGAAGTTCAGGCCGGCGGCCCGGACCGCGATCCGGACCTCCCCCTCGGCCAGTGCACGGTCCGTCCCGGCGGGCCCGGCCAGGGCCAGGTTGTCGATGGTGCCGCGCGGTGCGGCCAGCAGCCGCCAGTCCGGCGTCTCCGGCACGACCAGGTCCTGTTCGGTGCCGGTGCGGGCCAGCCGGGGTACGCGCAGCGCGTCCCCCCGGACCGCCACCTGCGGCTCGGCGGTGGCGACCGCGGCGGGAACCCGCAGGTGCGACGGGGTGTCCAGGTCGACCAGGACGAACCGGCCGGGGTGCTCGGTCTGCGCGGAGCGCACGAGCCCCCACACCGCGGTGGTCGTCGGGTCCCGGACCGGCTCGCCCGGGTCGGCGGCGACCGCCCGGAACGTGGTCAGCACCAGGCGGGAGGCGTCCAGCCGGTCGCTGGCCAGCCACTGTTGGAGCAGGTCCAGCGTGGCGGTGACCGCCGAGTGGGTCGCCGGGACCATCTCCGGCTCCGGGGCCCCGGCGGTGGCCACCACCACGTCCGGCGCCGGCGCCCCGGCCTCGACCGAGGCGAGCAGCGTGGCCAGGTCCGGGTAGA
This sequence comes from Micromonospora echinospora, assembly GCF_900091495.1. NCBI lineage: Bacteria > Bacillati > Actinomycetota > Actinomycetes > Micromonosporales > Micromonosporaceae > Micromonospora > Micromonospora echinospora. The sequence continues at coordinate 7,706,825 of NZ_LT607413.1, read as the reverse complement.
CCGTCGCGCCGACTGCGTCCAGGTCGCTCTCGCCGAGCGCCGCCAGCCGCGTGACCCCGGCGGTCGGTGGCGCGGTCACCTCGGTCCAGGCCAGCTCCAGCAGCGAGTCCCGGTGCGCCGCCGTGGCGGTGAGCTGACCGGGGGCGGCGGGTTGCAGGGTGAGCGACTCCACCTCGGCGACCGGCGAGCCGGACTCGTCGGTCAGGGTCAGCGCGGCGCTCCGCTCCCCGGTGCGCCGGACGTGCACCCGCAGCGCGGTCGCCTCCACCGCGTGCACCCGCACCCCGCTCCACGCGAACGGCAGGGCGATCCCGGCCCGGGTGTCCCCGTCGAGCAGGACCGACACGAGGGGGTGCAGCGCCGCGTCGAGCAGTGCCGGGTGCACGTGGAAACCGGTGACCGGCTGATCGTCGGCGAGCCGTACCTCGGCGTAGAGGTCGTCACCGTCCCGCCAGGCCCGGTGCAGGCCCCGGAACGTCGGCCCGTACCGGTAGCCGGCGTCGGCCAGCCGGGGGTAGGCGTCGGTCAGGTCCCACGGCTCGGCCTGCGGCGGGGGCCACTCGTCCAGGCGCGTCCCCTCGTCCGGTCCGGTCTCGGCGAGGGTTCCGGTGGCGTGGCGGACCCAGGTCCGGTCGGTGTCCGCCTCCCCGGTCGCCGGCCGGGAGTGGATGGTCAGGGCCCGGCGCTCCGGCTCGTCGCCGGGGGAGACGCTCACCTGGATCTCCACCCCACCGGTGGCCGGCAGCACCAGCGGCGCCTCCAGGACCAGGTCGTCGACCGCGCCGCAGCCGGCCCGGTCGGCGGCGTACGAGGCCAGGTCGACCAGGGCGGTGCCGGGAAGCAGCACCGTGTCGCGTACCGCGTGGTCGGCGAGCCAGGGATGTGCGCGCCGGGACAGCCGGCCGGAGAGCAGCACTCCCGCGTCGCCGGCCAGGTCGATCTCGGCGTCCAGGAACCGGTGCCCCCCGGTCCGGTCCGGGGCCGCCCCGCCGGGCGCGGCGAGCCAGTGCCGGTGCGGTTGGAACGGGTACGTGGGCAGGTCGACCGTGCCACCCGGCTCGTACGTCGGGTCGGTGACCAGCCGGGGCCGGTGCCCGGTGTGGGTGTGCACGTGGGCCAGGGAGAGCAGCAGCCGGGCGGCCGTTCCCTCACCGCGCTTCAGCGTCCCGGTGGTGGTGCCCGGGTGGTCGGCGGCGTCCAGGGTGTCCTGGATGCCGATGGTGAGCACCGGGTGCGGGCTGGTCTCGACGAAGTGGGTGTGCCCGGCGGCGGCCAGCGCCCGGACGGTCTCGGCGAACCGGACGGTGTTGCGCAGGTTCTGGAACCAGTACCCGGTGCCCAGCTCGGTGGTGTCGAGCAGGCCGCCGGTGTAGGTGGACCAGAACGGGATCCGCGCGGCCCGGGGCCGGATCTCGCCGAGCAGTTCGTGCATCCGCTCGCGGATCGGCTCCACGAACGGGGTGTGCGAGGCGTAGTCGACGTCGATCCGGCGGGCGTTGACGTCCCGGCCCTGGAAGGTCGCGACCAGGTCCTCCAGGGCGGCGGCCTCACCGGCCACCACCGTGGAGTGGGGTCCGTTGATCGCCGCGACGTGGATCCGTTCCGCCCACGGGGACAGGTCCACCTCCTCCACCGGCAGCGGCACGGAGACCATGCCCCCGGTGCCGGCCAGCGCGGTGATCGCCTGCGACCGGCGGGCGACGACCCGCGCCGAGTCGTCGAGGGTGAGCGCCCCGGCGACGTACGCGGCGGCGATCTCGCCCTGGCTGTGGCCGATGACCGCGTCCGGTTCGACGCCGTGCGCCCGCCAGGTCTCGGCGAGGGAGATCATCATGGCCCAGAGGACGGGTTGGATGACGTCCACCCGGTCCAGCGGCGGGGTGCCCGGTTCGCCGCGCAGCACGTCGAGGAGGTTCCAGTCGGTGTACGGGGCGAGCGCCTCGGCGCAGCGGTGCAGCTGCGCGGTGAAGACGGGGTGGGTGTCGAGCAGTCCGAGCGCCATGCCGACCCACTGGGAGCCCTGCCCGGGGAAGACGAAGACCGTCTTCCCCTCGGTCGGGGCGCCGGTGACCAGGTTCGGCGCGGACCGGCCCGCGGCGAGGGCGGTGAGCGCCTCGCGGGTCGCCTCCCGCCCGGCGGCGACCACGACCGCCCGGTGGTCGAAGCGGGCCCGGGTGGTGGACAGCGTGTGCGCGACCACCGTCGGGTCGAGGTCGGGGTGGGCGTCGAGGTGCCGGGCCAGGTTGGCGGCCTGCTCGCGCAGGGCGGCCTGGCCGCGCGCCGACAGCGGCAGGGCGACCACCGCGTCACCCGGGGCGGCCGGGTTGTCGTCACCGCCCGTCGGGTCGGCGTCGGCCGGAGCCTCCTCCAGGATCACGTGCGCGTTGGTGCCGCTGATGCCGAACGAGGAGACCGCGCCCCGGCGGGGACGCTCGCCGCGCGGCCACGGCACCGCCTCGGTGAGCACGCTGACCGCGCCGGACGACCAGTCCACGTGCGGCGAGGGCTCGGACGCGTGCAGGGTGGGCGGGAGCAGGTCGTGCCGGAGCGCCTCGATCATTTTGATCACGCCGCCCACCCCGGCCGCCGCCTGGCTGTGCCCGATGTTCGACTTCAGCGAGCCCAGCCGGACCGGCCGGTCCGCCGGCCGGTCCTGCCCGTACGTGGCGAGCAGCGCGCCGGCCTCGATCGGGTCGCCGAGCTGGGTGCCGGTGCCGTGCGCCTCGACGGCGTCCACCTCGGCGGGGGAGAGGCCCGCGTCGGCCAGCGCGTCCCGGATCAGCCGTTCCTGGGACGGGCCGTTCGGGGCGGTGAGCCCGTTGCTGGCCCCGTCGGAGTTGATCGCGCTGCCCCGGATCACCGCGAGCACCCGGTGGCCGTTGCGGCGCGCGTCGGAGAGCCGCTCCAGCAGCAGGACACCGGCGCCCTCGGCCCAGCCGGTGCCGTCCGCCCCGGCCCCGAAGGCCTTGCAGCGGCCGTCCGGCGCGAGACCGCGCTGCCGGCTGAACTCGACGAAGATGCCCGGCGAGGACATCACGCACGCCCCGCCGGCCACCGCCAGGGTGCTCTCGCCCCGGCGCAGCGACTGCACCGCGAGGTGGATCGCCACCAGCGACGACGAGCAGGCGGTGTCCACCGTGAACGTCGGGCCCTCGAAGCCGAACACGTACGAGATCCGCCCGGAGGCGACGCTGGCGGTGCTGCCGGTGAGCCGGTACCCGTCGGAGCCGGCCGACGTCTCGTAGAGCCGTGGCCCGTACTCCTGGGACATCAGCCCCATGAAGACGCCGGTGCGGCTGCCGCGCAGCGTGGTCGGGTCGATGCCGGCCCGCTCGAACGCCTCCCACGAGGTCTCCAGCAGCAACCGCTGCTGCGGGTCCATCGCGGCGGCCTCGCGTGGGCTGATCCCGAAGAACTCCTCGTCGAACTCGTCGGCCCGGTGCAGGAAGCCACCGTGCCGGGCGTACGACTTGCCGGGTGCGCCGGGCTCCGGGTCGAACAGCCCCTCCAGGTCCCAGCCCCGGTTGGTGGGGAACTCGCCGATCGCGTCGACGCCGTCGGCGACCAGCCGCCACAGGTCCTCCGAGGAGCGGACGTCGCCGGGGTAGCGGCAGCCGATGGCGACCACGGCGATCGGCTCGTCCGGGTCCGCGCCCGCCCGGGTGGCCGCCGTGTCGCCGCCCGCGCCGACCAGTTCGTCGCGCAGGTGCCCGGCGAGGGCGGTCGGGGTCGGGTGGTTGAACAGCAGCCCGGAGGCGAGCCGTAGCCCGGTGGCCGCCGCGAGCCGGTTGCGCAGTTCCAGCGAGAGCACCGAGTCGAAGCCCAGGTCCCGGAAGGTCACGTCGACGCCGATCGCGGTGTCGGAGGCGTGCCCGAGCACCGCCGCGGCGTTCTTGCGGACCAGGTCGAGCGTCAGCCGGGACCGCTCGGGCCCGGGCAGCAGGGCGAGCCGTTCGGCCAGGGTGCCGGTCAGGCCGGGCCGCGCGTCCCGGACGGGCTCCGCGTCCCGTACCGGGTGCGCCGCGCCGGCCGGCGCGGACCCCGTCGGCGCCGGTCCGGCGGCGATCCAGTACGACTCCCGCTGGAACGGGTACGTGGGCAGATCGACCGTGTCGTGCGGAACGGATCCCGGGCCGACGGTGAGGACCGGTGCCCGCCCGGTGCGGGTGTGCACGGTGGCCAGGGAGAGCAGCAGCCGGCGCGGGCCGCCGTCGCCACGCCTGAGGGTGCCGGTGGTGGTGCCGACGACGTCGCTGACGTCCAGGCTGTCCTGGATGCCGACGGTCAGCACCGGGTGCGGGCTGGGCTCCACGAAGTGGGTGTGCCCGGCGGCGGCCAGCGCCCGGACGGTCTCGTCGAGGCGGACCGGGTTGCGCAGGTTGCCGTACCAGTAGGCGGCGGTCAGGGCGGTGCCGTCGACCGGGCCGGCGGCCACCGTGGACCAGAACGGGATCCGGGCGGCGGTCGGCCGTAGCTCACCGAGCATCTCGTCCCACCGCTCGCGCAGCGGCTCGACGTGGTGGGTGTGCGAGGCGTAGTCGATGTTGACGCGGCGGCAGGTGATCCCCCGCTCGGCGTGCGCGGCGGTGATCTCGTCGAGGGCGTCCAGGTCGCCGGAGACCACCGTGGAGTACGGCCCGTTCAGCGCGCCGACGTGCAGTCGTCCCGCCCACGGGGTCAGGTCGACCTGGTCGGGCGGGAGCGGGACGGAGACCATGCCCCCGGTGCCGGAGATCGCGGTGATCGCCTGGGCGCGACGGGCCACGATCCGCGCCGACTCGTCGAGGGTGAGCGCCCCGGCGACGTACGCGGCGGCGATCTCGCCCTGGCTGTGGCCGATGACCGCGTCCGGTTCGACGCCGTGCCCCCGCCACGTCTCCGCCAACGAGATGATCATCGCCCAGAGTGCCGGCTGGAGCACGTCCACGCGGTCCAGCGGTGGGGCGTCCGGTTCGCCGCGCAGCACGTCGAGGAGGTTCCAGTCGGTGTACGGGGCGAGCGCCTCGGCGCAGCGCTGTAGTTGCGCGGTGAAGACGGGGTGGGTGTCGAGCAGTCCCAGTGCCATGCCGACCCACTGGGAGCCCTGCCCGGGAAACGCGAAGACCACCTTGCCCGGCGTGGCGGAACCGGTGACCAGCCCGTTGTCGGGCTGCCCCCCGGCCAGCGCGGTCAGCGCCGCCCGCGCCTCGGCGATGTCCCCGGCGACCACCACGGCACGCTGGTCGAACCGGGTCCGCGTGGTGACCAGGCTGTGCGCCACCGCGCCCGGATCGAGGTCGGGGTGGGCGTCCAGGTGCCGGACCAGGTTGGCGGCCTGCTCGCGCAGGGCGCCCTCGCCCCGTGCCGAGAGCGGCCAGGCGATCATGTCGACCGTCGGCCCGCCCACTGCTCTCGCCGGCTCCGCGCCGACCGGCTGGCCCGGGGCGGCGGCGAGCACCAGGTGGCAGTTGGTGCCGCCGATGCCGAACGAGGAAACCCCGGCGAGCAGGGGCGCCTCCGGTCGGGGCCAGTCGCCCGCCCGCTGCTGCACCCGCAGCCGCAGTTCGTCCAGCGGAATGGCCGGGTTGGGGGTGGTGAAGTTCAGGCTGGCCGGCAGGAGCCGGTGACGCAGGGCGAGCACCGCCTTGAGCAGCCCGACGACGCCGGCCGCTCCCTCCAGGTGACCGACGTTGGTCTTGGCCGAGCCGACCAGCAGCGGCGCATCCGCCGGGCGGCCCGCACCGAGTACGCGGCCCAGCGCGCCCGCCTCGACCGGGTCACCGACCCGGGTGCCGGTGCCGTGCAACTCGACGTACTGCACGTCGAGCGGGTCGACGCCGGCATCGGCGTACGCCAGCCGCAGCACCTCCTCCTGCGCCGCGCGGCTGGGCACGGTCAGCCCCTCGGCCACCCCGTCGTTGTTGACCGCGCCCCCGAGGATGACCGCGTGCACCCGGTCGCCGTCGGCCAGCGCCCGGGCCAGGGGCTTGAGCAGCACGGCCGCGCCGCCCTCGCCCCGTACGTAGCCGTTGGCGCGGGCGTCGAAGGTGTGACAGCGGCCGTCGGGCGAGAGCGCCCCGGCCCGAGCCATGCCGGTGGTGCTCTCCGGAGCCATGATCAGGTTTACGCCGGCCGCGATGGCCAGGGTGGACTCTCCCCGGCGCAGGCTCTCGCAGGCCAACTGCACCGACACCAGCGACGACGACTGTCCGGTGTCGACGGTCATGCTCGGCCCGGTCAGGCCGAGGTGGTGGGAGACCCGGTTGGCGAGGATGCTGCGGTGCACCCCGGTCACGGTGTGTGGGGAGACCGCCTCCGGACCGCCCCGGTAGGACAGCGTCGCGTAGTCGTCCCAGATCGCGCCGACGAAGACCCCGGTGCGGCTGTCCCGCACCGACGCGGGGACGATCCGGGCCTCCTCCAGCACCTCCCAGCTCAGCTCCAGCATCAGCCGCTGCTGCGGGTCCATCGCCGCGGCCTCGCGGGGACTGATGCCGAAGAAGGCCGCGTCGAAGGTGTCGACCCGGTCCAGGTAGCCGGCCCGACGTACCTCCGCCGGCGGTTCGCCCACGTCCCGCCACCGGTCCGCCGGCGGTTCGCCGACCGCCTCGACCCCGTCCCGCAGCAGCTCCCAGAAGGCGCCCGGGTCGGGCGCCTTGGGAAGCCGGCAGGCGAGTCCGACGATCGCTATGGGTTCAGTACGCCCCACGGGTGCCTCACCCACGGTGGTCTGCGGTTCGCTCACGGTTCCCTCCCGGGCGCGGTGGTTCTGACAGGCGCGTCGGTGTTGTCCGGGCGGCGTTCCGCGCGGGTGCGCGACGGGCGCCGACGCTGCGCACGCCCGACGCCGCGAAGCTCGGCCGGACGGCTGCCTCGGGCTGGGCTAGCTGGCTGGCTGTGCTCGCGGTGCTGGCTGTGCTGGCTGGCTGGCTGTGCTGGCTGGCTGGCTGGCTGCGCTGGGCTGGCTGGGCTGGGCTGAGGTGGTAGCAGGGGACCCTTCCTCATCAAAAAGCGGTAACAAGGGGCCCCTGCTACCACCCGAGCCCGGCTGGGGCGGTGCGGTGGGTCAGGGGTGCAGGAGGGCGGTCAGCACGCGTTCGACGGTGGACTCGGTGGGCTCCGCGTCGGCCGGGGACCGCCAGCAGACGAAACCGTCCGGCCGGACGAGCACCGCCCCCTGCGCGGTGACGCCGTACGTGTCGTGCCAGGGGCGGTCGTCCTCGACCAGGTCCGCGCCGATCCGGTGGACGTCGAGGTCGACGCCGAGCCGCTTGGCGGCTGCCGTCGCGGCGGCCCGCCACGGTTCGCCGGCCGAGCCGAGCAGCAGCACCGGCCGCCGGCCGAACAGGTCCAGGGTGGAGATCCGCTTCCCGTCCAGGCGCAGCCAGACGTGCGGCGCGCGGGTGCCGGGCCGGCCGCCGAGCTGACGTGGGTCGACCAGGGCGGCGGTGCGGATCCCGCCCGGCCCGGGCGGGGCGGCGGGGACGGTGTCGCCCGGTTCGGCGACCACGGCGGACGAGTCGTAGACGTAGCCGAAGGTCACCATCAGGGTGTCCCGGACGGCGGCCTTCTGCTCCGGGGTGGCGAACCCGCCCCGGGTGGCCAGCCGGAGTCCGGCCTGGGTCATCACGGTCACCCCGACCGGGTGGCGCTCGGCGTCGTAGCTGGCCAGCAGCGTGGGGGAGGCCGACCCGGTCAGCACGGCGTGCAGCTTCCAGGCCAGGTTGTGCGCGTCGTGGATGCCGGTGTTCGCGCCGTACCCGCCGACCGGAGGCACCACGTGCGCGGCGTCGCCGACGAGGAAGATCCGCCCGTCGGTGAACCGTTCGGCGACCAGCGCGCCCATCTCCCACGGCATGACGCTGCGCAGTCCGACCTCCAGGTCCGGTACGCCCACCGCCGCCCGGACCAGCTCGACGCAGCGCTCGTCGGTGAAGTCCTCCGGGCGCTCGCCCTTCTCGGGGTGGTAGGTGACGATCAGGGTGCCCTGGCCGAGTGAGTCGTCGTGCCCGAGGATGCCCTCCACCCGGTCGTTCTCCACCTGGCAGATGGCGAACCGGCGGCCGGCGAGCGGCCCGGTGAGGTCGGCGCGGAACAGGATGCTCATCTGGTGGCGGACCACGCCCCGGCCGTGCCGCCGGATGCCGAGCCGTTCCCGGATCGGGCTGTGCGTGCCGTCCGCGGCGACCAGGTACTCCGCCCGGATGGTCCGCCGGGTCCCGGTCTTCCGGTCCGCGACGGTGGCGGTGACGCCCTCGTCGTCCTGGGCGAGGTCGACCAGCTCCGCACCGAAGCGGATGTCGGCGCCCAGCTCGTAGGCCCGGTCCAGGACCAGCGGTTCGATCCGGTCCTGGGGGAGCGAGACCAGTCGTTCGATCGGGCTGATGTCGCTGACGTCCTCCTCGTCGGGGATCCGGGACATGTGGATCTCCCGGCCGGTCAGCGACTCGACCTTGCCGTTGAGGACGTGCCCGGCGAAGCCGGCGCTCTCGGCGTAGATCGCGTCGGTGAGCCCGACGGAGCGGTACAGCTCCAGGGTGCGCGGGTACCAGCCCCAGGCGCGGGGGTGGATGGCGGTGCCCGGGTGGCGTTCGACGAGGACCGACCGGACGCCGTGCGCGGACAGGAACAGGGAGGTGGAGAGCCCCACCACCCCACCCCCGACGATCAGTACTGGTGTTGTCTCGTCGTACACGAGTGACTCCTCCCGGATGATGGCCGGCCCAGCCTGGCAGCCCCGCTTGGAGGACGGCTCGAAGCGCGCTTGGAGATCAACGGGGTCGGATCCGGGTACGACGACGGGCGCCTCCCGTCGGTGACGGGAGGCGCCCGAGGCGGGTGTGGCGGTGCGGCTCAGCGGTGGGGCGGGGTGGTCCGCCGCCGGGCGACGAGGACCGCGACGATCGCGCCGAGGACGGCCAGGACGACCGGCAGGAACCGGAAGCCGCCCGGGTCGCCGGAGGTGAGCAGGCCGACGACGCCGATGATCTGGTCGATCACCAGGCCGGTGAAGAACCCGGCGACGAGGCCGATCAGAACTGCCACCAGCGTCCTCATGAGCTGCCTCCCACCCTCGGCGTGCCGGTACCTATAGCGATTCTACATATGGGTTCCCGGGGGCGGGCCGGGGAAACCCGCCGGTCACTCCGCCACGTAGGTGCGGTGGCTCCAGGTGAACAGCCGCAGGCTGCGCCCCTGGCCGTCGACGATCCGGTCGGGCTCGACCCGGAAGTGGTCGTAACAGTTGCCGTTTCGGAGCTTCAGCGTCGAGGCCGCCTCGTCGGCGCGGCAGTACCGGTCGGCGACCTCGCCGGCGCGGCCCGGTCCGCCCCGCAGCAGGGCGTTGGGTGTTTTCTGGTTCAGGATGCTGGTCGGTTGATCCGTCGGCATGGCGTCACTCCGTTCAGCTCAGGGACTTCACGCCCTCGGCCGGCGACGGCGCCGTCGCCGGCTGGTCCGGTACGGGCTCGTCGGCGAGGCGTCGCGTCAGCGAGCGGACGGAGAGCGCCAGGGCCGCCGCCACGGCGAGCCCGATGCCGCCGAGCACCAGGTAGAAGGTGGCGTCGGAGACCACCGCGGTGATCCCGGCGAGCTGCCCGCCGGTGGCCGCGCCGACCGCCGCGAAGAGCCAGAACAGGCCGATCATCTGGCTGGAGAAGCCCGGCGGGGCGACCTGGGCGGCCAGGCTGAGCCCGACCGGCGCCACCACCAGCTCACCGCAGACGATGATCAGGTAGACCGTCAGCAGCCAGAGCGGCGAGACCGGTCCGCTCTCGGCGAGCGAGGCGGCGAAAGCCATGATCACGAACGAGACGCCACCGAGCAGCATGCCGGCGACGAACTTCGGCGGCACCGCCACCCGGGAGCCCATCCGCACCCAGAGCGCGGCGAACGCGGGAGCGAGCAGCAGCAGGAACAGCGGCTGCGCCGACTGGAACCAGCTCGCCGGCACCTCGAAGCCGAACACGTCCCGGTCGACCGAGTCCTTGGCGAAGATGTTCATCAGGGCGGGGCCCTGGGCGTAGAGCATCCAGAAGAACGCCGAGGCGATCAGCATCCAGAGGAACGCCCGCAGCCGTACCCGGTACGGCTGGATCTCCGGCCGGCGGTTCAGCCGGACCCAGTAGACCACCGGCACGCCGAGCACCATCAGGCCGAGGAGCATCAGCACCTGCTGGAGGGCGATCACCCCGCTGGCCACGCCGAGCACGGCCAGCAGCGCCGGGACGCCCCCGAAGATCGCCGAGCGCCGCCAGACGCGGGACCGCACCTCCGGGGGCGCGGGGTTCGACGGGCGGGAGCCGACGTCGCCGAGGCCGCGCATCCCGACGACGTACTGGATCAGGCCGACGACCATGCCGAACGCGGCGATGCCGAAGCCCAGGTGCCAGTTGATCCGCTCGGCGGCGAACCCGGTGACCAGCGGGGCGAGCAGCGCGCTGACCTGGACGCTCATGTAGAACAGCGAGAAGGCCGCCTCCCGCCGCTCTGGCTGGCCCCGGTACATGTCGCCGACCATCGCCGCCATGCTCGGCTTGACCAGGCCGGTGCCGATGATGATGCAGCCCAGACCCAGGTAGAGGGTGGGCTCCGCGGGTACCGAGAGGAGGATGTGCCCGGCGGTGATGAAGACGCCGCCCCAGAGGGTGGCGCGCCGGGCACCGAGGATCCGGTCGGCGAGCCAGCCGCCCGGCAGGGCGGCCATGAACACCAGGGACATGTACATGCCGAAGAGCGCGGCGGCGTCCACCTCGGACATCCCCATGCCGCCGTCCTCCGGGGAGGCGACCAGGAACAGCGCCAGGATGGCGAGCATCCCGTAGAAGCTGAACCGCTCCCACATGTCGACGACGAAGAGGGTGCCGAACCAGCGGGGCTGGCCGAGGAAGGTCTTTTCGGTGGGCGGGAGCGGTGTCGCTGTCGAGGTCATGGCCTCTCATCCCCTTCTGACGGTGCGGGTGAGACCGGCCGTCGTGGCCGGGCGGCTGGCGGTGGGTGGCCGGCGGAGCATCTCGACCACGGCACACGACCAGGTGAACCCCGCACCGACACCGGCGAGGAGGCACCGCTGACCGGGTTGCAGGACGCCCGAGTCGGCGATCTGCCCCAGCCCGGCGATCTGGTCGCCGGCGCCGAGGTGGCCGACCTGGCGTCCCCAGGACCAGGTGGTCCGGTCGGGGTCGATGGCGAACTTGTTCAGGAAGTGGGCGTTGAGCCGCCCGCGCCCGAGGTTGGGCAGGACGAACCAGTCGATGTCCGCCAGCTTCACCTCGGCGTCGGCCAGGGCCCGCTCGATCGCCTCGGACTGGCCCCGGTCGATCCGGTCGAGGATGCCGTCGAGGCCGCTGGAGCGGACGAAGTCCTGCCGCACCTTCTCCACGTCCACGGTGGCCCGGGCGCTGAACGGGACCGGGCCGAACGGGTCCACCCCGCGCTGCATCTGCTCCAGCCCGGCGTCGGCGACGGTGACGATGCTGCGCAGCCGGGCGAACCCGGGCCGGCGGGAGACGACGACGGCGGTGCCGGCGTCGCCGAAGACGGTGCCCGGATCGCTGCGCCACCGGTCGAACCCGGGGGCGCAGAACCGGTCCCCGGTGGTGACCAACGCGCTGGTCCGCGCCGGGTCGCCGAGCAGGTAGCTCACCGCCAGCTCCAGCGCGCAGAGGCCCCCGTTGGACATCTGCCGCACCTCGATGGCCGGGCAGGAGTTCCCCAGCACCTCGCGCTGCACGTACGAGGCCGGGGCCCACATGTCGTGCCCCTGGTACCAGGTGTTCGCGTGCAGGACCAGGTCGATCTCCGCCGGCCGTGCCCCGGCCTGCCGGAGCGCGGTCCGCGCCGCGTGCGCGGCCATCTCCGGGCCGGACTCGCCCTCGCTCACGCAGACCGACTGCACCTCGGTACGCCAGACCTGCCGGCGCTCGCAGAGCCCGGCCTGTTCCGCCTCCGCCAGCGTCATCACCGGGGGCAGGCGACGCCCGGTGCCGACGACGTAGAGGCTCTCGACCCTCATGCCGACGGTCCCGTGGCGCTGCCGGCGAGCCGCCGCCGGTGGTGGCGTTCGGTCCTGGGCACCGCCCCGCCGCCGGCCGCGCGGCGCGTGCCGGCGGGCCGGTCGTCGGTGGTCCGGGCAGCACCCACCTGGGGCAGGGGGTCGGTCACGGTACGGCCTCCAAACTCCGTCGCTGCCCATTCCTGGGCGTGTCGTGCGCCCCCGGTTCGCGGGGGCCGGATGCGGGCGGGCGGCGGCCGGAGAGCCCCGGTCAGGGGTCCTCCGGCCACCGGTGGATCGCCGGGCGTCCCGCCCGGTCGTCGCCCGGCCCTCGTCCCGGACGGCCCGCCGGCCGCCGGTGGTACGGCGACGCTCAGAACGCCGCCGACACCTCGAAGACCTCGAAGAAGTTCTCCTGCTCGCGGTCCTGGTACTGGCGCAGCGGCGAGGTGGAGGGGCGGTGCGAGACGCCCTCCTCCCAGACCCGGAAGGCCGCCAGGCTCTCCCACTCGCTGAGCACCACCATCCGGTGCGGGTCCGTGGTGGACCGGAGCAGCTCGTTGCCGATGAGGCCGGGGGTGCCCTCCAGGTGCCGGCTGATCTGGTCGTACGCCTTGGCGACCGCGTCGGCGTCGTCGGCCGGCGCGCGGTGCCACACCATCACCCGGGCGCGACCGGCGGTGCTCACCGCAGGGCCTTCGCGGCCTCGCCGGCCGGCAGCGCGAAGACGACGTTCATGGTGAACATCGCCCCGCCGTGCCGGTACGGGTGCAGCTTCTTGCGGTGCTCCACGTGCTCGTCGCTGTGCTCGAACTCCCGGAACCGGGGCTCGTCCACCCAGTCGCTGATGACGTAGTAGGTCGAGTCCTGCGCGGAGTCCTTCATCAGCCACTGGCCGAGGTTGGCCGGGTGGTCGGTGATGACGCTGCCGATGGAGAGCCAGGTCTGCTCGAAGTCGGCCTCCATCCCCGGGTTGATGTCGAACCGCAGCATGACCCGGAAGGTGGGGTTGCTCATGATCAGATACCTCCGTCGACGGGAATGGCGGCGCCACTGACGTAGCGGGACTTGTCACTGGCGAGGAAGAGCACCACCTCGGCGACCTCGTCCGGGTCACCGAGCCGGCCGAGCGAGGTGAGCTGCGCGTACCGGGCCTCCATGGCGGCCCGCTGCTCCGGGGTGAGCCGCGCCATCTCCTCGGTGGCGATGACGCCCGGCTCGACCAGGTTCACCCGGATGCCCCGGCGGCCCAGCTCCTTGCAGAGCGAACGGGTCAGCCCGACCAGACCGGCCTTGGCCGCGGTGTAGTGCGCCCGCATCGGGATGCCCACCTTGGCCACCCGGGAGCCGATGTTGACCACCGACGCGCCCTCGCCCATCAGCGGCAGGGCCTTCTGGATGACCAGGAAGGTGCCGGTCAGGTTGGTGTCGACGACCGCGTGCCAGTCGGCCAGCGACAGGTCGTCGTAGCCGATGTGGCTGATCACGCCGGCGTTGTTGACCACCACGTCCAGGCCGCCCAGCCGGACCTTGCACTCGGCCAGCAACTGGTCGATCTGCTCCGCGTCACCGACGTCGGCGCGGACCAGGTGGTGCTGCCCCGGGGTGTCCTTCAGCTCCCGGGCCAGGCTCTCCACGGCCTCGCCCTCGGAGCGGTAGCAGGTCACCACGTTCGCGCCGGCCTTCGCCAGGGTCAGCACGATCGCCCGGCCGATGCCGCGCGTGCCGCCGGTGACCAGGGCGTTCTTGCCGGCAAGTAGCTGTTCCATCAGTCCTCCAGGTAAGGGGTGGCGCCGGCTTCAGGAGCGGGCGACGGCGGCCTTCTCGATCCGTTCCTTGATGGCCGCCATCTGGATGGCCGAGTTCTTGAGCAGGTGCGCGGCCATGGCCGCGTCGTCGAAGGGCATCTCGTCCTTGACGTGGAACTCCTGCTCCCAGCGCATCTCCACGCCGCCGTCGACCTCGCGGTACGCCCAGAAGATGTGCATGAAGTCGAACGGGCCGGTCTCGATCCGGTGCGCCCGGACGGTCCGGGTGGCCGGGTCGGAGGTCCGCTCGGAGACCCAGGTGTTGACCCGGCCGTTCTCGTCCGGGTGCATGGTCAGCCGGAACCGGATGGTGTTCCCGTCCCGCTCCAGCACCTCCGCCGAGGCGTACTCGGTGAAGAGGTCCGGCCAGTTCGGCACGTCGTTGGTCATCTCCCAGACCAGGTCCATCGGCGCGTCGATGACGACGGCGCACTCCGTCTTCTCGGCCATCGTCACGCCGCTGCGGTGAGCTGGGCGTTGACGAACTCGATCAGCTCGCGCGGGGTGCGCAGGTCGCTGATCTTCTCCTCGGGGACCGAGGCCGGGAACTCCTTCTCCAACCGGCTGACCACCTCGAGCAGGGCCAGCGAGTCGTAGCCGAGGTCGGTGAAGAGGGTGTCGCGGATGTCGGCGGTCAGGTCGACCGAGTCGTCCACGCCCACCGTCGCGCGGATCACGCGCGTCAGGTCGTCCAGGGTCATCTCACTCATGGCAGGAGCCTCCAGTCGGTTGTGTGGTGGATCGTCACGAGGTGGCACGGACGACGACGGCGGAGTTGAACCCGCCGTGCCCGCGGCCGAGCACCAGCGCGGTGCGCACCGGCGCGGTACGGGGACGCTCCCGGACGAGGTCGATGTCGCAGCCGGGGGCGAGGGTGTCGACGTTGATCGTCGGCGGGATGACGCCGTCGCGGATGGAGAGCAGGGCGCTGACCGTGTCGAGGGCGCCGGCGCCGGCGTAGATCCGGCCGGTCATCGTCTTCGGCGCGGTCACCGGCACCCGGCGCGGACCGAAGATCGCGCTGATCGCCGCCGCCTCGACGCGGTCCAGCTCCGGCACGCCGTACGCGTCGGCGAAGACCACGTCGACGTCGCCGGGCTCGACGCCCGCGTCGGCGAGCGCCAGCCGGGCCGCCTGCTCCAGGGTGGGCCTGCGGTCCCCGCCGGGGCGGGGGTCGAAGGTGGCCGCGTACCCGGCGATCTCCCCGTAGACGTGCGGCGCGCCGCGCCGACGGGCGGTCTCGGCGTCCTCGACCACCAGGATCGCGCCGCCCTCACCCGGGACGTAGCCGTTCGCCCGCACGTCGAACGGGAGGAACGCCGCGTCCGGGTTGTCGCTGTGGCTCAGGTTGCCGGTGGGCATCTGGGCCACCACACCGGCCGGCGACATCGCCGACTCGGTGCCGCCGACCAGGACCAGCTGGTGGTTCTGCCGCAGCACCCGGCGGCCGTGGCCGATCGCGTCCAGGCCGCCGGCCTGCTCGGAGACCACCACCCCGCAGTGCCCGCGCAGCTTGTGCCGGATGGAGAGCTGCCCGGTGGTGGCCGCGTAGAACCAGGCGATCGACATGTACGCGCTGACGTGCTCCGGGCCCTGCGTCCAGAGCTTCTCCAGCTCCCGCTGGCCGACCTCGACGCCGCCGGTGGCGTTCGCCGTGATCACGCCGATCTCGTACTCGGGGAGCTGGGTCAGGTCGACCTGGGCGTCCCTGATCGCCATCTCGGCGGCCACGAACGCCAGGTGACTCATGGCCGAGGTCTCCACCAGCAGGCGGCTCGGCACGTGCTCGCTCGGGTCGAAGGTGGCCAGCTCACCGGCGAGCTTGACCGGGTAGCGCGGGGCGTCGAACCGCTGGATGCGGTTGATGCCGCTCTTGCCGTCCAGGATGGACGACCAGTAGGTCTCGGTGTCCATGCCGTTGGGCGCCATGACGCCCAGGCCGGTCACCACCGCTGTCTTCATGCCGGCACCGCCTCGGGGTCGACGACCAGGATCGCGCTCTGGAAGCCGCCGAAACCGCTGCCCACGCTGAGCGCGGCGTCGGTGCGGTGCTCACGCGCGATCATCGGTACGTAGTCCAGGTCGCACTCCGGGTCCCTGGTGGTCAGGTTGGCCGTGGGGGGCACCACGTTGTGCTTGACGGCCAGCGCGCAGGCGGCCACCTCGATCGAGCCGATCGCGCCCAGCGAGTGGCCCACCATCGACTTGATGGAGCTCATCGGCGTCTTGTAGGCGTGCTGGCCGAGGCTCGCCTTGACCGCCGCCGTCTCGTGCCGGTCGTTCTGCTTGGTGCCCGACCCGTGCGCGTTGACGTAGTGGATGTCCTCGGGGTTCAGCCGCGCCTGGTCCATGCTCAGCCGGATCGCCTCGGCCATCTCCCGTCCGTCCGGCTTGAGGCCGGTCATGTGGAAGCCGTTGGCCCGGGTGGCGTACCCGGCGATCTCGCAGTAGATCGGCGCGCCCCGGCGGCGGGCCGACTCGGCGCTCTCCAGCACGAACATCGCCGCGCCCTCGCCGAGGATCAGCCCGCGCCGGTTGCCGTCGAACGGCCGGCAGGCCGACTCCGGGGTGTCGTTGAAGGTCGACGTGGCCCGGATCGCGTCGAAGCAGGCCACCGTGATCGGCGAGATCGGCGCGTCGGTCGACCCGGCGATCACGATGTCCGCCGTGCCCTCGCGGATCAGGTTGGCCGCGTACCCCAGGGCGTCGATGCCGGAGGTGCAGCCGGAGGAAACCACCGAGGCGGGACCCTCGGCGCCGGTCGCCCAGGCCACCTCGCGCGCCAGCGAGCTGGGCGCGAAGTAGTCGTACATCTCGGGGACCGCGTACTCGTGGTCGACGATCCACTTGCGACCGCCGTCGCTGACCACCGTGTACTCGGTCTCCAGCCCCATCGTGCAGCCGACCGCGTTGCCGACGGTGACCGCCGTGCGGGTCGGGTTGAGGTCGGCCAGGGCCAGCCCGCTGTCCTGCACCGCCTCGCGGGTGGCCAGGACGGCCAGCTGGGCGGCCCGGTCCATCCGCCGGACCTCCTGCGGGGTCAGGCCCATCTTCGCCGGGTCGAAGTCGATCTCGGCGGCGACCTGGCAGCGGAAGTCCGACGGGTCGAAGAAGGTGATGCGTCGGGTGGCGGTCCGGCCGGCGGTCATCATGTCCCAGAACGCCTGGCGGCCGACGCCGCCCGGTGCCATCACGCCGATGCCGGTGACCGCGACGCGCGGTGTGCTCACTGGTGCCCTCCGACCTGGGGCGCCGGCTCGTTCTCCCGGCCGGGCAGGAACTCGGTGTCGATGTGACCCAGTTCCGGCCGGGGCGCGAGCGGGCAGAGGTGGAAGATCACCTGGGCCGGTTCCTGGCCGCGGTTCTCCACCCGGTGCTTGACGTTGATCGGCACCAGGCACGCCTCACCCGGGCCGAGGTCGACGTACTCGGTGTCGATCCGCATGGTGATCTGACCGCTCACCACGTAGATGGACTCCTCCGAATACGGGTGGATGTGCTCGCACACGAATTCGCCCGGCTCCAGGGTGAGCATTCCGCCGAATCCGGTGGTGGACTTCACCGTCTTCGGGCTCAGCAGGATACGGACATCACCGCCGCGCCGACGGTTCGGCTGTACGTCGCTCCACGAAACCTTCGTGGCGCTCGTGGTGGTCACGGTTTTCTCCTCTCGGCCTGCGGTGCCGGTTCCGGTGACGGTCATCGCTCCGGCGTCCAGGTGTAGAAGGGCTCGGCCATGGCGTCCTTCGGTTCCGCCCAGGCCGGGTCGTACGGGCTGATGAACTGCGCCAGCTTGTCGTGGATGTCCTGGTAGAGCGGGTGGCTGCGGGCCTTGTACAGGTCGCGGTTGATGGACTGGTCCGCCTCCACGAGGTGGAAGTAGAGGTCGTGGAAACGGAACAGCGTCCGCCGGTCCACCCCGATCATGTGCGGCAGTTCGGTGGCGTCCGATTCGGCGAAAATGTTGGCGACCGACGCGGCATCCGCCGGGTTCATACGGGCCACAATGAGCGTCCGGTGCACAGTCCTCTCCTTTCGGCTGATGCAGGGTTGATCGCCAGGAGTGCCGATCAGGGTCGGCCAGGCATCCCGGTCTCTACTGCGAAATGATTTCGTCGGCGCCTCGAAGGCGCTTAAAGCCCGGATGGAGCATTCGCGAATCCACCGGGGGGTGGGGAACGCCGTCAGGCGTCGTGCCGGCCGATCATCTCGTGCACCGCGGCGGCGTCCTGGTCGCCGTAGCCGGCGTCGATCGCCTCGGTGAAGGTGACCGCGGAGCGCTCGATGACCGGCATGTCCACGCCCACCTTGGCCGCCTCCGCGAGGGCGAGGCGGAGGTCCTTGTTCATCAGCCGGGTCCGGAAGGCCGCCGGCTCGTACTTCCGCTCGCGCATCAGCGCAGCCCGGAACGACATCACCTTGGAGCTGAAACCGCTGCGCTCCACCGCCATCAGCAGCATGTCCCGGTCCAGGCCGGAACGTTCGCCGTAGGCGACCGCCTCGGCCATCGAGGCGACCTGCGCGCCGAGCATGGCGTTGAAGACCAGCTTCATGGTGGCGGCCATCCCGGGCGGGCCCAGGTAGACCACCTGCGGACCGAGCAGGGCGAGGACGTCCTCCACCTCGGCCAGGTCGGCCTGCGCGCCGGCGGTCAGCACCCGCAGCTCGCCGTTGCGGGCCTGGTGCGGGTTGCCCACCACGCACGCCTCGATCCGCTTCACCCCCGCCCGCGCCGCCCGCTCGCCCGCCTCCCGGGCGTAGGTGGGGGAGACGGTGGAGGTGTCGATGATCGGTGTGCCCGGCCGGGCCGCCGGGCACACCGCGCCGAAGAGGACCTGCTCCACGGCGTCCTCGTCGGCGAGGCTGACCAGCACCACGTCCGCCCCGGCGACCGCCTCGGCCGGCGAGTCCGCCTGCCGCGCCCCGGCCGCCACCAGCCCGGCGGCCTTCGCCGCGGTCCGGTTCCACACCGTCAGCTGCACACCACTGTCCAGCAGCCGGTGGGCCATCCCGCCGCCCATGCCGCCCAGGCCGAGGACGGCCACCTTCCGGGTGGCCATCAGATCCCGCCGTCCACGTGCAGGGTCGCCCCGGTCACGTACGCCGACAGCGGGCTGGCCAGCAGGAGGACGGCGTTCGCCACGTCCTCGGAGGTGCCGAGGCGGCGCAGCGCGGCGTTGGACTTGATCCGCTCGTACATCTCCGGCGGCAGCCCGGCACCCGGCTCGGTCTCGATGATGCCGGGGGAGACCTCGTTGATCCGGACGCCGCGCGGGCCGACCTCCTTGCACACCGACCGCATCCAGCCGTTGATGGCGGCCTTGCTGGCGGTGTAGTGCGCCTTGCCGGCCAGGCCCCGGGTGCTCACCGACGCGCCGACGACGACGATCGACGCGCCCGCGCCGAGTAGCGGCAGGGCGGCGTGGGTGACCAGGTGGAACGCGGTCAGGTTGGTGTCCAGCACCCGCCGCCACTCGTCGAGGGTCACCTCGGCGGCCGGCGCGTGGCTGTCCACCCCGGCGCTGTTGACCACGATGTCCAGCCCGCCCAGCTCGGTGCGCGCCACCTCGACGAGGCGCGTCACGTCCGCCGGGTCGCGCAGGTCGGCCTGGACCACCTGGTGGTTGCCGTCGGTCGCCTTCAGGTCCCGGGTGAGGCTCTCCGCCGCCTCGTGGTCGTGCCGGTAGCAGGTGACGACCGAGGCGCCGGCCCCGGCCAGGGCGGTGACGATCGCCCGTCCGATGCCGCGGGTGCCACCCGTGACCAGGGCGCGCTTGCCGGCCAGTTGAAGATCCACGATTCCTCCGGTTTCGGGCGGCGCCGCCGGCAGGGCCGACGACGCCGCGCACTCGATGGTTCTCAGAACTCGGTCAGACGAGCGTGATCAGGCGGTACAGACCCTCGACCGCACGCGGGTGGCCGGTGGTGGCGTTGGTCGCGTACGAGTAGAGGAGGTACGCGCCGGGGGTCAGCTCGGTGCGGACGATGGCCTGCTTGCCGGCCGAGAGCGGGGCGAGGCCGATCGGCATGGTGGTCACCGGGGACTCGCTCGGCCACTGGCCGTTCTTGATCGCCTCGAAGTACGCCGCCACGTCCTCGGCGGTCGCGCCCGGCGCGAGGCGGGACAGGACCGCCTCGTTGTTGTGCCGGGTGGTGTTGACCACCAGGTGCTCGCCGGTGGCCTTCAGCTTCCGGCTCGGCACCAGGAACGACACGGAGTCGTTGCGCTCCCGGTGCAGGACGTAGTCGTCGACGTCCGGGAACCGGGGGACGCCCAGCCCGGTGACCGTCAGCGGCTTCACCTGCGGCACCGCCGTGGCGCTGGTGTAGTCGAAGTTGACCAGGTGGTAGGTGCCCGGCAGCAGGAACTGCGTGAACGACACCCGGGAGTCCGGCGTCACGACCGCGCCGCCGAGGTTCTCGGCGCAGGCCACCAGCTCCCGCTCGGCGGCGGCCCGCTCGGCCGGGTCGTAGGCCGAGGTGGCGGCCAACGCGGTGAGGTACCGGTCCACCGACACCCCCGACCGCAGCCGGATCAGCAGCAGCGACCGGCCACCCGGCTCCGGGGTGCTGACCCGGAAGGTGACCGCGCCGCCGCGCAGCTGGCCCGGCGCGGTGAAGCTGTCGGGGTGGATGACGATGTCCACCGGGGCGGGACGGGTGGCGGGGGCCGGCGCGGCCTTCGCCGGCGCGGCCACGGAAAGGCCCGCCAGCGCGGCCCCGGCGGCGCCGCCCAGCAGCAGGCGACGACGGGAGACGGAGGCGCGTCCGGCATCGGGTTTCGCTGTCACAGGAACTGTTCTCCTTTGTGGAGGGTTCGGATGGATCCCGGCCGGTGGGTCAGGCGGTCTTGCGCCCGATCACGGCCGAGTCTGCGTCGGTCAACGGCAGGACCGAGGTCTCGGTGAAGCCGGCCTCGCGCATCCAACCCTGGCAGTCCGCCCCGGTGTACTCGCCGCCGCCCGGGGTGACCAGCTGCATGTTGAGGCTGAGCAGCAGGTTCGCCGGCTCGCGCCGGTCGTCGTCGATCAGGGCGTCGTACACCATGACCCGGCCGCCGACCGGCAGCGCCTCGTACGCCTTGCGCAGCAGGGCGACCCGCTGCTCGTCGTTCCAGTCGTGCAGCACGTGGCCGAAGATCAGGACGTCGGCGGTGGGGAGGCTGTCGTTGAAGAAGTCACCGGCGTGGAAGGTGACCCGGTCGGTCATGCCCAGCCGGTCCATGTGCTCGTCGAAGAACGGCTTCACCGGCGGCAGGTCGAAGGTGCCGGCGTTCAGCTGCGGGTGGGCCTTGGCGATGACCGCGGCGATGTTGCCCCGCGCCCCGCCGACGTCCACGAAGGACGACACCTCGGTCCAGTCGAACTTTTCGGCCAGCGCCGGGCCGACCGCCGAGTTTGCGCCGTCCATCGCGGACATGAAGTTCCGCACCGACTCCGGCCGCGAGTAGAACTTGTTGAAGTCACGGTCGGTGTGCGCCTGCATGTCACCGGTCTTCAGCAGGTCGGTCAGCTTGCCCCAGACGCCGTACTGCCAGGCGTGCATGCGGAGGAAGCCGCCCTGGTACGACGGGTGCTTCGGGTCGAGCTGGTTGGCGGCGGCGGCGCTGATCGCGTAGCGCCCCTCGGCGTCGCGGTCGAGCACCTTCAGCGCGACCAGCGAGTCGAGGAAGTCGCGGCTGGCCCGGGGGTGCAGCCCGAGCGTCTCGCGGATCTCCGGCTCGGTCCGGCCGCCGTCGGCGAGGACGCCGAACAGGCCCAGCTCGACCGCGCTGAGGAAGGTCTTGGCCGACCAGTAGCCCGCCGCGAGGTCGAGGATCGACAGGTCAGAGTTCTTGGTTCCCATTGCGAAGGCTCCTTCGGAGTGTGGTGCGGGCCGTGGTGGTCGCCACGATGCGCGAAACGCTGACAGCCGTTCCTCGACGAGGGATCGAAGACGACTGGGACGGTGCCGGTCAGAGGTCGACCCGCACCCGGTACTGGTCGAGCCACATGTTGAGCTGGAAGAGCATCTCCACGTGGGTGCGCGCCACCCAGGCGCGCGGACCGGAGATCAGGCTCTCCGGGTCGGCGGCGAACGCCTTCGCGGCGGTTACGTCCACCAGCCCGGCGATCGGG
Organism: Micromonospora echinospora; assembly: GCF_900091495.1. Taxonomy (NCBI): domain Bacteria; kingdom Bacillati; phylum Actinomycetota; class Actinomycetes; order Micromonosporales; family Micromonosporaceae; genus Micromonospora; species Micromonospora echinospora. Next base: position 7,684,929 of record NZ_LT607413.1, on the reverse strand, counting down.
GCGTCGCGGTCGGCGGTCAGCGCCAGGAGCTGGTCGCAGAGCGCCTTGGCGTACGCGGCGTCCTGGGTCACCGGGTACGGCGACTTCTTCCGGTCGACGATGGCCGGCGGCAGCACGTCCTTCACCGCCGCGCGCAGCAGGCTCTTCTCCCGGCCGTCGAAGCTCTTCTGCGACCACGGCGCGGAGTAGACGTACTGCACCAGGCGGTGGTCGCAGTACGGCAGGCGCAGCGCCAGCCCGACCGAACCGGCGATCGACTCGGAGTGCGGGATCAGCGTCTCCAACCAGTTGGTGACGTTGAGGTACCACATCTCCCGCATCCGCTTCTCCTGGCCGGTCTCACCCGGCAGCAGCGGCACCCGGTCCATCGCCTCCCGGTACCGGCCGCTGGTGTAGCCACGCATGTCGAGCCGCTCCAGCAGGCCCGCCTCGATCAGGTCGGTGCCCATGCCGTGCTTGCCGCCACCCCAGTGGGCCATCGCGATCCACGGGAAGGTCTGCGCCTCGATCAGCGGCGGCATCGACATCCACATGGTGCCGCCGAAGACACCGTCGGCGGCGTCGCCGAGCAGGGCCAGCGGGGTGTGCTCCTGCACCGCGCGGCACAGCACGTACAGCGAGGTGTTCATGTTGCCCAGCGGGCTCGGCACGTCCTTGGCCCGCAGGGCATTCGCGGCCACGATCGGGTCGAGCAGGTCGGCGGTGTCCAGCACGATGTCGGTGTGCTCGGCGCCGATCGCGTCGACCAGCTCCTTGACGTACGGCGCGTCCGAGGAGCCCCAGACCTCGTCCGGGGTGAACTCCTCGGCCGAGCCGAACGAGACGGTGAAGGTGTGCAGCGGCCCCTCGCCGCGCTCCTTGAGCGCCCGCGCGGCCAGCGCGGTCACCCCGGAGGAGTCCAGGCCGCCGGAGAGCATCATCCCCAGCGGTACGTCCGCGGTGAGCTGCCCGCCCACCGACTGCTCCAGCAGCTCCCGGACGGTGGCCACGGTGGTGTCCAGGTCGTCGGTGTGCGGCTGCGCCTCCAGCGCCCAGTACCGCTCCTCCCGGTGCCCGGAGCGGGTGACCCGTACGACGTGCCCGGCGCGCACCTGGTGCATGCCCTTGAACACGCCGTGGCCGGGGGTGCCGGCGTAGGAGAGGATCTCGCGCAGGCCGTCGGCGTCCACCACGGCCTCGGCCTGCGGGTGGTCCAGGATCGCCTTGCGCTCCGAGGCGAAGAGCACGCCGTGCGGAGTCGGGTAGTAGAATATCGGCTTGTTGCCGAGCCGGTCCCGGACCAGCAGCAGCTCCTCGCGGCGGACGTCCCAGACCGCGAAGGCGTAGCCGCCCTCCAGCTTCTCGGCCAGCCCGGCGCCCCACTGAAGGTAGGCGTACGCCACCACCTCGGCGTCGCCCCGGCTGCGGAACCGGTGCCCGTGCGACTCCAGTTCGGCGCGGAGCGCGGGCGCGTTGTAGACGTCGCCGTCGACGGCGACCACGGCGAGGATCTGGCCGTCCGCCTCGACGACGTACGGCTGCCGGCCGCCGTCCAGCTCGACCAGCGCGAGCCGGCGGTGACCGATGGCGGCGCGCGGGGACGTCCAGACGCCCTCCGCGTCCGGCCCCCGGTTGGCCATCGTGGCGCTCATGGCACGGACGGTTGCCTGCGCGCGGGACAGGTCCCGCTCGTAGTCAACCCAGCCAGCGATACCCGACATGGCTCGTCTCCTCACATTCGCGTCGTTAGGCGTGCAGCGCGGCCCCGGACCGGGGCGATGCGTCACGCCGCCCGGTCGCCTGCTCGCGGTCGATGCTCAGCGGCCCGTCTCGGGTCTGCCTCGGGGCTCGGTCGAAGGTCGCGCACGTCGGTGTCGCCGCCCGCCGCCCGACCGGCCGGGGCTCCCGCCGCGTCGAGCTTTCCTCCACGTCGGCTTGAGGCGACGCCGTGAGCATCGCTGGCGGAGTTCGTTGCCGGACGCGACGGAAGATGGCGAGCCGATGAGAGAGACAATTGCCCAGGCGCTGGCGGTGGTCGCCGTCGGCGGCAGCGGGATCGTGGCGGGGGTGTTCTTCGCCGTGGCGGTGAGCGTGCTGCCGACCCTCTACACCCTGCCCGCGGGCAGCTACATCACCCTGCACCGCAAGCTCGGGCAGGGGTACCACCCGTCGATGCCGCTGATCGTCAACTCGACGATGTTCGCCGACATCGCGCTGATCTTCGTGGTCGAGGAGCCGGTGACCCGGTGGCTCTTCGTCCTGGCCTCGGTGCTGGCGCTGGGCGTGCAGGGGGTGTCCCACCTCGGCAACGTCCCGATCAACAAGCGGGTGCTTCGGGTCGACCCGGACGCCGTACCGGACGACTGGGACGACCCCCGACCCCAGTGGCGACGCCTGCACCAGCTGCGCACCGCGCTGGCCCTGGCGGCCCTGACGGTGACCGCGGCGGGCGTGGCGGTGCTGCCGTGACCGCGACCACGCCCGGCCGCGACGTGGCCGCCCCGCCCCCGGCCGCCCCGGCCGCCGCCCCGCCGAACGCCGCCGAGCCGCCGGCCGCCACCGCCCCGCCGCCCGCGCGGCGGCTCGGTGCCGCGCTCACCGTGGTCCTGCTGGCCACCTTCATGACCAGCTTCGACACCACCGGCGTCAACATCGCGGTGCCGTCCATCCAGGACGGCCTGGGGGCGAGCTACGGCTCGATGCAGTGGGTCCTCGCCGGCTACACCCTGCCGTTCGCCCTGCTGCTGGTCACCGGCGGTCGGATCGGGGACGCCTTCGGCCGTAGGCGGGCGTTCCTCCTCGGCCTTGCCGGCTTCACCCTCGCCTCGGTGCTCGCCGGCGTCGCCGGGGACGTCGGCTGGCTCGTCGCCGCGCGGGTGGTGCAGGGCGTCGCCGCCGCGATCATGGGTCCGCAGGTTCTCGCGGTCTTCCAGGTGCTGGTGCCGCCCGCCCGCCGGGCCCCGCTGCTCGCCGTCTACGGCCTGGTCATCGGCCTGGCCACGGTCTCCGGCCCGATGCTCGGCGGCATCCTGATGGGCGCGGACCTGTTCGGCTGGGGCTGGCGGACCATCTTCCTGATCAACCTGCCGATCGGCCTGGTCGCCTTCCTCGGCGGGCTCGTCTGGCTGCCCGAGTCCCGCGACGAACGGGGACGTGGCTTCGACCTCGGCGGCGTCTTCCTGGCCGCCGCCGCACTGCTGCTCCTGCTGCACCCCCTCATGTACGGCCGCGAGCTGGGCTGGCCGTGGTGGTCCTGGGTGTGCCTGGCCGCCGCCGGTCCGGCGTTCGTGGTGCTCGTCCGGTTCGAGCGGCGCAAGGAACAGGCCGGCGAGTCGCCCCTGGTGGCGTTGCACCTGTTCGGGCAGCGGACGTTCACCGCCGGGGTGCTCGCGAACATCATCGTCGCGGCGCTGATGTCCGGCTTCTTCCTGACCTTCGTGGTGTTCCTCCAGAACGGTCTGGGTTTCACCGCCGAACGCACCGGCTGGACGGTCGCGCCCTGGGCGGTCGGCACCGCGCTCGCCTCGATGGTGGCGATCCCGCTGGCCCGGACCGCCGGGCGGACCGCCCTGGTCGTCGGCGCGGTCCTGATGACCCTCGGCATGGCCGGGCTGAACGCGATCGTGGTCGTCTCCGGCGACCGGCTCACCTCGCTGCCGATCGTGGTCAGCCTCTGCGTCGTCGGCGTCGGCATGGGCCTGGTCAGCGCGCCGATCCTCAACGTCACCCTGGCCGGCATCCCGCACGTCGACGCCGGGTCCGCCGCCGGCATCTTCTCCACCGGCAAGCAGACCGGCGGGGTGCTCGGGGTGGCGGTGACCGGCGCGGTCTTCTTCGGCCTCCTCGCCGACCAGGACACCGCCAGCCGGGCCCGCTTCGTCGACGCGATGGGCTGGACCCTCGGCGTGCAGGTGCTCCTCTGCCTCCTGGTCGTCGCCCTGGTCCACGTCCTGCCCCGCAAGGTCGACGCCGCCGCCCACTGAGCCACGATCGGATTGCGCCTGTCGGGCGGCCAACGCACCCTGGACGGTGGGCTGGCCGCCCGACAGGCACGTCCGGTGTCGGGGCGCGGCGGTTGCCGATCACCACATCCCCGTCGCCCTGGGGGCCGGTGTTCCGATCCCGGGCTTCGTCCCGCGCGGCGCGGCGCCCGCGGTGCCGGGAAGCGCCACGTCGAGCCACCACCTTCCGCGACCGTCACCTGCTGGCTCGCTGGCGCGGTGAGTCGCTCCCCTGGCCTTCGAGGTAACCCTGAGTGTTCGCGGTCGACCGGCGCTGCTCCTCACGCACGGTGACCCTTCGCCCGGCGGCGCGGTGTCGGTGGTTCTCCGTGACCGAGCTGCGTCGCTGCGGGGATCGCGACGGCGAACGGCCGGGCACCCTGGGAGGGATGCCCGGCCGAGGTGACGCGGGGGCGGGTCAGTGTGACGCGGCGACCTCCGGCTCGCGGCGGCCGGTGCCGGCGGACCGGCGGAACGGCAGCCGGACCAGGGTGACCAGGCCGACGACGAGACCGACGAACATGATGATGCCCCACAGCGAGTCCGGCACCTGGCGGCTGCCGAGCATCGGCATCAGCAGCAGCAGGGTCAGCGCGGCCAGCCCCGGCCAGCGCTGGTCGAACGGCACCGACCGCCACCGGTCCCGCTCCCGGGCGGCGAGGACGGCGAACCAGGCCGCCGGCACGACGAGCAGCAGCGCCCAGAAGCCGGGCAGCCGGATGCCCTCGCCGAGCAGCTCCTTCGCCGGCGGGATGCTCAGCGTCAGCCCCACCCACCAGTACTCGATGACCACGAAGACGGTCAGCGCGAGCGCGGTCGCCCACAGGACGCCCCGCGACCGTTCCCGGCGGAACGCCTGCTCGACGATGTCGATGGCGTTGAACGGGCTGAACAGCCGGGACCGCCGCCGCAGCAGCAGCATGGGCAGGGCGGCGACCTCGAGGCCGCCGTACCGCATCACACCGCAGAGCAGCACGCCGATCGTGGTGTAAACGGCGAGCGCCTGGTGCATCGGCGCCGAGCCGATGCCCATCGGGTAGAGCATCATCGGGAGTTGGAGCAGCGCGGACGGGATCCACGGGTTGACCCCCCGGAACCGCTCGATCCGGCCGAAGAACCAGATGACCGCGGTGTAGACGGCGGCCACCACCACGAACCAGACCGCCATCATGGCCAGACCGGAGGCGTCGAGGGCCTTGTCGATCCGGTACCAGAGGCTGCCGACCGCGATCAGCGCGTACAGAATGCGGAACCAGCTCGCGACCGTGCCGACGTCGCGGCCGATCACGAAGCGGGCGTCCCCGGGTGTCTCCGCCCGGTCCACCGCGGCGGCGGTGGCGCGTGTGTCAGGGGTCATCAACAGATTCCTTCCGTGGATACCCCGGCTCGGCCGGGGAGGAGCGGGACCTCGTGCGGGCAGGGCCACGGGCAGCCGGTCCGATGCCGGGCGGATCGGTGGCCGGCCGGGCGGGGAACGGGGCCGGCGGGGGGACTAGAGCAGTGGGCCGACGGCGATCGCGCTGAGCCCCAGGGCGACGACGACGAGGACCGTCCGGACCGAGTTCCACCTGCCCCAGCGGACCCGTGGGTTGATCTCTTCGAAGTTCGCCGGCAACCGGTCCGGGTCGAGGGTCTTCAGCCACCGGTTGATCGGGACGTTCTTGGTCAGCGAGATGACCATCGCGCCGAGGAGCAGGACGGCGGACACCCCGAAGCCGATCCGGGACACCGGTTCGTCCACCAGGACGGCCAGGAGCAGGTCGACGACCAGCGACGTGATCATGCAGATCGGCATGAACGGATCGAAGCGGGTCACCAGGAACTGGTGGATCGGCACGTACTGGTCGGTCGGCAGTCGGAGCAGCAGCGGCACCCCGCCGAGCACGGTGATCATCAGCCCGCCGGCCGCCATCCCGGTACCCGTCAGGGTGATCGGGACCAGGAGCTGGGTCCAGGTCATCTTGTTCTCGCTTCCAACCCGAGGGTGGCTCGACCACAGTGGTCGATCCGGCTTCGGGACATCCTCGGACCGCCGTCTCGACGCCAACTCCGAAATGGCTGGAGAACCGGGCGGCCGGGGCTTCCTTCCAGGTGCCTTCGAACCGTTTTCGAGAACCGGCCGCCACTGTCGGTCCGGACTCAGACGACATCGGCGCGACCCGCTCGCCACAGCCCTGCACGGTCGACGGCGGTGGTCGGGCCCGGAGCGGGAGAGAGGTGACCGCGATGGCAGCGACTGATGCCGCGATCGTGAGGTGGGCGGTCGGACCGGCGGATCGGGACGACGCGGGGACCACCGGCCGCGCGGCGACCGTCGCGACCGTGGTCGACCGGCTCGGCCCGACGGTACGGCGGGGCCGGCGGACCTCGCTCGTGCTGACCGGCGCGAATTCTCCGACCGGGTACGAGGGCGGGCTCACCTCGGCGTGCGTGCCGCCGGGCGCCGCCGGGGCGACGGTGTTCGTACCCCGGCTCTGCGCGGCGCTGCACCACGCGGCGACCCGGCTGGCCCGGGCCGAGGCCGACCTCGTGCTGGTCGCGGCCGAACTGGAGGACGAACCGGGGCGGTGGCTGGTGGTGGCGCTGCGCCGCCTCGCCGAGTCCTGGTCGCCCGACGAGCCGCCGCTCGCCGTCGTCCGGGCCACCGACGACCTCACCGAGGCCGACCGGTCCCGCTCCGGGGTGCTCCGCCCCGGCGACCTGCGTCGCATGCTCACCGACGGCTGCCGTCGCCCGAACCCGGTCGCCGACCAGCGGGCCCCCACCCCCGTCGCGCTGCCGGACATCTCCCGGCGGGGGAGTGCGGTCGTCCTGCTGCCGCCTCCCGCGCCGGTCCGACCGCCCGGCGACCCGCTGGTGATCCGCTGGTCGGCCGTCGACGAGGCGACGGACCAGCGGCGACGCCGGGCGATGGGGCGGCTCGCCCGCTTCGAGGGAGACCTGTTCGGCGACCACCGGCGGCGGGTCGAGACGCTGGCCCGCCAGGCCGTTCGCCGGACCGGGTCCGGCGGGATGCGCGGCGCGGTCGTGGCGGCCGACGCCGCCGAGGTGACCGGGGCGTTGGAGCGGCACCGGGCCACTACGCCGAAGGGCCGCCCGGTCGCGTTGATCTTTCCCGGCCAGGGCGCGCAGTACCCGCGCATGGGCGCCGGACTGTACGGCCACGACCCGGTCTTCACCACCGCGATGGACACCTTCTTCGCCCTCTGGGGGGACGGCGGCGACCGGCTGCGCGAGGAGTGGCTCTCCGACGACCCGAGCGTCCCCTTCGACGACGGCTCCCGCGCCCAGCCGCTGCTGTTCGGCGTCGGCTACGCGCTCGGCGCGATGGTCCGCTCCTGGGGGGTCCGGCCGGTCGCCCTGCTCGGGCACAGCGCGGGGGAGATGGTCGCCGCCACCCTGGCCGGCGCGTTCAGCCTGCCCGCCGCCGTCCGGCTGATGCGGGCCCGGGTCACCGAGGTGTTGCGTACCCCGCCCGGCGGCATGCTCGCGGTCGCGGCCACCGCCGACGAACTCCAGCCGTACCTGACGCTGGACCCGACCGGGCAGGTCGCCGTCGCCGCCGTCAACGCGCCCCGGCAGACCATGCTGGCCGGCCCGGACGAGGCGCTGGCCGTGGTCCAGGAGAAGCTGCGCGAGCAGGGGTACGTCTGCCGGCTGGCCAAGGCACGCCAGGCGTTCCACAGCCCGGCGGTCCTCGACGCGTCGCTGGCCACCCGGCACGCGGTCGAGGCGGCCCGGCCCGGCCCGCCGGTCGACCCGGTCTACTCCGCGTACGTCGGTCGGAAGCTCGACGCCGAGACCGCCGGTGACCCGATGTTCTGGACCACCCAGATCGCCGACCCGGTGCTGTTCTGGCCGGCGCTCGACGCGCTGCTCGCCACCGGTGACCTGCTGATCGTGGAGGCCGGCGCGGGTCAGGGGTTGACCAACGTGGCCCGCCAGCACCGCGCGGTGCGGTCGAAGGCCAGTGACGTGGTGGCGTTGCTGCCGGCCTCGCCCGGTGCGCCGGTCGCCGACCGCAGGAGCGTCCTCGCCGCCGCCGCCCGGATCTGGGCCGAGGGCCACGAACTCCGGTGGGAGGCGGTGGACGGCACGTCCACCCGCCCCTGACCGACCACGCCGATCGACGCTGCCCGTTCCCGGAGGTTGCCCGTGTTGTTCGAAAGCTATCTGAACTACGACATCGAGGCCGCGCTCTTCCTCACCCTGCTGTGGGGCACGAGCGCGGTCCTGGTGGCCCGCAGACCACGGCACCGCTCCGACCGGCGGGGCCGACGGCGGGCCACCTTCATGCTGGTGCTGGTCGCGCTCGGCTGGCTCGGCGTCGCCGCCCGTGTCGTCACCACCGCGCTGATGGGCAGCTACGGCTACCTCTTCGTGGCCGACCGGGTCGCCGTGGCGCTACCTCTGGTGATCCTGCCCGCCCTGGCGGTGCTGGTGCTGGCGGTTCCCCGCTGGCGTGCCCACCGGCGGAACCCGTCGGCCGGGACCCGGCTGGCGACCTTCGCCCCGCAGGCGGTGGTGCCGTTCCAGGCGACCGCGCTGGGCGCGCTGGCCGGCTTCGTCACCGCGATCATGGTCACCATGGGCCCGCCGCAGCTCGTCCCGATCCTCACCGTCTACGTGTCCTTCCTGACCATCCTGGTCGGACTCTGGCTGTGGCAGCAGCACCGGTACCGCCTCGCCGCGAACGGGGGCCCGGTCCAGCGCACCCGGCCGGTCCGGGCGCTGCGCGCGGTCGCCGTCGCCACGGGGTTCGTCCTGCTGCTGGTCGGCGGGCTGAGCCTGGCGGCCAACGAGACCGTCCTGCCGGGGCGGATGAACATGACCGACCACGCGCACGGCGGCGTCTCCGCGGCCGGCGCGCACGGTCACTCGACCGGCCGTACGGTCAGCGTGGCCGACCTGACCGGGCCGCGCAGCGAGACGCCGGACCGTCGTTTCACCCTGGTCGCCGAGGCGAAGAAGCTGCGGCTGGCCTCCGGCCGGGAGGTCGACGCGTGGCTGTTCAACGGCACGAGCCCCGGGCCGGAGCTGCGGGTCAAGCGCGGTGAGCTGATCGAGGTGACGGTGCACAACAAGGTGCCGGACACCAACGTGTCGGTGCACTGGCACGGGGTGGACGTGCCCAACGCCGAGGACGGCGTCGCCGGGGTCACCCAGGACGCCATCGAGCCCGGCGGCACGCACGTCTACCGGTTCCGGCCGGACGAGGTCGGCACCCACTGGTACCACTCCCACCAGCAGTCCTCGGTCCAGGTCAAGAAGGGCCTGTTCGGGCCGCTGATCATCGAACCGGAGCAGTCGGACCTGGCCCCCGGTACCCAGGATCTGATCGTCTCCACGCACACCTGGTACTCCGACGAACTGCCCCTGGAGCCGCCCGCCATCGGCACCGTCGACCAGCTCGACCGACGCCGGATGGCCCCGGGCACCCCGGTCCGGCTCCGTCTGATCAACACCGACGGCTCCACCCACCGGTACTCGCTGACCGGCACCCCGTTCAAGGTGGTCGCGATCGACGGCAACCCGATCAACGAGCCGACCGACGTCGCCGGCAGACAGATAGTGATCGGCGGAGGTGGCCGGTACGACCTGGAGTTCACCATGCCCACGCAGCCGGTACGCCTCACCGAGCTGCGGCGCTTCGGCAAGGAACTGCGGGTCGTCGAGGGCGGTCTGCTGCTCAGCGCCGACGGCGCCGGCGACGTGCGGCCGGACAAGCCACAGGACGCGTTCGACCCGACCACGTACGGCTCGCCGCTGCCCACCCCGTTCGGCCGGGACAGCAGATTCACCAAGACGCATTCGCTGGTCTTCGACAACGAGCTGTGGTTCTACGACGGGAAGTTCACGGTGGTCTGGGCCAGCAACGGCATGGCCTTCCCGAAGGCCCCGTCGCTCACCGTCCGCGAGGGCGACCTGGTCAAGGTGCGCTTCGCCAACCGCAGCCACTTCGACCACCCGATGCACCTGCACGGCCACCACGTCCTGGTGCTCAGCCGCAACGGCAAGCCGGCCACCGGCAGCCCGCTCTGGCTGGACACGGTCAACGTCGAGGTGGGGGAGATCTGGGAGGTGGCCTTCAAGGCCGACAACCCGGGCCTGTGGATGGACCACTGCCACAACCTCGACCACGCCGCGGCCGGCATGATGTCCCACGTCATCTACGAGGGGGTGACGACGCCGTACGAGGTCGGCCACGACACCCCGAACAAGCTGGAGTAGCGCACCGTCGGCGGCGGCCCCCGGCCCGATGGCCGGGGGCCGCCGCATGAACGCGTGTAAAGGTGACGTGTATCAATGTAAAGTTCATCGATGTGAAGTGCCGGGTCGCTGGCGACCTGCCGAGGCAACGCCGCCTCCACTTACGGAACCGACGATGCCTGGGAGAACACATGAACGAACATCGGGAGGGCCGGCTACGGACGCGTTGGCGGCGGGCGGCCAGAACCGTCGTCGCGGCGGCGGCCTCGGTCGGGATGAGCGTGCTGTCCATCGGATTCACGGCGGGTGCGGCCAACGCGGGCCTCAGCTCTGCCGACCGGGGCGCACCGAACGTCTCGCTCGCCGCCGCGCCGGTGTCCCGGGTCGCCGCGGGTGATCTGCACACCTGTGTCACCCGCACCGACGGAACGCTCTGGTGCTGGGGCAACAACTTCTACGGCCAGCTCGGCGACGGGACCACCACGGACCGGACCGGTCCGGTCCGGATCGGCGACGCCACCACCTGGGCGCGTATCGACGCCGGTAGCAGCAACACCTGCGCGGTACGCACGGACGGAACGCTGTGGTGCTGGGGTGGCAACCACAACGGGCAGCTCGGCGACGGGACGACCACGAGACGGAGCAGCCCCGTACGGATCGGCACCGCTACCACCTGGGCCAGCGTCAGCGCCGGCGCCAACCACACCTGCGCCGTCCAGACCACCGGCACCCTGTGGTGCTGGGGCCTGAACCGCCACGCGCAGCTCGGCATCGGCACGTCTCCCACTCTGACGACCACCCCGGTGCAGGTCGGCACGGCGACCACCTGGGCGAGCGTCACGACCGGCTACGCGCACACCTGCGCCATCCGCACCGACCGGACCCTGTGGTGCTGGGGCAGCAGCTCGGACGGGCAGCTCGGTCTCGGTATCCGGGACTACCGCGCGACACCGACGCAGGTGGGCACCGCGACCACGTGGACCGGCGTGACGGCCGGATACGTGCACACCTGCGCGGTCCGCGCCGACGGGACACTGTGGTGCTGGGGTGAGAACGGGTACGGCCAGGTGGGCGGGGGCGCAGGCTTCCAGACCACTCCACTCCAGGTCGGCACCGCCACCACCTGGGCAAGGGTCGAGACGAGCGTCGACTCGTCGTGCGCGACGCGCACCGACGGCAGCCTGTGGTGCTGGGGCAAGAACACCTCCGGGCAGCTCGGCGACGGCACCACCACCCACCGGTCGACCCCGACCCGGGTCGGCACCGCCACCACCTGGGCGGACGGCCTTGCCGCGTCCTACCACGCCTGCGCGACGCGCACCGATGGCAACCTGTGGTGCTGGGGCGACAACTCGTTCGGGCAGCTCGGCGACGGCACCACCACCCACCGGTCGACCCCGGCGCAGGTGGCCCTGCCGGCCTGACCGCCGCTGCTGGACCTGTGCCGGCCCGCGCCGCCGCCGGTCGGTGGCGGCGCGGGCGCTCCTCCAGCTGCTTGCAGGTCACGCAGCGCCGTCCCCGGGTGAAGCGGGGACGCAGGAGCCGCGAGGCAGCCCTAGCCGGGCCGTACGCACGGGTCGGCGACCTGGTACGTCGGGCTCTGCGCCGTGCGTCCGTCCACGGCGGTCATCCGTACCGACCAGGTCAGGGCCGTCGCACGTAGCCGTCCCACGGTTGCCTGGGCGGACGCCCCGTCCACGGTCATGGCCTGGGTCGACGTGGCACCCCCGACGGGTGTCCAGCGCACCTCCGCCTGGTCGACCGCGGCGCTGCCGGTGGCTCGGACGACCAGGCTGTAGGTGTCCTGACCGCAGCGCACGTGCGCGCTCGCCGACACGGTGAACGCCCGGGGCGGGGGTGGCGTGGTGGTCGGTCGTGCCACGGCCGGCGCGGTGGTGGGGGCGGCTGTCGTGCCCGGCGCGGTGGTCGGTGCGGCGGCCCCCGGCCGGGAACCGGAGGTGGCGGGCGCGGCAGCGGTGCCGGTCGCGTCAGGTCCCGGTGCCGTCGGGGCGGCGGCGCCGGTAGCCGTGGCGGTGACCACGGGAGGGGTCGCCGCCGGGACCGCCGCAGCCGTCGTCGTCGCGGTCGCGGACCTGCCGGCGGTCGCCCCGGAGGTCGCCGCCACCTGTTCGGCCCGGCGTCCGGGGGCGAGCGCCCAGGTGCCGGCGAGGGCGAGGAGCACCAGCAACCCTGCGGTCGCCGCCAACCGCCGTCGGCGTCGCCGGTCGTGGGTCGCCGCCGAGGTCACCCCGGCGGGGTGGGCCGCCGCACGGGGCAGCGCCGCCCCGCCCCCGGCCACGGTGGCGGCGGACCGGGGAGCCGGGTCGGCTGCCGGCCCTGCGGCGGCCCGGTCATCCGCTGCTCCGGTGGGCCCGTTTCGCGGCTCGGCAGCGGGCGCGTCGCCCCGCCCCGCAGTCGGTCCGGGAGTCGCCGTGCCGTCTGCGGACCCGCTCGGCTCGGTCGTCGCCGACGGGTCCGTCGTCGCATCGGGAGAACTCTCGACGTCGGCGCTGCCGTCGACCGCGTCGGTCACCTCGCCGGTCGGGTCGGTCACCTGACCGTCGACCGCGCCGCTCCCCCCGTCGCCGGTCGCCCCGCCGTCGACCGCGTCGGTCACCCCGCCGTCGGTCGTGTCGGTCGCCTGGCCGTCGGCCGGGCCGGCCCCGGCCAGCCTCGGCCACACCGTGTCGGCGACGACGAGGAACGCCGGAGCCGTGTAGGCGGACAGCAGCGCCGCCGGACTGAGCTGTTCGCGTCGGAGCAGGCCACACGAGGCGCAGTTGTCGATGTGCCGGGCGACCCGCTTGCGCAGGGTCGGGGTCAGCGTGCCCTGCCAACCGTCGATCGTCTCGGCCAGGGCGGGGCAGTCCCGGGCACCGCTGCGGGCCACGAGCAACGCGCCGAGCGCCCGTTCGAGCTGGGTCCGGGCGCGGGACAGGCGGGCGTGCGCGTGGTTGGCGGGCACCCCGAGGGCCGCGCCGATGTCCACCGAGGACAGGTCGTGGCGGATCGCCAGGTGGACCACCTCGCGGTCGCCCGGGTTCAGGGCGGCGGCTGCGGTGTGGACGAGCTCCCGTACCTGCGCGGTGTTGACGTCGGTGCCCGGGTCGGCGGTGTCGGCCACCGGCTCGTCCGCCTCGTCGAGGGGCGAGGAGCGGGACCGGTCCCGGATCTGCCGGAGGCATTCGTTGCGCACGATCGCGTACAGCCAGGGACGCAGCCGGTCGGGGTCGCGCAGTTGGTCGATGCGCTGGCTGGCGGTGAGGAACGCGTCGTGGACGGCGTCCGCGGCGGCCTCCGGCTCACGCACCAACACCCGGGCGTACGTGTAGAGCCGGTCGGCGTACCGCCGGTACAAGCCTTCCAGACCGGCCCGCTCGCCCCGGCGCACCGCCTCGACGAGAGTCCTGTCGTCCTGCGCCGCCGTGTCCATCCGTGACCCCCACTGCTCGTCGACCATTCTCAGTGAAGCGGCCGGAAAAATTCTCCGGGGTTTTCTGTTGGCATCCCGACCCGTCCGGACTCACACCGGTGTCAACCCACCACGGACACCGAGGAGACACCGTGACACCCACACTTTCCGCCCGCCGACTGTTCACCGGCCCGCGCCGCTTCCTGGTCACCGCCGTGGTGGCGGCGCTCGTCGGTGGACTCGCCGCGCCCAGCGCGGCGGCAGCCACCGTGTCGGCACCCGCCGGCCGGACCGACGCGGCCGGCAGCACCGGCGAGACGCTGGACTTCCAGGTCGACCCGAGGTTGCCCGCGCCCCGGCTGTCGGTCGACCCGGTCGGTCGGCTCGGCACCGACCGCCAACTCGGCGTGGTGGCCGGGCCGGACGGTTCGCCGGCCGGCCTGGTGCTCGACGAGGTGATGGTACGGACGTCCGACCAGGCCGAGTTGGACGCCTTCCTGACCCGCTGGGACGGCCAGGTGCTCGACTCGTTCCCGGCCGACGAGCAGGGACAGGACCATCTGGTATGGGTGGACGTCGACCGCGCCGATCCGACGAAACTGGTTGCCGACCTGCTCGCCGCCGAGCCCGGTCAGTCCGGTGTGTACCGGGTCGGTGACGAGCGGGCGCTGCGCCTGCTCGCGCTGGCCGCCGCCGAGTGGCGGGCCGGGACCGAACTGGTCCTCGACTGGCTGGTGGAGCCGACCGGCATCGCCGATGGCAACGTCTTCGAGGCCCCCAACATCAAGAAGAACGTCTTCGACTGGTCGTACATGGGGTCGGGCAACCCGATGGACACCGGCGTGGCCAAGGCCTGGCAACTGCTCCAGGCCAAGGGCAAGCTGACCCGGCAGGTGAAGTACCTGGTGATGGACGGCGGGTTCCAGACCAACCCGGACTTCCCGGCCAAGGTCACGCTGCACACGGCGGAGTGGGGCAAACCCAACCCCAGCAACTGCACGAACGGCACGCCCTGTCCGTGGCACGCCACCGACGTGGTGCTCGCCGGGATGGGTCAGGTCGACAACGGCTACGGCACCGCCGGGCCGGCCGGGCCGGTGGTCGACGAGCTGGTCGCCGTCCGCAACGGCAACGACTACTGGACGAAGCTGCGCCGGCTGGAGAAGGCCGCCGAGGCGACCCGCCCGGACGTGGTGAACCTCAGCTTCGGCCGGGACGTGACCCTCGGCAAGGCACACGCCCGTACCTGGACCGACCGGCGGATGAAGCACGTGCGGGACACCGGGGCGCTGATCGTGTCGTCGTCCGGCAACAACGGCAAGAACATCGACGGCAACACGCTCTACGTGCCCTGCGAGAGCGTCCACGTGATGTGCGTCGGCGGTGTGAACACGTGGGACGCGACGGTGTCGGACAAGTCGAACTACGGCACCAGTGACGTCACCACCTCGGTGGAGATCTACGGCCCGATGTGCGTCCAGGTCCTCCTCGACCCGGCCCAGCCGGGCCTCAACGAGACGGAGGCCCGGTGCGGCACCAGTTTCGCCGCGCCCTTCGTGGGCGGGGTCGCCGCGCTGGTGATGGCCGCCAACCCGGAGCTGACCTCCGCCCAGGTCCGCGACATCCTCAACGACACCGCCCACGTCGGCGGGCTCGGCTGGAAGGTGACCGGCAGCCAGCGTCGGATCAACGCCCTGGCGGCGGTCGCCAAGACGCTGGGCGTGAAGCCCTCGGTGAGCATCAGCATGCCGAAGACCAAGCAGCAGTTCAGTGCGGGCCAGTCGGTGGACCTGTGGGGCACGGCGACCGACTTCGCCGGCAAGGGAATCCCGCTCACCTGGACCAGCAACATTGACGGACACCTGGGCAACGGGTCCAAGACGTTCGTGCCGTCACTGTCGGCCGGCACCCACGTGATCACGGCCAAGGCCACCGACAGCCTCGGGCAGAGCAGCTCGGCGACGGTCACCGTCACGGTGGTGGACAGCCCGGCGAACGCGGCCATCATCTCGCCGCCGGCCGGGCTCACGCTCCCCGCGGGGCAGGCCGTCAGCCTGGTCGGCACCTCCAACGACCCCGACACGTTCGACCCGGTGCCGGACGCCCAGGCGTCCTGGACGGTCCGACGGGGCAACGAGGTGGTCTTCCAGAAGGGCGGTCACCAGACCACCCTCCCGGCCGGTACGGTCACCCCGGGCACGTACACCGCGACGTTCACGGCGGCGGGAGCGGTCGTGCAGCGCGTCTTCACGGCCACCGCGGTACCCGCCGGGCAGTCCCGGCCGACCGCCACGATCACCAAGCCGGCGGCGACCCTGAAGCTGTCGACGATCGACGCCGGGCCGGAGCCGGTCGTGTTCGCCGGCGCCGGCACCGACACGCAGGACGGAGCGGTGCCGGGCACCCGCTACCGGTGGACCGCGTACGGCGACGGCGGGGTCAAGAAGGTGCTCTGCCAGGGCAGCGCGGTGCCCACCGGTGGGCCGGTCGACGACATCGTCGTGCCGAAGAGCTGCGCGAGCTTCACCGGTGAGCTGTCCCCGCTGGAGAGCGGGACCACCTTCACCACCTGGTCGGTGTGGCTGGAGGTCTTCGACTCGACCGGCCTGGTCGGCGTGGACTCCGTGCTGGTCGAGATCCAGACGGTCGCGCCCTGACCAGCCATTCGTACCCGTGCTCCCACACCGCTTCGCCGGTGTGGGAGCACGGGGCGTTCCGCCGTCGGTGCCGCCGGACCGGACGGGGTTCTCCCGGTTCCCGTGACGTCGTCGGTCCGCGCCACGCGGGCGCGTAGCGGCACGGTGCAGCCTCCCGGCCGGTGTAGCGTCCACAGTGGCGGCCGGGGGAGGCCGGCGGGCCGCCGCTCGACCCGCTACCTGGGGAGCGACCATGGAACCGATCATCGGAGAGAACCTCGCCGCGATCCGCCAACAGTCGACCTTGACGCAGGAGCAGCTCGCCGAGCGCGCCGGCGTGGACGTCGGAGTCATCCGTAAGCTGGAGCAGGGTGCGCGCAAGAGCGCCCGCCTGCCCACCCTCCACGCGCTCGCCCGCGCTCTGGGCGTGCCCACCAGCGCGCTGATCGGCGACACCTCGCACGCTGCCGCCCGAGCCGAACCGGACCACCGGCCGCTCTCCCTCGCGGAGATCCGCCGCGCGGTCGCGCCGGTCCGGGGCCTCGCCGGAACGGCTCTCGTACCGCCGGCTAGCGACCCGCCGGAGCCGGAGGTGTTGCGGGCGCGGCTGCACACCGTCGACCGCGCGTACCACGCCAACGACTACGCCCGTGTGCTGGCCGACATGCCGGCGTTGCTGCACGACGTCCGCGCCGCCGCCGATCTGGCTGACGAGCGTGACCGGGCGGGCGCGTACACCCTGCTCACCCAAACCCTTCACCTCACCGGGAACCTCCTGATCCAACTCCGCGCCAGCGACCTGGCGTTCACCGCGTTGTCCGGTGCGCTGGACGCCGCGCGCCGGGCCGGCAACCAGGCGGTGGCGACGACCGTCATCCAGGGCATGTGCTGGGTGCTCGTCCGGCAGGGCCGGTTCGTGGAGGCGGCCGAGCTGGCCGTGACCACCGCCGACCAGGTCGAACCCCGGTTCAGCCGCGCCGCACCCGACGAGTTGGCCGCGTGGGGGTGGCTGCTTCTGGGCGCTGCTGCCGCGCGGGCCAGGAACAACGAGCCCGACGTGGCGGCCGAGCTGACGACCGCTGCGGCGGCTGCGGCAGTCCGGATCGGGCAGTGGGCGCTGGACCCCACGCAGCTCATCATGGTTGGTGGGTTCAGCGTCGACAAGGTCCAGATGCAGCGAGCCGAGAACGCGGCGGTGGCCGGCGACCCGGGTCGGGTGCTGGAGCTGGCGAAGCAGGTCCCGCCGGGATCGACGGCGACGGCCTCCTGCTGGCAGCGGCACCGGCTGGACGTGTCATGGGCCTACGCCGAGCAGCGCCGGTACGCCGACGCGACCGAGGTGCTGCTCGATCTTCGGGCCACCGCGCCAGCGTGGCTGCGGCAGCAGCGGTACGCCCGGGACATCGTCCAGTCCGTCTCGGCGCAGCGGCGGCGGGCGATGTCACAGGAACTGGCCGACCTGGCGGCGCTGGTCGGCGCGTAGCTGGTACCTCCTGCACCACTCCCGTCGCCGACCGTTGACCGTGCCCCGGACCGCATCTGTCCCACCCCGGCCGATTCCGTGAGTCTGTGATCGCAGGGTGTGATCGATGTGGGTTCCGTCAGTGGCTGATCGTCGTCCCGCCCGCAGTTGGCGCGGCGGCGGTCGGTTCTTCCCCCAAGTACCGCCGGCGCGCCCCCATGACAGGAGGCGCAGGTGGACGGTACGCCGGCAGACCCGGAGCAGAATCGGGGCGAGCAGATCGAGGCGGCGGAACGGGAGGCGGCCAGGCAACGGATCCTCGCCCAGGCCGAGACCGATCGGATACCGGCGGAGGAGACGACCCGGGCGGTACCGGAGCGGCGGTGGCGCCGTGGACAGTGAGGGGGCGGCCCATCGTGCGGGGCCGCCCGCCGACCGGTCGGATCAGCAGCGCTGCCGCTGGCCCGAGTAGTGGACGCCGACCTTGCCGATGACGGTCAGGTCGGTGAGCGCGGTGTTCGCGGAGCGGGCGACGTAGCACGAGTACCGGTGCTGGTTGATCACCTCAAGGTGGATGTGCGCGCCGCTGTCGCCGTTGACCTGGTAGCAGCTGGAGTAGCGGAACCTGCCGGTCTCGCCGAGCTTGGTCCACGGGCCGACCGAGGCGCCCACCACGATGGTGCTGGGCTTGTTGGCGACGTGCATGACGTCGGCCCGGGCGAGGATCGCCCCGGTGGCGGTGTCGCGGGCCTCCAGTCCGATCCGGTAGCCGCCGTCGGCGAGGTTTCCGGTCGCGCAGCCTGGCCGTACGGTCACCACCTTCACCGCGATCGCGTGACCGGCGGCGGACTTGGTGCCGAAGGGGGAGACGACGGTGGCGCCCGGGTTGCGGTAGATGTCGACCGACCAGTCGTTCATGTACCCCCAGTTGGAGAAGACGACGTGGTGTCCGCCGGGTCCGGACAGGCCGAAGCGGTCCCAGGTGGACGAGCCCTGGATCGGCGGATACACGCTGACCGGGTCTGCCGTGGCGTGCGCGCCGGCGGGGGTGACCGGCACGACGGCGGCGCCCACGGCGAGCACCAGGGCGGTGGCCGCGCGGGCAAGACTGAACTTCACCATTCCTCCAAGGGGTACCGGCGGTCGCGCCACCGGTGTTGACGTCCGATTCGGGGGACGGCCCGAACATCGGCGCGATCCTATATCGAGGAAGATCGTTCACGCGGTGGTCCCGTCGCGGCTCGGCTGGCGGTCCCGAGGCGCGCGGGGCGTCGGGTACGCGGGCGTCGGATGCCGGTCCGGCCCGCCTCCGTGCCCCGACCGGATCGGAGGCGAATCGGCGAACCGATTGACTTTCGATAGGTTGCGAGTGATAGTCGATGCATGTTAGCCGAGCATCGAGCGGTGACCCCGCTCAGAGTCTTCCTCGTGGTGTTGTTCGGGATCCTGGTCATGTTGCAGACCTTCTCGCTGCCCGGACAGTTCGCGCACATGGCCGAGGAGTCTCCGGACATGGCCTACCTCCGGTGGCCGATGACCGCTGTCGCGGTCTTCTGGGTGCTGTGCGTCCAGGTGGTGATCGTGGCCACCTGGAAGCTGCTCACCCTGGTCAAGCACGACCGCATCTTCAGCGACGCCGCCCTGCGCTGGGTGGACGCGATCGTGTGGGCGATCACCGCCGCCTGGGGGGTGCTGGTGGGCGTCTTCCTCTTCGTCGGCTTCAACGCGTCCGACCCCGGACTGCCGCTCCTGCTGTTCCTGATGGTGGTGGGTGTCGCCGCGCTGGGTCTGCTGATGGTGGTCATGCGGGCGCTGCTGCGGCAGGCCACCACCCTGCGGACCGACATGGAGGCGGTGATCTGATGCCCATCGTCGTCCGGATCGACGTCGAGCTGGCCAAACGCAAGATGAGCGTCGGTGAGTTCGCCGAGCGGGTCGGGCTCACCCCGGCGAACGTGGCCGTGCTCAAGAACGGGCGGGCCAAGGCGGTCCGGTTCAGCACCCTGGAGGCGATGTGCCGGGTGCTCGGCTGTCAGCCCGGTGACCTGCTCGAGTGGGTCGAGGACTGAGCCGCCCCGGCACCACGCACCAGACACCAGGATCCGGCCGAGCCCGCCCGCCGGCACGTTCGGCGGCGGGCTCGGCCGCTCGCGAAGGAGACCTCATGAAGTACGTTCTCGCGGTCGTCGCCCTCCTCGCCGTCGCGCTCGGGGCCGCCGCCATCGTGTACGGGGAGGCCGACGACTCGCCGGGCCTCCAGCTCCTGGGCGCGTTGCTCGTCGTCGGCGCGGTCGGCTACGGCGTGCGGCTCGCCCGACGCGGCGGATAGCGGCTGTCGCGCCCGGCCGTCACCCGTGGTCCCCGGCGGCCGGGTCGGCGTCGTCGACGTCCCGCGTCGCGAGCGCGAAGTCGTGCGCGAACTCGACCGCGTCCGCCAGGTGGAGGGTCGTCATCGGCACCTCGGCCAGGGGCGGCGTGTCGAGGGTGACCGTGTAGCGGGTACGCACCGCCGTGTCGTCCGGCCCCTCGTCCTCGACCTCGACCAGGGCGGGCGGTTCGCCGGGTGCCCAGTGGCCGGAAGCGCTCCAGAAGTACCGGATCTCGACCTCGTCGTCGGTCGGGCAGGACCAGGTCAGCTGGCCGACCGACCCACCGCCGACGTTGGCGCAGGCGCTCCAGCCGGTGCCGTCCGGGCGGAGGCAGAGCCAGCTCGACTCCATCGCCCCGAAGTCGTACGGACCGGTGTCCCACCGCCCGACGAGGTTCTCGTTCCGCATGCCCAGCATGATCGCAGGCGCACCAGGGAGCGAGGCGCCGGCTCGCTGAGGTGGTTGCAGGGGCCCCTTCCTACCGCCTGGTGATGAGCAGGGGTCCCCTGCACACACCCGAACCCCGGCCGCAGGGCACACGACGGTGCGCCGGAGCCCGTCGGACTCCGGCGCACCGGTGGTACGGGTGGGGATCAGTCCAGGACGATCAGGTCCCGGTCCAGGGTGGTGAGCATGGTGTTGCCGTCGGCGGTCATCAGGAACGGGTCCTCGACCTGGACGGCCCCGAGGCCGAACTCGTAGTACGGCGTCTCGATGTTGACGATGACCCCTTCCTCCAGGGTGTCCTCGTTCTCCGGCGTGATGTTCACCCGGTCGTACAGCTCGACCCCGATGCCGTGGCCGACGTGGTTGCGGCGGTAGTGCGGCACGCCCGCCTCGTGCACCGCGTCGACCACCAGCCGGAACAGCTCGCCACCGGTCATCCCCGGCTTGGCCTCCTCGAACGCCCGGTCGCAGCCGGCCTTCATGGCGGCGTAGTACTGCACCAGCTTCTCCGGCGGCTCGCCCAGGTTGACCACCCGGGCGATGTCGGCCCAGTAGCCGTCCACGACGCAGCCGACGTCGAACCAGATGGCGTCGCCCCGGTTCAGCGCGACGTCGCTGGGACGGGTCTGGCCCCACACCCCGGCCCGGCCGATCTTGATGTGGCTGAACTTGGCCCGGCCGCCCGCGCCGGCCACCGCCCGTTCGAACTCGCGGACCAGTTCCCGTTCGGTCACCCCGGGAGCGGCGAGCGCGTTGACCGCCTGGATGCCGATCTCGGCCACGTGTGCGGCGGCGGTGACGCTGCGCACCTCCCGCTCGGTCTTGACCTTGCGGGCCCAGCGCAGCGAGTTCGACGCCATCCGCACGTCCAGCCGGGGCAGCTTCTGCCGTAGCGCGTCGACGTAGCCGTGCGCCACCCCGTCCTCGTCGAGGCCGATCCGGGCCTCGGCGAGCCCGGCCCGGCGCAGCGTCTCCACCAGGGCGTCCATCGCCGTCGGCACCACCGGGGCGTCGACCGACGTGGCGACCAGCTTCTTCTCCCGGTCGGTCAGCGCGACGCCGTCGGGCAGCTCCCGGTAGAAGACACCAAAGCCGATCGCGCCGGCGATCTCGACGGACGCGTCCAGGGCCTGGTCGATGTCACACCGGGAGGCGACGAAGTGCGGCCGGTCCAGGGCGTCCCGGGTGACCACCGCGTACGCCTGACCGGTGTGCGGGAAGATCTCCAGACCGACGGCGGCCACGCCGGTCAGGTAGTAGACGTTCTCGATCGTCGTGGCGACCAGCCCGTCCAGGCCCTGCTCGTCCATGAACCGGGCCAGCCGTTCGAGGTTGGCGAACACGTGTCCCTCCTCAGGCACTCGTGACCAGGCGGGACACCTGCTCCAGCGTCATCGACGGCCAGGCCGGGTCCTTGGCGGCGGCGACCAGCAGCTCCGCCGTGGTGAGCGCGGCCACCTGGTCGCCGAGGCCGTGGGCCCGCAGCCACTCGTCGTCGTACGACTCGCCGAGGTAGTTGCCGCCGTCGTCGGGGGCCACCGCGACGATCCGGGACCCCGGGTTGTGGTGCGCGAAGTGCAGCGCCCCGAAGACCGCCGCGCCGGCCGACTCGCCGACCAGCAGCCCCTCGCGGCGGGCCAGCAGCCGGCTGGTGGCGATCCCCTCGTGGTCGGCGACCAGGTGCACCCGGTCGACCAGTTCGGTGGTGAGGTTCTCCGGCTTCCAGGCGATGCCCAGGCCCCGCATCAGCCAGGTCTCGTACGGGAACCCGAACGCGCTCGACCCCTTGGCGTCGACCCCCACCGTGACCACGTCGGGGAGCTTCTTCTTCAGGGTCTCGGCGAGCCCGCTGATGTGACCGCCGGTGCCGACCGCCGCGACGAGCGCGTCGAACTGACCGACGTCGTCGAGGATCTCGTACGCGGTCTGCTCGGCGTGGATCTTCGGGTTGGCCGGGTTGTCGTACTGGTTGGGCCAGAACGCCCCTGGCGTGGACGCCAGCAGCTCGTGCACCCGGTTCAGCCGGGGCCGCTGGTATCCGGTCTCGTCCGGCTCCTTGACGATCTCCAGCTCGGCGCCGAAGGCGGAGACGTACTCCACCATGGACGCCGGGGCCTTCGGGTCGGTGACCAGGATGACCCGGTAGCCCCGGGCCGCGCCGATCAGGGCGAGTCCCTTGGCGGTGTTGCCGGAGGAGGACTCGATGATGGTGCCGCCGGGCTTGAGCCGCCCGTCGCGTTCCGCCTCCAGCACCATGGAGAGCGCGGTACGGTCCTTGACGCTGCCGGCCGGGTTGCGGGACTCGAGCTTGAGCAGGATCTCCGAGCCGTTGTCGACCCGGAGACGGTTGAGCCGGACCACCGGGGTACGGCCGATTGTGTCCAGAACACTGTCATTGATCATGTCGTACCCCTACGCCGTGAAGTCGCCGATGCGAGCGGATTGGTGACGGTCGTGCGGGGAGCGGTCGACGCGTGTGCCGCTGCGGAGGCGGCGTTACAGCGCCAGCCGTACCCGGTAGTGGTGCAGCCAGAGGTTGAGCTGGAGGGTCAGCTCGGCCGCCGCGCGGGCGAGCCGGTCCTTGGCCAGTCGCGGCGCGTCCTCGGCCAGCGCCTTCGACGCCTCCAGGTCGATCAGCGGACGGACCGGGGCGTCCGGGTCGGCGAGGATCGCCCGGAACTCGTCCTGGAGCCGTTGCGCGTAGCTCGGGTGGTTGCTGACCGGCGTGGCGCTCTGCCGACGCTTCAGCACCTGCTCGGGCAGCAGGTCGGCGACCGCCGCGCGGAGCAGGCTCTTCTCGATGCCACCGTGGTGTTGGTACGCCGCCGGGATGTTGTAGGCGTACTCCACGAGCTTGTAGTAGTTGATCGGGGCACGGGTCTGGAGCCCGGCCGCGGCGAAGACCGACGAGTCCAGCGGACCCCGGGTGAGCACCAGGTACGAGACGCGGCGCATGTTCCGCTGCCACTCGTCCTCGCCCGGCAGGTACTCGATCTCACCGATCGCCTTCTGGTACTCGTCGGCGTAGTAGGTGCGCAGGTCCAACGCGGCGAGCGTGTCGGCGTTGAGCAGCGCGGTGCCGAAGCCGTTCGTCGCGCCGAAGCGCTGGGCCAGCGCGATCCACGGGAACGTGCCGGACTCCACCAGGCCCTGGTCGGTGGACCAGCGGGCGCCCTGGAAGAGCTGGTCACCCGCGCCGCCGGTGAGGACGATCTTGCCGCCCTGCGCCCCCGCGTGCTGGATGAACAGGTACTGCGACGTCTCCATGTCGTAGATCCGGGTGGGGGCGTCCTTGGCCCGCAGCATGCCCTGCCGGATGATCGGGTGCAGGATGTCGGTCGACTCCAGCTCGACCAGGTTGTGCACCGAGTCGATCATGTCCGCGACCGCCTGCGCGTACGGCGAGTCGCGGGTGTCCCGCATGACGTCCGCCTCGAACTCGCTGGACTTGAAGTCCACCGTGTACGTCCGCAGCTTGTCGCCGCCCCGACGGCGCAGCTCGGCCGCGGCCAGCGCCGCCACGGAGGAGGAGTCGATGCCGCCGGAGAGGGTCGCCACCAGCCGGGACGTGTCCGTCGGCAGGGTTTCCCGGATGCTGTCCTCCAGCATCCGGCGGACGGTGGCGGTGGTGCTCTCCAGGTCCTCCTCGTGCGGGCGGGAGGAGAGCTTCCAGTACGTCCGCTTGGTCCAGCCGGTCCGGCCGAAGCGGGCGATCTCGGCGCCCTTGACCGACTCCAGGCCCTTGAAGAGCGGGCCCGGGGGCAGCGCGTGGGAGATCGCCTCGCGGAGCCCGGAGGCATCCAGGACCGCGTCGACCTCGGGGTGCGCCAGCAGGGCCTTGCGCTCGGTGGCGAAGATCAGCCCGGTGGAGGTGTGGGTGTAGTACAGCGGCTGCTGGGCGAGCTGGTCCCGGGCCAGCACCAGCTCCTCGATACGCGCGTCCCAGATGGCGATCGCGAACGGGCCGGCCAGCCAGGGGATGAACTCCACCCCCCACTGCGCGTACGCGGCGGCGATCAGTTCGACCGCCGGGGTCTCCGGGGCGAAGCCCCGTCCGGCCGAGCGCAGTCGCTGTCGCAGGTCGTCGAGGTGCAGCGGGGCGCCGGTCACGGCGGCGACCACCGGGGCGCCGTCGACCTCGGTGACGAACGGCTGCCGGCCGCCCGCGCCGTCCGCGTCGAGGGTGCGGTAGCCCAGCGCGGCACGCGGCGAGACCCACACCGCCTCGCCGTCCGGGCCCCGCTGGGCCAGCGTCGCCGTCAGCATCGTGACGACGGGTCGGTCCAGGACCAGGTCCCGGGTGAAGTCGATCCAGCCAAAAACGCCAGACATGGGGCTACCTTTCCGCGCTGATCGAGGTGGGGGAGAGGGCGGTTGCCGGTGGCGTCGGCCACCGGCAACCGGATTCGCCGAGGAGCGGTCAGCCCTGCTGCGCGCCGGCCGGCACCGGGCCGGGGTAGTTCTCCTTGGTGAGCTGCGCGATGCAGCGCATGTTGGCGTTGCGGAAGTACTCGGCGAACTTCTCCGGGCTGCTGGTGTCCCGCTGGGTCTTCAGGTACTTGGCGAGCTTGCCCTCGAGGTCGTGGACGCCGGACTGCTGCCCCATGTGCCGGCCGATGGCCCGGAAGTCGCCCTCGTAGTGGATGACCCGGATGACGATCTCGTCGCTGATGAAGACCGCGCTGCCCAGCAGCTGGCCGACCTCTTCGCCCTGCTCGTTCTTGAGGACCGGGGTGCTGACCCGGCGGAAGCTCGCGAAGATCTCGGCGATCTCGTCCTCGTGTCCGGGAATGACGTCGTACCTGATCGCGGCGTACGGCATGCTCGCGGTCCTTTCGCGCGTGGTCGTCGGTTTCGGCGGGTGGCCTGACGGGGCGGCCTGGTGATCGCCAACTCCGCCGAGGCGCACGTTTCCATCGCCGGCTCGAAGGCGGATTGGGAAGGGCTCAAGCCAGGCGGGCGTCGCCGACGGCCGCGTCCGCTGGTCACCGCGCTGCTCCGTCGCCGTCACCCGCGGCGACGCCCACCCGGGCGCGAACGGCGACCGGCGCGCACCCGTCTCGGGTACGCGCCGGTCGTCGCAGTGGTCGTACGGGGGGAGTCAGACCACTTCGAGGTTGCTCATCATGACCATGTCCTCGTGTTCGAGGTTGTGGCAGTGGAAGACGTACTTGCCTTTGTAGCCGGTGAACTTGGCCAGCACCTCGACCACCTGACCGGGCAGGATGTCGACGGTGTCCTTCCAGCCGGCGTCCCGGGCCGACGGCGGCCGGCCCTGGCGGCTGAGCACCTGGAAGTGGGCCAGGTGCAGGTGCACCGGGTGGTGGACGTCGGTGACCAGCTTCCAGATCTCCACCGAACCGAGCTTGGGCTGGGCGTCGATGCGCTTCGGGTCGAACGGCTTGCCGTTGACCGTCCAGATCTGCTTGCCGCCGGAGACCCCCTGACCGAACAGGAACTGCCGGGTCTGCACGGCCATCGAGCGGTCGAGCTGCTCGAAGTCGGCCAGTCGGCTCGGCACCGTGCTGTCGTCCGAGGCGCTGCGGGCGACGTGGAACTGCATGATCGCCCCGAGCTTGCCGTTGTCCAGCTCGTTGCGGAGGGTGACCTTGGTGCCGACCTTGAACTTCGAGAAGTCGATGACCAGGTCGTACCGCTCGGCCGGAGCGATCTCGATCTTGTCGTGCCCGATCGGCGCGCCGAGCAGGCCCGAGTCACTGCCGATCTGGACGAACGAGCTGCCGTCGCTCGGCTTCGGGTCGAGGCTGAGGCCGTACCGCCGGGCGTTGGAGCCGTTGAGGACCCGGAACCGGTACCGGGTGTTCGTGACGTCCATGATCGGCCAGGGCGCGCCGTTGACCAGGATGACGTCGCCGAGCACCCCGTTGGAGAACTGCCCGGTCACGCCCGGGTCGTGCAGGTTGTGGTCGGCCGAGGGGTAGCGGAACGAGCCGTCCTCGGCGAAGGCCCGGTCGCAGATGAACAGTGGCACATCCCGCTCCCCCTTCGGCAGCGGCAGGGCGTCCTCCTCGTCGTCCCGGACGATGTGGAAACCGGCGAGCCCCCGGTAGACCTGGGGACCGGTGAAGTCCATCCGGTGGTCGTGGTACCAGAGCGTGGCGGCGGGCTGGTCGAGCGGGTAGATGTAGTCCTTCGTGCCCGGGCTGGTGTTGCCGGGGGCCATGTCGTGGCCGCCCATGCTGTCGCCCGGCTTCCAGCCGCCGTTGGGCAGGATGTAGTCGATCGGGTAACCGTCGTGCTCGGGCGGGGTCTTCCCGCCGTGCAGGTGCACCACCACCGGCACGGAGAGCTCGTTGCGGTGCCGGACCACGGTGCGCCGGCCGGCGCGCGACTCGATGGTCGGCCCGGGGAAGGTGCCGTTGTAACCCCAGATCTCGGTCTTGTGCCCGGGGACGATCTCCACCTTGGCCGACCGTTGGGTGAGTTCGTAGAAGTCGGTGGTCCCGTCGGAGTTGGTCGGTTTCAGTACCTCGGGCCGGGGGAGTGGGACCTTGAACTGGTCCGGGACGTCGAGTTCGCTCTCCATCTTGGAGCCGGTGCTGGAGCCGGACCGGGTGCCCAGGTTGTCACCGAGCCGGTCGCCGAGTTCCGAGCACCCGGCGAGTGGGACGGCAGCGGCTGCGCCGCCCGCCAGTTGGATCAGACGTCGACGGCTCAGGTTCATGACAGCTCCTCACGAGGGAGACCGGCGGTGGGGCAACCGGTCACGTGCCAGTACGCTACACGTAGCCACCCTACCTAAGCCGAATGGTGGCAGGCGGGCTCGCCCGCCCGGAGCGTCCGGACTCGTCCGGCGCTCGAGCGGATCTCGCTACCGTCCGATCATGGCGGACACCCCGACCCACCGCGATCCCCAGTGGACCCACCGGCTCGGTTTCCTGGTGCCCAGTGTGAACACGGTCATCGAGCGGGACCTGCGACTGAGCCTGCCCGCGACGGTCAGCGCGCACGTCGCCCGGATGTCCATCATCCGGGACACCCCCGAGCAGCTCGCCGCGCTCGCCGACAGCGTGCCCGAGGCGGCCACCATGCTCTCCCACGCCGCCGTCGACTCGATCGTCTTCGCCTGCACCAGCGGCAGCCTCTACCACGGCCTCGGCTACGACGCCGAGATCACCGAACGGATCACCGCCGCGTCCGGCGTGCCCGCCTCCACCACGTCCACCGCCGTGGTGGCGGCGCTGCGCTCGCTCGGGCTGAGCCGGGTGGTGCTGGTGACGCCGTACGAGCCCTGGCTCGACGAACTGGTCGTGGCCTTCCTGGGCGCGCACGGCATCGAGGTGACCGCCACCGCCGGTCCGGCCCTGCCGGACCCGTTGGACACCGCCTCCGTCCCGCCGGAGGAGATCGCCGCCGCGGTCGTCGACCCCGGTGCCGCCGACGGCGTCTTCATCAGCTGCACCGCGTTCCGGGGGCTGGAGGCCGCCCGGGTCCTGCGCGGGCGCTTCGGCCTGCCGGTGGTCTCCAGCAACGAGGCGACCTGCTGGGAAGGGCTGCGGCTGGCCGGTCGCGCGCCGGACACGTTCCCCCTCGACGGATACGCCGACCTGTGCCGCTGAACCCCCGGACCACGCGGCTCGGTCCCGCGACCGGGTGGATCCGCCCCACCTAAACTGGACGCTTCCGCGGGCGTCCGGGTCGGGTCCGTCCCACCGCCGTCCGTCCACTTTGGCCCGGGAGAAGCATGCCCACGACTCAGAACCCGCGCCTGGCGGGGCTCGCCTGTATCCGCTGCGACCGCCGGTACGAGGTGGCCGACCACCCCACCGGTTGCCCGGCCTGCCTGGCGCAGGGCAGACCGATGAACCTGGAGTGCGTCTACACCCCGGGGGACTCCACCGGCGTCGACCAGCCCTACCTGCGGCCGATCACCCTCGGCGAGGGGCGTACCCCGCTGCTGACCGACGTCCCGGGGGCGGTGCCGGGGCTGGACGTCGCCCTCAAGTGGGAGGGCGCCAACCCCACCGGTTCGCACAAGGACCGGTTCAGCGCGGTGGTGGTCAGCCGGGCGGTGCACGCCGGCTACGAGGGGATCGTCGCCGCCTCCTCCGGCAACGCCGGGGTGTCGCTGGCGACCTACTGCGGTCGGGCCGGGCTGCGCTGCGAGATCGCGGTCACCGACGACACCCCCGCCCGGGTGGTGGAGCTGATGCGCGACCTCGGCGCGGAGGTGGTCTCCTTCCCGCACAGCGAGCAGCGCTGGAAGCACGTCGCCGCCTACCGCGACTCCCGGACCATGCTGCCGGTCACCAACTTCGTCGTCCCTCCGGTGGGCAGCAGCCCGTTCGGCATCGAGGGGTACAAGCTGGTCGCGGAGGAGATCCTCGCCGACCGGGCCGGCCGGGCGCCGGAGTGGGTGGTGGTGCCGGCGTCCCGGGGCGATCTCGCGTGGGGCGTCCACCTCGGCTTCCGGGAGCTGCTCGGCGCCGACGCGGCGCCCCGGATCTGCCTGGTGGAGCCCTTCCCCCGGGTCGCGGCGGTGCTCGCCGGCGCCGACGAGTACGCGACGTTCCCCGGTGACACCCGCGCGATGCCGTCGCTCGGCGGCAACCAGCTCGCCGTCCAGGCCCTGGAGGCGGTCCGGCGGTCCCGGGGGCACGCCGTGGCGGTGGACGACGAGAGCGTCCTCGCCGAGACCCGCCGCCTCTGGCGGGCCGGGCTCCCACTGGAACCGAGCAGCGCGGCCGGTCTGCTCGCCGTCTCCCGGGCCCTGGCCGACGGGACGATGACCCCGGAGTCCGACGTCGTCGTCGTGGCCACCGCGCACGGTCTCAAGGGCATGTGAGTCGACCGCGCCGCCCCGTGGCGGTCCCCGTGGTCCGGGGTGGTCGACGCCGACCGCTCCGGACCGCGTCAGCGGGGTGCCCGACCGGTGCCCGGGATCAGCGCAGCTGCGACCAGAGCCGACGTTCCGTCGGGGTCGGGGGAACGTGGGGGATCAACCGCTCGGGGTGTCCGGCCGGCGGCGCGCCCGGTTCCGCCCCGGCCCGCAGGGCCCCCGGTCCGACCCGCGACGGCGGTCGCCCCGGCTCGCCGATCGTCGGTCGCCCCGGCCCGCTGACCGGCGACCGCCCGCTCTCGCCGCCCGTCGGCGGGTCGGTGGCGGTGGGACCGGTGACCGTCCCGCCGGGCGACACGGCGCTACCCGCGGGTGGCGTGGCGGGAGGAAAGGCCTCGGGCGGCAGCGGCGCGCCGATGAGCGCCGCGCCGAACGTCTGCAGCCCGGTGAACAGCTCCCGGGCGGCCCCGGTGGCCAGTCGGCCGCACCTGCTCAGAAACCTGTACGCGTCCATCCCGCCGTCCTCGTCCGCACGTCGTGTCGCGGTGACGGGGGCGGGCGTCGGGTGTCGGCGCGGTCCCGCCGTCTCCCGGCGTGGCACCAGGATGGTCGGCACGACTCGACGCGTGGTCGAGGGGCGATGGCGGCGATGGCGTCCGGAGGGGCCGGCGAGGGCAAGCGCCCTGATCATCCCAAATAGGGTACCTACCTGTAGCTAGGCTACCGTAATGCCTTCGTGTAGATTGGCTACATGAGGCCAAACGCGTTGCGGGGGCACCTCGACGCCCTGATTCTCTCCGTGCTGGAGCGCGAGTCGCTGCACGGTTACGCGATCATGGAAGCTCTCCAGGCCCGCAGCGGCGGCGCGCTCGACCTGCCGACCGGCACCCTCTACCCGGCCCTGCGCCGGCTGGAGCGGGCGGGCTACGTGCAGAGCGAGTGGAGCACGGTCAGCGGCCGCAAGCGTCGGACGTACCAGCTCACCGCCTCCGGGCGGGGGGCCCTGGCCGACGAGCGCTCCGAGTGGCGGGACTTCGCCGCGGTGGTCGAGGGCGTGCTGCGGCCCGGCGCGGCGGCCGGCTTCGCCTGAGTCGACCCGGTGCCGCCCGGTCCCCGGGTGACGCCGCGCGGCGGCCCGGGTGACCGTCGCCGCCGATGCGCGGTGCTCTCCCCGCGTCCCGTCCGGTCGAGGGTCAGGCGGCGCTCAGGCAGTTCCGGCCCGCGATGCCGATCCCCGCCAACGGGATACCGAGGAACACCAGCGCGCTCGGTAGGCCGGCGAGGCTCATCAGCGCGTTCGGGGTGAGCACGGTCAGCATCACCCCGAGCACGGAGAAGACCACGCAGACCGCGAAGGCGAAGACCCCGGTGGCCCGGACGAGCCGCCGACGGGCGCCGAAATAGCGCACGCCGTACCCGGCGGCGGTGGCGGCCAGGATCGCGGCGAACAGGGTCGCCGTGCCCATCCAGCTGACCGCCTCGTCGACCAGCCGGTAGCCGGGGCTGTCGTACCCCACCCCGCCGGCCAGGTGCCGGGTCAGCCGCCACAGCACCGGCTGGGCGGCCAGCACGAAGAAGATCAACAGAGCGGTACGGCGCCCCTGGGCCAGCCCCAGTTCGGTCTGGTAGTCGGGCGCGATCTCGGGCACCGCCCCGAACTCGGCGACCGCCCGCCGCTCGGCGTCGCGTCGGTCGAGACCGGCGTCCTCGTAGGCGTCGGCCGCGTCCATGAGACCGTCTCGCGCCTCGGCGAGGAGATCGGCCTTGGTCGCCCGGGGGCCGCGGAGGGCCTTGTCCAGCTCGGCGACGTATGCCTCGATCATGTCCATCCGGAGCAGCTCCCTCGCCGGGACCATCGCATGGACGAGTATAGGCAAGTTGCGCCTCGCGTTCTCCTCAGGGAACGCCCCGAGATGACCCTTAGCTTCCCCCTCGGGGATGCCTCCGGCGATTCCGGGTGCCACGTTTCCGCCGCTCAGCGCCATCGATGGGCCAGTTTCCCGCCGGAACGTTGGCGACAGAAATCCCGCGCATGGGACCGGCGTGGCGTGCAAGACTCCCGGCCCGTGGAACATGTCGAACTACGCGCCCCTGAGCTGCTATTACGTCCCTGGCGTGAGGAGGACGCCGCGGACGTCCTGGCCGCGCTGCGCGACCCGGAGACGGCACAGTGGAATCCCTCCGCTCCCGGGCTGGACCTGGCCGGGGCGCAGGCCTGGACCCGGGCCCGCGCCGACTGGTCGGCCGGCACCCACGCGTCGTTTGCCGTCACCGACGCGACGAGCGGGGCCCTGACCGGTTCGGTCTCACTGCACCGCATCCAGGGGGACGAGGCCTCGATCGGCTACTGGACGGTGCCCGCGGCCCGGGGGCGGGGCGTCGCCACGGCCGCCGTCCGACTGGTCACCGGTTGGGCGTTCGGTTCGCTCGGCCTGCACCGGATCGAGCTCTGTCACGCCGTGGCGAACCCCGCCTCGTGCCGGGTCGCCGCACGTGCCGGTTACCCGTTGGAGGGGACGTTGCGCGAGTCCCACCGCTACGGCGACGGCCGCCGCCACGACGAGCACCTGCACGCCCGGCTCGCCACCGACGAGTGAACGGAGGGAGCCGGCGGGACTGCGCCCCACCGGCTCCGTCGGGTGGCCGACCCGGCGTCCGATCACCCACCCGTACGCCGGGTCGGCGTCAGGTGCATCCGGCCGAGCAGTTCCTGCGCCTGGTCGGCGAACTGGGCGTCGACGGTGACCGCGTACTGGCCGGCCCGCAGCGAACTGGCCGAGGTGAAGTCGCGGCGACCACCGGTCATGGCGTGGGCGATCGCCCCGAACACGGCACCCCAGATCGCGCCGACCACCAGGCCGACCAGGATGACCGCGGCCCAGTTGCCGGCGGTGAAGATGCCGAACAGCAGGCCGATGAAGAGCCCGAACCAGGCTCCCGTGCCGGCGCCGATCAGCGCTGACCGGCCGGTGGTCATCCGGCCGAGCACGGTCTCCACCAGGGTCAGGTTGGTGCCCACGATGGCGGTGTGCTCCACCGGGAACCGGTTGTCCGCCAGGTGGTCCACCATCCGTTGCGCGGACGGATAGTCCGGATACGACCCGATGGTCACGGTGGGACGGCCACCCTGCGGGCCCCGGCCGTCGTCGAACGGGATCGGCTGGCCGGCGGGACCGGACGGCATCGTGCCAGCGCCTGCCGTTCCGGGCTGCCCGGCGGCGGCCGGAGTCGAGGATCTGGTCATGAGCTGCCTCCTTCGCCTCGACCCTCCGCGTTCCCGCCCGCCGCGCCCGGTAACCCGGTCGGGTGGTGCACTCCGCGCGGAGTGGTCAGCGCGGTCGGCGTGAATGGTCGATGGGCCGACCGGGTAGGCCGTCGTGTGGAGAACGCACGGATCAGCGAGCACGGCTTCCTCGCCGACGGGTGCACCGCCGTCCTGGTGGACCGGTGGGGCACCGTGGACTGGTGGTGCCCGGCCCGCTTCGACGCGCCCTCGGTGTTCGGCAGGATCCTCGACGAGGACGCCGGACACTGGTCGGTCCACCCGGACGGCCGGTACGAGTGCGAGCGTGCGTACCTGGACGACACGCTCGTGCTGCGGACGGTCTTCACCACCCCGCACGGGGCGGTCGCCGTCACCGACGCCCTCGCGATCGAGCCCGGTGCGCGGGGCCACGAGATCGGCCGCCGTCCGCCCCGCATGCTGGCCCGCGTCGTGTCCGGCCTCTCCGGAACTGTCGGGATGCGACTGCACTACCGGCCCCGCTTCGAGTACGGCCGGGTGACCGCCTACCTGACCGACCGGGACGGCCTGGTCGAGGCGACCGCGGGCACCGCCACCCTGCGGCTGCGCAGCGACGTCCCGCTGACCTTCGGGGTGGGGGAGGCGACGTCCCGGTTCGACGTTCGGGCCGGTGAGACGTACCGCTTCACGCTCGCCTGGACGCCCGCCGACGAGGGGCCCGACGTGTCGGTGCCGGCGGCCGACGAGGTGGTGGCGGAGGCGACGGCCGGCTGGCGTTCCTGGGCGGCCCTGCACGACTACCAGGGCAGCCACCGCCCCGAGGTGCGGCGCAGCGCGATGGTCGTGCAGGGGATGACCTACCAGCCCAGCGGGGCGGTGGTGGCCGCGGCGACCACCTCGCTGCCGGAGGAGCCGGGCGGGGACCGCAACTACGACTACCGCTTCGTCTGGGTACGCGACTTCAGCCTCACCCTGCACGCCCTGTGGCGGGCGGCCTGCCCGGACGAGGCGAACCGGCAGTTCGCCTGGGTCGCCCGGGCGATGGGGCGTATCGACGGCCAGCCGGCCCCGATCATGTACGGCGTCGAGGGGGAGCGGGACCTCACCGAGCACCGCCTTGACCACCTGCGCGGATACGCCGACAGCCAGCCGGTCCTCGTCGGCAACGACGCCTGGCGGCAGCGGCAGTCCGACGTGCTCGGCGAGGTGCTCGACGCGGCCTGGCTGATGCGGCACTACCTGGACCCGATGACGCCCGAGGTGCGTACCCTGCTGCGGGCCCTGGCCGACCAGGCGGCCAGCGACTGGCGGCGTCCGGACTCCGGCATGTGGGAGGCCCGGGACGCCGAGCGGCACTACCTCTCCTCCAAGGTGCAGTGCTGGACCGCGTTGGACCGGGCGGTGCGCTTCGGCCCCCGGCTGGGTGACGAGGCGGACGTGGCCCACTGGGCGGCGGCCCGGGACGAGGTCCGCCGGACGGTGCTCACCCGGGGGTGGAACGCGCGGGTCGGCGCGTACACCGGGGCCTTCGGCTCCGACGAACTGGACGCCTCGGTGCTCGTCATGCCGCTGGTCGGGTTCCTGCCGGCCGACGACCCCCGGATGCGCGCCACGATGGCGCTCGTCGAACGCCGGCTGGGTCACGACGGCCTGCTGCGACGCTGGGACGGCGATCCGGCGGGATTCCTCATCTGCTCGTTCTGGCTGGTGGGCTGCCTGGCCCTGGCCGGCGAACGGGACCGGGCCGAGCGGCTCTTCGGCCAACTTGTCGGGCGGGTCAACGACCTGGGGTTGTTCGCCGAACAGGTCGACCCGGTCACCGGGGAGCAACTCGGGAACTTCCCCCAGGCGTTCTCCCACATCGGACTGATCAACGCGGCCGGCCGGCTGACCGAGGCCGCCGAGCGGGCCCGACCACGGGCGCACCAGCCCGTGCCGAGCGGCACGGGCATGAGGGAGGGAGCAGGATCGTGACCGGACGACTGGCGGGGAAGACGGCACTCATCACCGGCTCGGACTCAGGGATCGGGCAGGCGACGGCGATCGAGTTCGGCCGGGAGGGCGCCGACGTGGTGGTGCACTACCTGCACGACCGGCAGGGGGCGGAGCACACCCGGGGCGAGGTCGAGGCGTCCGGCCAGCGGGCGATCGTGGTGCAGGGCGACATCAGCGACGAGCAGCGGGTCGAGTCGATGTTCGACGAGGCGCTGGCCGAGTTCGGCACGCTGGACGTGCTGATGAACAACGCCGGTGTGGACGCCTCCGGCACCCCGGTGGCCGACCTGGACACCGGGACCTGGGACCGGGCGATCCGCACCAACGTGTACGGGGCGTTCTTCTGCTCCCGCCGGTTCGTCCAGCACCGCCGGGAGTCCGGCGGCGGTGGGCGGATCATCAACACCACCTCGATCCACCAGGAGGTGGCCCGGGCCGGTGGCGCGGACTACGACACCAGCAAGGGCGCGTTGCTGGAGTTCGCCAAGACCCTGGCCCTGGAGGGCGCGCCGATGCGGATGAACGTCAACAACATCGCGCCGGGCATGGTGCTCACCCCGTTCAACCAGCGGGCGATCGACGACCCGAAGTACCTCGAGGAGCAGGTGCAGAGCATCCCGTGGAAGCGGGCCGCGGAGCCGCACGAGATCGGCCGGCTGGCGGTCTTCCTGGCCAGCGACGAGGCCGACTACGTGACCGGGTCCACGTACGTGATGGACGGTGGGCTGATGCAGAACCAGGGCCAGGGCGCCTGACCGGCGCGGGCGTCCGGTGGCCCCCGGCCGATGTCGACCGGGGGCCCGGGCGGGTCAGGTGGTGCAGACCACGCCGTTGAGCGTGACGGCCCCGAAGGCGGGGAGGGTGGTGCCGGTGAAGGTGCCCTGGAAACCGGCGCTGAGCGTCCCGCCGGCGGGCACGCTGCCGTTCCAGGAGACGTTACGGGCGGTGAGCCGGTTGCCGGACTGGCTCCACTCGCCGTTCCAGCCGTTGCTCAGCCGGACGCCGTCGGCGACGGTGAACGAGAGCGTCCATCCGTTCACCGCGGCACCGCCGTTGGTCACCCGGATCTCGGCGGTGAAGCCGCCCGTCCAACTGTTCGGGACGACCGTGGCGGCGCAGCCGCCCCCGCCCGGGGGCGTGGTCGGCGGCGGCGTGGTGGCCGGGGGAGTGGTGGGCGGCGGCGTGGTGGCCGGGGGCGTGGTCGGCGGCGCGGTGGTCGCCGGGGGCGTGGTCGGGCCGGCCGCCATGGCCAGCTCGTACGCCCGCTGGGGGACGAACTGACCGGCCCCGGCGATGCAGCCGTCCGCCTCCCCGGGCAGCTTCACCCAGAGGAACGCGGCGATCGCCGGGTCGCCGGTGTCGGTGGTGCTCGGCGTCCCGATCGCCCGGCCCGGCGGGTCGCACCACTCCGAACCGGCCGGCCCGTTGCCGTTGCGGCTGGTGTCGACGACGGCCCGCAGGCCGGTGACCCCGGTGGCGGCGATCACCTGCTTGGCGTACGGGACGGCCTCGGCCGTGGTGCGGTAGTTCGACACGTTGACCGAGATGCCGTCCGCGCTGGTCGCGATCTCCGCGCCGACCAGTCGGGCTGCGATCTCGGCGGGCGCCAGCCAGGCCGAGTGTCCGGCGTCGAAGTAGACCCGGGCCTGCGCCGAGGCCGCCTTGAGCCGCTTGCCGGCGTACGCCATCGACGCCTTCGTCTCGGCCTGCTGGCCGGCGTTCTGGCAGCTCGTCATCAGCGGCAGGACGTCCGGCTCCAGGACGATGGTGGCCGGTCGGCCGGCCAGCCCGGCGGCGACCTGGTCGACCCACTGCCGGTAGGCGGTGTGGTTGGGCGCTCCGCCGCCGCTGGCGCCGCTGCAGTCGCGGTTGGGGATGTTGTAGACCACCAGGATCGGGATCTTGCCGGCCGCGGCGGCGGCTCCGACCAGGGCGTCCACCTCGGCGCGTACCGTGGCGGTGTTGGTGGTGGTGAACCAGCGGGCCTGCGGGACGGCGGCGATCCGGTCGCGGATCACCGGCGCGCGCGAGTCGCCCGGGTTGGCGGCGACCCAGGCGGCCGCCGACGTGTGCGGGTCGACGTAGAAGGCGGATTCGGCCGCCGTGGCGGCCGGTGGGCGGAGCGCGCCCACCGCGATGGTTCCTGCGGCGGCGAAGGCGGCCGTCGCGGCGGTCGCCGCGACGAGCCGGGGTGTCGTCCTCAATTCCCTCTCCTATCGAACATGCCCAATGGAAGCGCTCCCACGCCCACCTCAACGGTACGGCCCGTCCACCCCGAAGTGAAGCCCCCCGACCGGTCCCGTCCCCTGGACCCGTGACCATGGAGTGGAGAGTGCCTACCGATGGCAGGGCGTCACGGCCGACGGGGTGAACGGGGAGGACGCCGGCGCAGGGGGAGAGGGGTTCGTGGTGCGACTGGTGATCACGGCGGACACGCACGTGCCGAAGCGGGCCCGGGACCTGCCCGAACCGCTCTGGGCGGCCATCGACGCCGCGGACGTGGTGCTGCACGCCGGCGACTGGGTGGACGTGGCGCTGCTCGACGCCGTCGAGTCCCGGTCCCGCCGGCTGGTCGCCGTGTACGGCAACAACGACGGGCCGTCGCTGCGGGCGCGGCTGCCCGAGGTGGCCCGGGTCGACCTGGCCGGGCTCCGGGTGGCCGTCGTGCACGAGACCGGCCCGCGTGCCGGCCGGGAGGCCCGGTGCGCCGCCCGGTTCCCCGACTGCGACCTCCTCGTCTTCGGGCACTCGCACATCCCGTGGGACACCGTCGCGCCGACCGGGCTGCGGTTGCTCAACCCGGGGTCGCCGACCGACCGGCGGTCCCAGCCGTACGCCACGTACCTGACCGCCCGGGTGGCGGCGGGGCGGCTCGACCGGGTCGAACTGCACCGCCTGCCCCGGCGGTCGGACCACTGACCCCGACCGCCGGGTCGAACTGCACCGCCTGCCCTGGCGGTCGGATCACTGACCCCGACCGGTCTCCTCCTGCAACTCGTCGATCCGGCGGGCCGCCTCCGCCTTGGTCAGCCCGTCCGGGACCTCCGCGCCGGCCTCCCGGGAGAGCGTGGCCAGGTACGACTCCTGGGCTGCCGTCGGTGGCTCGTCGCCGGTGACCCACTCGTCCGGATCCTTGATCGCCCCACGGGGGTTGGCGTGGGTGCTGTCGCGGTCCGTCATGATCTCCACCTTTCCTCGAACAGGTGTGCCATTACCCGCCCGTCGGGTGCTTCATGCCCCTCCCGGCGCGCCGGACCGGCCGCCCGCCGCCGGCACATACGATCACTCGGTGACTGGGGAACGGACGCGGGTGATCGTGGTCGGGGCGGGCATCGCCGGTGTGGCGTGCGCCCGGGAGCTGGCGGCTGCGGGCGTCCCGGTGCAGATCCGGGAACGGGCCCGGGTGGTCGGCGGCCGAATGGCCAGCAAGCGCTTCGACGGCCGCCCCGCCGACATCGGCGCCGCCTACTTCACCGTCAGCGACCCGGACTTCGCCCGCGTCGTCGAGGGCTGGCGCGCCGCCGGACTGGCCCGGGAATGGACCGACACCTTCGTCGCGTACGGGGCGGACGGCCGGCGCGCGGCCCCCGGACCGATGCGCTGGGCCGCCCCGGGCGGCCTGCGTTCCCTGGTGACCGAGCTGGCCACCGGACTGCCGGTGACGGTGGACCGGCTGGTGCTCGGCGTCGAGCCGGGACCGAGCGTCGACGGCACCCCGTGCGAGGCGGTGGTGCTCGCCATGCCGGGTCCGCAGGCGGCGCTCCTGCTCGACCCGGCGTTGGCCGACGCCACCCGCGCGGTGCAGGCGCAACAGTGGACCTCCACGCTCTCCGCGGTGCTGCGGTTCCCGCGCCGTCGGTGGCCCGACTTCGCCGGGGCGTTCGTCAACGACCACCCCGTGCTGACCGTGCTCTGCGACGACGGCGACCGGCGCGGGGACGGCGAACCCGTGCTGGTCGCCCACACCACCGCCGAGTTCGCCGGGCGACACCTGCTCCAGCCGACCGCCGCCGCCGCGGGCGTCGAGGAGGCCGTGCGGGACCTGCTCGCCCTTCCCGAACCGGCCGACCACGTGCACGTGCACCGCTGGACGTACGCGAAGCCGGCCGCCGGACTGCCCGGGGCGTACCACCTGGACGACGACGGCGTGGGGCTGGCCGGGGACGCCTTCGGCAAGCCCCGGGTGCAGAGCGCCTGGCTCTCCGGGCGCAACCTGGGCCGCGCGCTGGCCCGCAGGCTGACCCCCTGACTCGCTGCCCGGCGGTTGCGGCTCGTGTGGTTGCGGCTCGTGTGGTTGCGGCTCGTGTGGTTGCGGCTCGTGTGGTTGCAGGGGGCCCTTGCTCATCAAAAAGCGGTAGCAGGGGACCCCTGCTACCACCTCAGGTAAGGGCTGCTACCACCCCGGGGGAGGGCTGTGGCGCCTCAGGGGAGGGCCGGCTCGGGGCGCACCGGGGAAGGGGTGCGTTCGCCGGCCCGGTCGAGCACCTGCATGACCGGGGTGGCCGCCACTCCGTGCACCACCACCGAAACGATCACCACCAGGCCGGCGGTGGCCCAGACCAGGTCGGCCTGCGGGAAGTCCGCCTTCGTGCTGGCGTACGCGAGGTAGTAGAACGAGCCCACGCCCCGGATGCCGAAGGAGGCGATCACCCAGTGCTCGGCCGGGCGGCCGGGCGCGCCGCGCAGCGACAGCCAACCGGCGAGCGGCCGGACCACGAAGACCAACGCGAGGCCGACCAGCGCCGCCTGCCAGGTCAGCGGGGCCAGCAGGCCGCCCACCACGGCGCCACCGAAGAGCAGGAGCAGCAGGACGGTGAGCAGCCGTTCGACCTGTTCGGCGAAGTCGTGCAGGACGGCGTGGAACTCGTGGGTCCGTTCCGCCGAGCGGATCGCCCGCGCGGCCATGAAGACGGCGAGGAAGCCGTACCCGCCGATCACCTCGACCAGCCCGTACGCCAGGAAGGTCGCGGCCAGCGCGAGGAAGCCCTCGGCGTGGCGGGCCAGGCGCAACTCGCTCGGCGCGCGGAAGAACAGCTTGCCGAGCAGCCAGCCGACCAGCAGCCCGCCGGCCACCCCGGCGGTGACCTTCCAGAGCAGGTCGACGGTGAGCCATCCGGTCAGCCAGTCCCTCGGGGCGAGGCTGGTCGAGGCGATGGCGATGGCCGCGTAGACGAAGGGGAAGGCCAGCCCGTCGTTCAGGCCCGCCTCGGAGGTGAGGGCGAAGCGGACCTCGTCCTCGGAGTCCTCCACGTCGGTCGGCTCGCCCACCTGCACGTCGGCGGCGAGGACCGGGTCGGTCGGCGCGAGCGCCGCCCCGAGCAGCAGCGCGGTCGCCGGCACGAGCCCGGCCCACCACCAGCCGAGCAGCGCCACGGCCGCGATGCACAGCGGCATCGCGATGGCGAGCAGCCGCCAGGTGGACGACCAGCGTCGCCAACTGAACGGTCGATCGATCTTGAGACCGGCGCCCATCAGCGCGACGATCACGCCGACCTCGGTGAGGTGGGTGGCGACGGCCGGGTGGGCCAGCGGGTCCGGGACCGGTAGCCCGGTGGGCAACAGGAAGATCAGCATGCCGAGACCGAGGAAGGCGATCGGCATGGAGAGGGGACGCCGCTCCAGCATCCGGGGCAAGATCCCGGCCAGCAACGCGCCGACCCCGAGTACCGCGAAAGCGACGTCCACCGGCTCCACGACTCCACCCCTCGCCTCGCCCGTGGCACCCGGGCAGGTGGAGACCAACTGTGCCCCGTCGAACGGTCGTCTATGCCTTCACATTCATGTCGGCTTCGGTGTCGTGATGCCGTCGACCGAGGACCGGGGAGTCCGCCAGGTGGGCCAGGAGCGCACCGGGGTCGTCGTAGACCTCGACCGCCCCGGCCCCGGCCAACTCGGCGCGCCCGGTTCCGCCGCAGGTCAGACCGATGCAGGGGATGCCGAGGCGGCCGGCGGCGGCGACGTCCCAGACCGAGTCACCGACGAAGACCACCCGTTCGGCGGCCAGACCGGACTGCTCCAGCGCGGCGACCAGGATGTCCG
This sequence comes from Micromonospora echinospora, assembly GCF_900091495.1. Lineage (NCBI taxonomy): Bacteria > Bacillati > Actinomycetota > Actinomycetes > Micromonosporales > Micromonosporaceae > Micromonospora > Micromonospora echinospora. The sequence goes on along the minus strand of NZ_LT607413.1, from coordinate 7,644,335 downwards.
GTGCCGGTTTGCCCTGCTGCGCGTCGGCCGACGAAGTGACGGTGTCGACGGCGTCGTCGGCGTCGAGCGCGGCACGCAGCGCGCGTACCTCGTGCTCGGCCGCCGAGGTCGCGAGCACCACCCGCAGCCCCCGGTCGGCGCAGGCCCGCAGCAGGTCGGCGGCGTGGGGCAGCGGCGTCAGCCGGTCCGCGTACTCGAGGAAGAGGCTGTCGTGGGCGTCGCGGAGCCGGTCGTCGGAGGCCCGGTCGCGTTCCGGGCCGAGCAGGTGGTCGAGAAGGCGGTCCGATCCCATGCCGATGGACCGGTGGATCAGCGCCATCGGCACCGCGTGGTCGAACTGGCGCAACGCCTCCCACCAGGCCACCGTGTGCAGGTACGTGGTGTCGACCAGAGTGCCGTCGACGTCGAACAGGACACCGTCGGAGCGGGCGGCCATCGTGTTCCCTCCTGCCGGGGCGTACGCGCCCGGCAACCTCAGTCCGGTGGAATGAGGATCTCGAACCAGACCGTGGAGCCCCGCACCGTCGGATCCGTCCCCCAGGCGTCGCTGAGCTGCTCGATGAGCCCCAGCCCACGGCCCCGGCTGCTCAACGTGTCGGTCTGCGCCTTCGTCACGGTGCCCCGGGTCCCGGAGTCGGCGACCGACACCAGCAGCCGCTCCGGGCTGAGGTCGATCTCGACCCGGGCGGCGGTACCGGCGTGCAGCAGGGCGTTGGTGGTCAGCTCGCTGGTGCACAGGACGGCGGACCCGATGATCGACTCCGGCACCCGCCAGTCGGAGAGCTGCGCGGTCATCCAGTGCCGTACCCGGCTCGGGGCGGTCGGCTCGGCGGGCACCTCCATGCTCGCCGACCGGCTCGGCATCAGCGCGTGCTCCACCGCGAGGACCGCGACGTCGTCCTCGGTCGCGTCGGGCACCGCCGCGGTCGCCACCGCGCAGAGCGCCCGGGGGTCGCCGCTGGCCGCCCCGGCCACCGCCTCGGCCAGCCCGGCGAGCCCCACGGAGAGGCTCTGCCGGCGTCGCTCGACCACGCCGTCGCTGAACAGCAGCAGGGTGTCGCCGGGGGCGAACCGGACCGTGGTGGTGTCCGGCCGGCAACCCAGACCCAGCGGGGCGCCGGTCGGCACGTCCAGGTACTCGGCGGTGGGCTCGGCGTCGGGGGTGGGACACCGGCGCAGCAGCGGGGCGGGGTGCCCGGCGCTGGCCAGGGTGAGCCGTCCCCGCCCGGCGTCGATCACCCCGAAGACGACGGTCACGAAGAGCTCGTGCGTGCCGGCTTCGGCGCCCAGGCTGGCCACCAGACGGTCCAGTCCGGCCAGGACGGCGTCCGGGCGGGGATCGGTCAGCGCCAGAGCGCGCAGCGCCGCGCGTACCTGCCCCATCCGGGCCGCCGCCTGCACGTCGTGACCGGCGACGTCACCGAGGACGATGCCCAGCCTGCCGTCGGGCAGGACGAAGGCGTCGTAGAAGTCCCCTCCGGCCGCGTTGCCGTCCACGCCCGGGTCGTAACGGGCGGCGATGCGCAGCCGGGGCAGGTCCGGCAGGTGCTCCGGAAGCATGCTGCGTTGCAGCAGCTGGGCGGTACCGTGCTGGGTCTCGAAGCGGCGGGCCCGCTCGCCGGCCTGCGCGATCAGCTCGGCCGAGGCCGCCAGGAGAGCCCGCTCGGCGGCCGACCAGGCGTGCGCGCGTTGGTACCCGACGCTGAGCCCGCCGCGCAGCACCGGCGTCCGCAGCGGCAGCGCGGCCAGGGCCCGGATCTTCTGGTCGTGCCGGTCGGTCGCCGCCGCCGCGAGCGGCTGGCCGTCCGCGGTGAACAGCGGCACCCCGGTGCGCGCGGTCACCACCAGTGGCAGGGGTGAGTCGTCCGGGTAGCGCCGCCAGAGTGGGGGCAGCCGCTCGTCGGCCTCGTCGAGCAGTTCGCCCCGGACCCGACGGACGATGCGCCAGCCGCCGCCGTCGTCCACCCCGAAGGCCACCCAGTCGGCGTCGAACGAGTCGAGCGCGTACCGCAGCGCGACCCGGGCCACGTCGTCCAGGGTGAGCGTGCCGGAGAGGGCGGCGGCCAGCTCGCTCAGGCTCTGCAACTGCTCGGTCACCTGGGTGGTCTCGGCCGCCACGGTCAGCACGCCGACCACCCGCCCGTCGCTGTCCCGCACCGGGGAACAGCCCCGGGTGAAGACGGCCTGCTCCACCCGGCCGGTGCCGTGCCGCACGATCGGCAGGATCGACTCCTTCTCCAGGGTGGGGGTGCCCTCGTGGAAGGTGCGTTCGACCAGGTCGCCGATTCCGGGGAGGGACCAGATCCCGGCGAAGACCTCGGCCGCCGGACGGCCGACCGCCGGGTGGGCGGCACCGACCAGTTCGGCGTACCCGTCGTTGTAGAGCAGCCGGAACTCCGTGCCGAGGGTCAACGCCATCGGCACCGGCGAGGCGAGGACCAGGTCGACGACGGCCCGGACCGCCGGATCCCACTGCTCGATCGGCCCGAGCGGCGTGCCGGACCACGGATGGCCGAGGACAAGAGCCGCCGTGCCGACGCTGGCGGCCCGTGGGATCGGGGCGGGTGAAGTGGGGACGTGCCCGACCGTGCCTGGCATGTGACGCAGCCTATCCGGCGTGGTCCCGTGGCGTTCCGCCTCGTGCCCCGGCCGTGGCCGGCGGCCTTCTGTGCCCGCCGTCCCTACCAGGCCGGACATGTCCGGAAAATCGCCCGTGCTGCTCCGGGTTGGTGCTTCTTCGGCGGGGTATGCGGGCGGCGCAGACCAGGCGACAGGGAGGGACATGATGCGGAAAACCCTCGCGGTCAGGCAGGTCGACATCGGCGACGCCCTGACCGACATGTGGAGGTCGGTGCTGCTCTTCGTACCGAGGGCCATCGCCTTCATCGCGATCCTCGTGGTGGGCTGGATCATCGCCCGCGCGGTGCTCAAGATCGTGGACACGGTGCTCGAACGGGTGGGGTTCGATCGGGCGGTCGAACGGGGCGGGATCAAACGGGCGCTGGAACGCACCCGGTACGACGCCAGTGACATCCTGGCCCGGCTGGCGTACTACGCCGTGCTGCTGTTCACCCTGCAGTTCGCGTTCGGGGTGTGGGGGCCGAACGCGATCAGCGACCTGATCTCGGGTGTGGTGGCGTGGCTGCCCCGGGCCTTCGTCGCGATCATCATCGTGGTGGTGGCCGCGGCGATCGCCAAGGCCGTCAAGGACCTCGTCACCGGGGCGCTCGGCGGGCTCTCGTACGGCAAGATCCTCGCCGACCTGACGGCGATCTTCATCCTCGCGCTCGGTGTCATCGCCGCGCTGAACCAGGTCGGTATCGCCACCACCGTGACGACGCCCGTGTTGATCGCGGTGCTCGCCACCGTGGCCGGCATCCTGATCATCGGTGTCGGTGGTGGTCTGGTGAAGCCGATGCAGGCCCGCTGGGACCGGTGGCTGGACCGGGCCGCGGAGGAGTCGCGGGCGATGCAGATGCAACGGCAGGCGCAGGCGGCCGGACGCAGTGACACCGAGCGGCAGATGGCCGACCGCGGGGGTGCGCCGCGCATGCCGGCGGGGACGAGCGGGGCCAGTGCCTCGGCGACCCCCTACGGTTCCGGGGCGATGGGCGAGGAGACCCAGCAGATCCGCCGCGCCGAGTGAGGAAACGGTGTGGCACCACCAGGGAGGACGTCCGGTGCGGGCGTCCTCCCCGCGTGTCGCGGGGCGGTGACCGGGGCGTGCGGCGTGACCTGAGCCCGGGGGGCGCTTCACGCGCGCGGTGCCGGGGGTGGTCGGACGGGTGGGGTCTGCCCGGCGGGTCAGGCGGGGGTGGAGATCGGCCGGGCCAGCGCGCAGACCGCCAGCAGCCGGGTCAGCACCCAGTCCGGGGCCGTCCAGTCGGCCGGTCCGTCGGGTGGGGTCCAACCGTGCTCCGTGGCCGCCGCGCGGACGCCTTCGGCGTATCCGGCCAGGGCGGCCAGGGTGAGCGGCCGGCGGTCCCCGTCCAGGCTGTCCCGGACGGCGGCGGCGTGCTGGTCGACCTGGGCGAGGAGGTCCGGGCGGCGGACGGCGGCGGCCAGCCCCTCCGTGCCGATCGACACGGTCAGGGCGGCGATGGAGGCCCGCGCCACGCCCACCGCCGTGCCGGCGGTCAGACCCCCGCTGAACTGCGCATACATGGGAAACGAGAGTAATCCCGCCGGGGTCGCGCCGACCTCGTCCGGACGGTGGGGGCGGGCTCGGTCACCGGGGGGAGTCTGCCCGGACATGCGTGATCTGCCCCACGTTCGGGCACTACCCGGACGCACCGGAACGGCGAGCGGAGGCACCGATGGCACCACACGGGGACGGACCGGACGAGCGGCACCGCCGCCCCACCGGGGTGGACGACGGGACGGTCGCCGCGCTCGGCCGGCTCAGCGAGGCGCTGGAGACCGTCGAGCGGGCGCGGGGGCACCTCTACTCGCTGCACCAGTTGATCGGCCATGCCGACCTGATGCTCGACGACGTCGTCGAACGCTTCCGCGCGGCCGGACACGACGGGATCGCCGACCGAATCGCCGAGGAACTGCTGGGCCGCAACGTCATCGCGGGCCGGTGGACGTTCCAGATCGTCGAGGACTTCGACGACGGGTACTACGCCCTCTTCTGGGACCTGGACCGGCAGGCCCGCGACGAACTCGCAGGGGGCCGGCGGCACCTGTACGAGGCGGAGATGAAGGAGCGCCGGCGGACCCGGGGACGCCCCGGACACGAGGCCCGCCCGGACGGGACGGGCTGAATCAGCCCTGCCCGCCGCCGCGTGCGTCGGCCGGCCGGCGTCGCCCGGCGTCGTCCGCGATGATCACGGTCGCGACCAGCATCGCGACGCAGAGGCTGAACAGCCAGGAGCCGTCGCTGACCAGCCAGGCGGAGAGCGGCGCCTGCAACGCGGCGAGGATGAAGCCGAGCCAGGCAAGGCGGCGCTGACGATCGCTGAGGAAGCTACTGCCCTGTTGCATCCCGACAGTCTTGCGCGTGATGCCCGGATTGCCCTTCCTCCGTTCGGCCGATTCTGGGTGACCTGTCCGGATCTCCGGCCGCGTCGCCGCTGCTTCCCCGGGGCGACGTGGTATTTACCACTGCCAACGTCGAGCGGATGGGGCAGGATGGCCGGTCGTGCCGACCTCCCCCCGGGCCTCGCTGCTCCTGCTCGCCTACCTCGCCTTCGTCAGCCTCGGCCTGCCGGACGGACTGCTCGGGGTCGGCTGGCCCGCGATGCGGTCGGAGTTCGGGGTGCCGACCGAGGCGGTCGGCGTGGCGCTCACCGCCGGCACCGCCGGTTACCTGACCTCCAGCCTCCTGGCCGGGTTCGGCATCGCCCGGCTCGGGGTCGGGCGGCTGCTGGCCGGGAGCACCCTGCTGGCCAGCCTGGCGCTCACCGGCTACGCCCTCGCGCCCGGCCTGGCCGTGGTGGTGTGCTGCGCACTGGTGCTCGGCCTCGGCTCCGGGGCGGTCGACTCCGGGCTCAACGCGTACGCCGCCGGGGCGTTCGGCCCCCGGCACATGAACTGGCTGCACGCCTTCTTCGGCCTCGGGGTGGCCCTCGGTCCGCTGATCATGACCGGGGCGATCGGCGCCGGTCTCTCCTGGCGCTGGGGGTACGGCCTCGTCGCCGCCGGCCAGCTCGCCCTGGCCGTGGCGTTCGCGCTGACCGTCCGGGCCTGGCGGGACCGGGGCCCGGTGGCCGGACGGCCCACCCCACCGGCCAGCGTGCCGGTCCGGCAGACCCTGCGGCTGCCGGCGGTCTGGCTGGGCGCGCTCGGCTTCGGCGTCTACGCGGCCATCGAGATCGGTGCCGGGCTCTGGGCCTTCCTGCTGCTGACCGAGGGGCGGGGGCTCGGCGCGGCGGCGGCCGGGATCTGCGTCTCGGGGTACTGGGTCAGCCTCTTCGTGGGCCGGGTCGTCCAGGGCGTGATCGCCGAACGGTTCGGCAGCGGCCGGGTGCTGTGGGGAAGCCTGTTCGGCCTCGCCGGTGGCGCCGTCCTGGTGGCGCTTCCCGGCCCGGCCTGGCTGGCGGTGGCCGGTCTCGCGGTGATCGGCTTCGCCGCCGCCCCGGTCTTCCCGCTGCTCACCCTGACCACCGCCGACCGGGTCGGCGGGGCACACGCCGACCGGGCGATCGGGGTGCAGATCGCCGTCGCGGGGCTCTGCGGCGCCCTCGGCCCCACCGCGATCGGGGTGCTGCTCGGCCGGACCTCGGTGGAGGCGCTCGGACCGGCGCTCGTCGTGCTCGCCGTCGCGCTGATCGCCCTGCAACTCGCCGCCATCCGCCGCCGGCCCGTCTGAGGTGGTAGCAGGGGACCCCTCCTCCTCATCAAGCGGTAGCAGGGGACCCCTGCTACCACCCAGGCGCCCCGGGTCGGGCGGGGAGGGGGATCAGACGTCGGGGCCGGTTCGACCCGTGGGCGAGGGCCGGTACGCCCGCTGGTCGTCGGTCGCCTCCCGCTCGTGGTCGCCCTCGGCGGCGGTGTGCCCGTCCGCCGGGATCGGCCCGTGGCCGAAGGCGGACTCGTAGCCCGCGTCGTTGCCGGTCACGTCGTCGGCCTGTCCGTCGACCGGGGAGGTCGCCACCGCCTTGTCCAGTTCGCTGAGCGGGAGCCGTTGTTCGTCACGCCACACGGCGCCGTCGTTGTCGGTCATGCCCTCGCCGTACCCCCGGCCCATGGCGGCAAACCGCCCCGGACAGCCGGCCGGAAGGCGGACACGGCGACGGCCGCCGGGTGGTCCCGGCGGCCGTCGGAAGATCGCGTACGGGTCAGGGCTGGGGACGGTCGACCTTGCCCCGCCAGGCACCGGTCTCCTGACCGCGTCGTTCGATGAACGACTTGAACCGCTCCAGGTCGCCCTTGGCGCGGCGGTCGACGATGCCGAGCTTGTCGCCGGCCTTCTCGACCAGACCGTGCGGCTCGAACTCCAACTGGAGGGTGACCCGGGTGTGTGCCTCGTCGAGACGGTGGAAGGTCACCACCCCGGCGTGGTCCGTCCCGCCGGTGGAGTTCCAGGCGACCCGCTCGTCCGGGAGCTGCTCGGTGATCTGGGCGTCGAACTCCCGCTTCACCCCGGCGATCTCGACGGTCCAGTGGGTCATCGTGTCGGAGAGCTGCCGGACCTCCTGCACGCCCTCCATGAACTGGGGGAACTCCTCGAACTGGGTCCACTGGTCGTACGCGGTCCGGATCGGGACGTCCACGTCCACGTGCTCCATAACGCCACTCATCAGGGCATCCTCCTCATCCACCAGTCGGTACGGGTCGGGGGTGACCCACCTTTCACCAACGCTGTGTCTCGTTCTTGTGGCCCAGTGCCGCCCACACCTCGGAGACCGTCCGGTACCGGGTTCCGGCCGGAAGCCGTTCCAGGGCCGCGATCACGTCGTCGGGCGCCTCGTTCTCCCGGGCGCTGCCCAGCAGCGTCTCGCGGTCGCCGGGCAGCGCCGACAGGCCGATGAACCGGCCGAGCCGGCTGCGCTGCTCCACGTCCGTGGAACTCATCCCCTGCGGGGCGCCGGTGCGCAACTCGCCCGCGGGTGCCGTGGTCGCGCCCGGCTGGTCCTCGCCGGCCGGCTCCGGCTCGCGGAACTCGTCGACCCGGGAGCCGGCGGCCCCCGGTCCCTGCACCAGGCCACTGACCTCCTGGCTCATCTGCTCGTCGAGCCGGGGTCCGTGCTTGCTGCTGCCTCGTTCCATGCTTACTGCGCTACCCGGCCGGGACCGGGATAAACCGCTCCGCTCACACCGGGGGCGACCCGCAGGCGACCGCGCGCCGCCTCGGCCAGCCCGGCGACGCCGACCGGGGTCACGGTCGTCGGCCCAGCTCGCCGCCGGCGACTGCGCAGCCCGGCGACGCCCACCGGGGGTCACGACTCGGCGGCGCGCTTCGGGGTGAGGACCGGCTCCTCGGGCGCGGGGTCACCGGCCTGCATCATGCGACCGCGTTGGAGTTCGGCGTTGATCTGCACGCCGAACATCAACGCGCAGTTCGACAGGTACAGCCACACCAGGAACGCGATGACCGCGCCCAGGCTGCCGTACGTGACGTCGTACGAGCCGAAGTTGGCCACGTACAGGCCGAAGCCGAAGGAGACCAGCGTCCAGGCCAGCAGGGCCACCGCGCCACCGACGGTGAGCCAGCGGAACCGGGGCTGCCGCACGTTCGGGGCGATCCAGAACAGCAGGGAGAGCAGCACCATCAGGACCATGGCGAGCACCGGCCACTTCGCCACGCTCCACGCGGTACGCGGCGCGTCGCCCAGGTTGAGCAGGTTGCCGACGGCCTCGGCCACCGGACCGCTGACGATCAGTCCGGTCGCCACCACCGCCAGCAGCACCAGGGAGAGCGCGGCCAGGCCGATCTGCAACGGACGCAGCCGGTAGAACGGTCGGCCCTCCTCGACGCCGTAGATGGCGTTGGAGGCGCGGGTGAACGCGCCGATGAAGCCCGAGGCCGACCAGAGCGCGCCGAGCAGACCGAAGCTGAGCAGCGCCTTCACCCCGGCCCGCTGGTCCACCACCCCCTCGACCACCCCGACCACGCCCTCGTTGGCCACCACCGACCCGGCCCCCACGTCGCGGGCCAGGTCGATCAGGGTGTCGACGGTCCGGTCGCCCTCGGAGACCAGCCCGACCAGGGCCACCACCACCACAACCGAGGGGAAGAGGGCGAGCACGCCGTAGTAGGTCAGTGCCGCCGCCCAGTCCGCGCAGTTGTCCTTGACGAAGTTCCGCCCGCTGCGGACCAGCGCGCCGCGCCAGGTGGGCCAGCTCAACTGCCGCAACCCCCGTGGGACCCGCGGGTCGCGCCCTCCGCCGGCCGGTGCGGTCGGCTCCGTCGTCGTCGCTGCCATGACCGCTCCCTGCCGTCGCTGCCGCACCCCGGCCCTCCGCCGCGCCCGCTCCACGGTCGGCGCGCTCCGGTCCCGCCGGGCCGGAACCCGGCGGTACCCGGGCGGGAAGTTCGACAAACCCGGAGGTGCCGTTTGCCGCTGCCGGGACAGGGAACGGTCAACCCGGGAAGCAACCGACGCGGAGGAGGACGACATGCCAGGGCGTGAGGTACTGCCCAGCACCGTCCGGCGCTCTCCTGAGAAGGCGCAACGGACCTGGGCGAAGACGCACGATTCGGCGGTGGAGACGTACGGCGAGGGGGAGCGGGCGCACCGCACCGCCTTCGCCGCGCTCAAGCACGAGTTCGAGAAGGTCGGTGACCACTGGGAGTCGAAGGGCCGCAAGGGGCCCAGCGACCGGCAGGCCGCAGGGGGCGGGCCGACCCGGCGGGCGCCGACCGCCGGCGGGGTGGACGCCAACGCCACCAAGGACCATCTCATGCAGGTCGCCCGCAAGCTGGACGTCCGGGGGCGGTCCCGGATGACCAAGCCGGAGCTGGTCGACGCCATTCAGAAGGCCAACGACCGGCGGACCCGCAAGGCGCGCGGGGACTGAGCCCACCCCGGGTGGCGGGTACGGCTCACCAGTGCCCGCCACCCGGGGCGCCCAGGTGCACCACCTTCGTGGTGGTGAACTCGTCGAGCAGTTCCGGCCCGTACCCGAAGCCGTGGCCGCTGCCGCGGCGCGGTTGCGCGGCACCGCCCGGCGCGCCGCCGAACACCGCGTTGACCTTGACCGTGCCGACCGGCAGTTCGCGCCACGCCCGCTGCGCGTGCCCCATCGACCCGGTGAGCACGGTGGCCGCCAGCCCGTACGGCGAGCACGCCGCCCGGCCCAGCGCCTCGGTGAACGAGTCCACCACCAGCACCGGCGCGACCGGACCGAAGGTCTCCTCGCGCACCAGCGCCATCCGGTCCGTGCAGTCGGTGACCACGGTCGGCGGATAGAACGCCCCCGGCCCGGCGGGCACCGCCCCACCGGTCCGGACCACCGCGCCCTCGGCCACCGCCGCCAGCACCTGCCCGTGCACGTGGTCCCGGTGCCGCCGGTCCACCAGCGGACCGATCTCCGTCTCCCCGTCCTGTCCCGGTCCGATCCGCATCGCCCGCGCCAGGTCGACCAGCGCCGGAACGAAGTCGCCGGCCACCTCCCGGTGGACGTAGATCCGTTCCACCGCCACGCAGATCTGCCCGGCGTTGGCGAACGCGCCCATGGCCGCCTGCCCGGCCGCCCAGGCCGGGTCGACACCGGCGTCGACGATCAGCGGATCGCTGCCCCCGTTCTCCAGCAGCGCCTTCGCGCCGGTCCGGGCGCACGCGGCGGCGATCGCCCGGCCGGCCGTGGAGGAGCCCACGTGCGCCACCACGTCGACCTCCTGCGCGGCCAGCGCCGCACCGACCCGCGCGTCCCCGGTCAGCAGGGACAGCACGCCGGCCGGCAGTTCGCGGTCGAGCGCCCGGGCCAGCAGCCAGCCGGTGGCCGGGGTGCGTTCGCTCGGCTTGAACACCACCACGTTGCCGGTGACCAGGGCCGCGCCGAGCAGCCCGCAGGCCACCGCCACCGGATCGTTCCACGGGGTGATCACCGCGGCCACACCACGCGGTTCGGGGGCCATGAAGTCGATCGCGTCCCACCCACCGTGCAGCGTCCGGCCGCCCCGGACCGGTCCCAGTTCGGCGTACTGGCGCAGGGTGCCGATCCCCGCCGCCACGCCACCCCGGGCGTCGAGCAACGGCTTGCCCATCTCCGCCGTCGTCGCCTGGGCCAGGTCCTCGGCGACCGCCTCGACGGCGTCGGCGGCCCGGCGCAGGGCCGCCGCCCGGGCCGCCGGGTCGGTCGTCGCCCACGTCGCCGCCACGCCCCGCGCCGCGCCGACCGCCTTGGCCACCTCGTCCCCGGTGGCCACCGGCACGATGCTGACGTCGGTGCCGTCCGCCGGGTCGGTCACGACGAACTCGCCCCCCGCGCCGCCCGCGCCCCATACCCCGCCGATGAGTTGTTCCACCCGCCACATGGCGCGCTGCATGCCCGGGGCCGGGCCGGGCAAACGCGTTTCGCTCGATCATCGGGGGGTAGCGGAACCGGATGATGTTCCCCATGCGGTCCATCAACCACGCCCAGACCGAGCCCGGTGCGGAGAGCGCGGACGCCGTCGTCGTCGGCGCCGGCCACAACGGACTGGTCGCCGCGAACCTGCTCGCCGACGCCGGCTGGGACGTCCTGGTGCTGGAGGCGACCGGCGCGCCCGGCGGCGCGGTCCGCTCCGCCGAGGTCACCGCCCCCGGCTACCTCAGTGACCTCTACAGCTCGTTCTACCCCCTCGGGTACGCCTCCCCGGTGCTGCGCCGGCTCGCCCTCGACGAGCACGGCCTGGCCTGGCGGCACGCGCCGGACGTGCTGGCGCACCTGCTGCCCGACGGGCGGGCGGCAGTGCTCGACCGCGATCTGGAGCGCACCGCGACGTCGATGGAGGCGTTCGCCCCCGGCGACGGGGAACGCTGGCGGGAGTCGTACGAGGACTGGCGGAGGATCTCCCAGCCGTTGCTGGAGGCCCTGTTCACCCCGTTCCCGCCGGTGCGCAACGGCCTGGAACTGTTCGCCCGGCTGCGCACGGCCGGCGTCCTGCGCCTGGCCCGTCGGCTGGTCCTGCCGGTTCGCCAGCTCGGCGCGGAACTCTTCGACGGCGAGGGCGGCCCGCTGTTGCTGGCCGGCTGCGCCCTGCACACCGACCTGTCGCCCGAGGACGCCGGCTCCGGCATCTACGGTTGGCTGTTGGCGATGCTCGGGCAGGAGGTCGGCTGGCCGGTGCCGGTCGGCGGGGCACAGCGGATCACCGACGCGCTGGTGGCCCGGCTGCGCGCGCGGGGCGGCCGGATCAGCTACGACGCGCAGGTGGACCGGGTGCTGGTCGCCCGGGGGCGGGCGATGGGGGTCCGGACGGTCGGCGGCCGGACCTGGCGGGCCCGCCGGGCGGTGCTGGCCGACGTGCCCGCGCCCGCGCTCTACCTCGACCTGGTCGGCGCCGCCCGGCTGCCGTCCCGACTCGTGACGGACCTGGCCCACTTCCGTTGGGACGGGTCCACCGTCAAGGTCGACTGGGCCTTGGACGGCCCGTTGCCGTGGACCAACTCGGAGGTGGCCGGGGCCGGGACGGTGCACCTGGCCGCCGACCTCAACGGCCTGACCCGGTACGCGGCCACGTTGGCCTGCGGGGAGATCCCCGAGGACCCGTTCCTGCTGGTGGGGCAGATGACCACCGCCGACCCGAGCCGTTCCCCGGCCGGCACGGAGTCACTGTGGGCGTACACCCACCTGCCGTTCCGGCGCGACTGGCGGGCCGAGGACGTGGCCGGGCACGTGGAACGGATGGAGGCGGTGCTGGAACGGCACGCGCCTGGTTTCCGCGCCCGGGTCCGGGGACGGTACGTGGCCGGCCCGGCGGACCTGGAGGAACGCAACCCGAGCCTGGTCGGCGGTGCGGTCGGCGGCGGCACGGCCGCCGCTTACCAACAGCTCTTCCTCCGCCCGGTGCCCGGGCTGGGCCGCCCGGACACGCCGATCGACCGGCTCTACCTGGCGAGTGCGTCGGCGAACCCGGGTGGTGGTGTGCACGGCGCTCCCGGCGCGAACGCGGCGCGGGCCGCGCTGGTCCGGGACCGGGCGGTGACCGGTGGCCTCTACGCACGGGTCGTCGGCGCGGCGCACCGCGCCGTGTACCGCTGAGGCCCTACCGGGGGGCCGCCTGGGGTTCGCCGTCGGTGTCGGCCGGCTTGCGGGCGGTCGTCGGCGCGCCGTCGGTGTCGGCCGCCTCGACCGCCGTCGGTGTCTCCCGGTCGCCGCCGTCCGGTTCCGGCGTACGCGGTGCCACCACCTCGACCGGCGCCGCCTCCACCTGCCGGGCGGCCGTGCTGCCGATGTCCCGGTGCCGGCTGCGCAGCCGGAACGGCATCAGCGCGCTTTCGATCTTGGTGGCGGTGGTCATCTTCGACACGCCGTCCCGCCGCTCCTCGAAGCGGATCGGCACCTCCAGGATGGTGTGCCCCAGCTTCGTCGCCAGGTAGTGCATCTCGACCTGGAAGCTGTAGCCGTTGGACTGCACCCGGTCCAGGCCGATGTCGCGCAGCGCGTCCGCCCGCCAGATTTTGAAACCGGCGGTCAGGTCGCGGATCCGGACCCGGAGCAGGGTGTGCACGTAGAGGTTCGCCCACCCGCTCAGCGCGCGACGGTAGAGCGGCCACGCCTCGTCCAGCTCACCGCCGGGGACGTAACGGGACCCGATCACCACGCCGGCACCGGTGGAGAGCAGCGAGCCGAGCATGCCCGGCAGCGCCTCCGGGGGGTGCGACAGGTCGGCGTCCATCTGGGCGACGTACTCGGCGCCGCCGTCCAGCGCCCGGGTCATGCCGTCCACGTACGCCCGGCCGAGCCCCTCCTTGCCCGCGCGGTGCACGACCTCGATCCGGCCGGGGTGTTCGATGGCGAGCTTGTCGGCGACCTCGCCGGTGCCGTCCGGGGAGTTGTCGTCGGCGACGAGCACCCGCAGTCCGGGCAGCGGAAGGGCGAGAAGCCGCTCCACCAGCACCGGGAGGTTCCCCGCCTCGTTGTAGGTCGGCACCACGACCGTCAGGCGCGCGTCCCGCCACGGCAGGGGCAACTGTACGGGTTCGATCATGACGAGCATCCTCAGTTTGCCGGCAAGTGTCCCTGAAAGGGTAGCCATCCGACCGCGTCCCGCTGTCAGGGCTCCCCCGGTGAGTACTGGGCGCTTCCCCATTCCGTCCCGGAGCACGACGGCTCCGGTGCGACGGGCAGCTCAGCGCGGTCGCCGGGCCAGGCCACCCAGGGTGAGCGCGACCGCACCGAGCACGGCGGCGGTGACCGCCGGCTTGTGCGTGCCGACCCAGAGCGCCGCCGACCTGTCCCGCGCGCGGTCGGTGAAGACCCCCTCGGCCCCCCGGTCCCGGTCCGCGTCCCCCGGCCGGTCGAGGTTGTCCCGCCACGTCGCGGGGTCGACCGGGGTGTCGGTCTGCTGGCTGTCGTAGCCGTCCCGGGCCAGCTTGCGGTCGAGCAGACCCGGGAAGAGCGTGTTGCCCAACCGGGCCCGCCAGGTCGGGCCACCCACGTTCAGCTCGCGCGGCCCCCGGTCGGCGGCCCAGACGACCGCCCGCGCGGCCACCTCCGGCGTGAAGATCGGTGGCACCGGCTGCGGGTGCCGGGGCAGTCGGGTCCGTACCCAGGAGAACTGCGGGGTGTTCACCGCCGGGAGCTGCACCATCGACAGCTTCACCCCCGGACAGTCATGCAGCAGCTCGGCCCGGAGCGAGTCGTTGAAGCCCTGGACCGCGTGTTTGCTGGCGCAGTACGCCGACTGCAACGGGATGCCCCGGTAGGCCAGCGCCGAGCCGACCTGGACGACGGCACCCCGGCGGTACGCGCGCATGTGCCGCAACGCGGCCAGCGTGCCGTGCACCGTACCGAGGTAGTTGACCTCGGTGACCCGGCGGTACTCGTCCGCCGGGATCTCCCAGGCCGGGGCGAAGACCGACACCATGGCGTTGTTGATCCACACGTCCAGCGCGCCCCACCGGTGCGCCACCTCGTCGGCGGCCCGCTGCACCGCCCCGGCGTCGGCGACGTCGAGCTGGTGGGTGACCACCTCCGCCGCGCCCCGGTCCCGGCAGTCCTCGGCGGCGGCGGCCAGGCCGGCCGCGCCCCGGGCGATCAGCGCGAGTCGGGCGCCCCGCGCCGCGTACCGCTGGGCCACCGCCCGCCCCACCCCGGCACTGGCTCCGGTGATCACCACGGTCTGGGTCACAGGGTCACCCCTTCTGTCGGGTGGCGATGTCCGCCAGCCGGTTGAGCGTCTCCTTGTTGCGCTGCTTGAGCACGAGGTCGTTGAGCTTGTTGCGGATCCAGCGCAGGGGCCCGGCGGTGAAGTCCTCGCCGAGCCGGACGCGGGTGGCGTCCGCACCGACCGGGTCGAGGGTGAAGACGACGGTCGCCTCGCCGGCGGGCCAGAGCCCGGCCCGGATGACGAGCCGGTGCGGCGGCTCGCAGACGAGCACGGTGGAGGCGTCGGTGAGGGAGACCGGCCACGGCCCGGCCCGGTGGTGCAGCCTGCTGCCGACCGCGGGCCAGTGGTCGTCGACGTCCCGCATGTGGGTCGTGCCGACCACCCAGTCGCTGTACGTCCACCCGTCGGCGAGCACGTCGAAGACCTGCTGCGGGGGTGCTCCGATCACTTTCTCCACAATCGCCACTGGGCTCCCATACCCCGCCCCACGGGTGCGTAACCGGTCGCTTCGCCCCGCCGCCGGTCGCCTCGCCCCGCCCTGGTGGGCTTCTCCACGCCCCGGTCGGCTTCTCCACGCCGTCGGTTAGCTTCTCCGCGCCGCCGGGTAAGGCCGGACGGCGACCGGGGACCAGGCGGCGCGGAGCCGTGCCGGGGCGCGCCGACGCGGCACGGCGGGGACGTCCGCGCCGCGACGACGCGTACGCCGCAGGGCGAGGTTTACGCCCCCGGAGGTCGGGAACCCGCCCGCCGTGCGAGGCGGCCACGAGCGGTATCAGCGCAGGTCAACCGGGGTGCACCCGGTTCCTGGGCCGGTGCTCGACGGGCCCGCCCCGGCGCTGTACGACGCCGTCCTGTTCGACCGGGACGGCACCCTGGTCGAGGACGTGCCGTACAACGGCGACCCGGACAAGGTCCGCCCGATGCCGGGTGCGCGGGCCGCGCTGGACCGGCTGCGCGCCGCCGGCCTGCGGCTAGGCGTGGTGACCAACCAGTCGGGGCTGGCCCGTGGCCTGTTCACCGAGGCGGACATGCGTCGGGTGCACGCCCGGGTGGAGGAGCTGCTCGGTCCGTTCGACACCTGGCAGGTGTGCCCGCACGACGACGGCGACGGCTGCGGCTGCCGGAAGCCCGCCCCGGGCCTGGTCCGGGCGGCGGCACGGCGGCTGGGCACGTCCCCGGGGCGGTGCGTGGTGGTGGGGGACATCGGTCGCGACATGACCGCCGCCCTGGCCGCCGGGGCGACCGGGGTGCTGGTGCCGACCCCGGTCACCCGGGCGGAGGAGGTGGCCGCCGCACCGGCGGTGGCCCGTGACCTGCCGGCCGCGGTGGCGGAGATCCTGCGCCGCCGGGCCGCGGTGGTGCCCGCCGCGCCCCGACGTGCCGGCACGGTGCTGGTGGCCCGGCCCGACTCGGCCGGTGACCTGCTGGTCACCGGTCCGGCGATCCGGGCGGTGGCGGCGGGGGCGCGGCGGGTGGTGCTGCTCTGCGGGCCCCGGGGACGAGCCGCCGCCGACCTGCTGCCCGGCGTCGACGAGGTCGTCGAGTGGCCGTTGCCGTGGATCGACCCGGACCCCGGTCCCGTCGACCGGGAGGGCATGGACACGCTGCTGGCCCGGCTCGCCGGGGTCGGCGCGGACGAGGCGGTGCTCTTCACCTCGTTCCACCAGTCGCCGCTGCCGCTGGCCCTGCTGCTGCGGATGGCCGGGGTACGCAGGATCAGCGCGGTCAGCGACGACTACCCGGGTTCGCTGTTGGACGTCCGGCACCGGGTGCCGCCGGGGGTCCCGGAACCGGAACGGGCCCTGTCCCTGGCCGCCGCGGCCGGCTTCGCGCTGCCACCGGGGGACGAGCCGGCCCTGCGGCTGCGTCCGGAGGCGCTGCCCCCGCCGCCCGGACCGCCCGGCTACGTGGTGGTGCACCCCGGCGCCTCGGTGCCGGCCCGGGCCTGCCCGCCCCGGGTGCACGTCGACGTGGTCGCCGCGCTGACCGCCGCCGGTCACCGCGTGGTGGTGACCGGCGGGCCGGACCAGACCGGGCTGACCGCCCGGGTGGCCGGCGCCGGTGGGGTGGACCTCGGTGGCCGGACCAGCCTGGCCGACCTCGCCGCCGTCATCGCCGCCGCCGGTGCCGTGGTGGTCGGCAACACCGGCCCCGCGCACCTCGCCGCCGCGCTCGGCGTACCGGTGGTGAGCCTCTTCGCGCCGACCGTGCCGTTCGGACAGTGGGGGCCCTACCGGGTGCCCACCGTCCGGCTCGGGGACGCCGCCGCACCCTGCCGGGACAGCCGCGCCGCGCAGTGCCCGCTGCCCGGCCACCCCTGTCTGTCCGGGGTCGACCCGGCCGAGGTGGTCGACGCGGTACGCCTGCTCGGCGTCACCGCCGGCGACCGGCCCGACGGCGGGACCGGCGACCGGCCCGGCGACACCGCCGGCGACCGTGCCGACGGTGGGATCGGCGACCATGCCGACGGGGGTACCGGCCCCGGCGTCGGGGCGGGCTGCGGGGGAGGTGGCCGGTGAACGTCCTGCTCTGGCACGTGCACGGCTCCTGGACCACCTCGTTCGTCCACGGCAAGCACCGCTACCTGGTGCCGGTCACCCCGGACCGGGGCCCGTACGGGTTGGGCCGGGCCCGGACCTATCCCTGGCCGGACAGCGCCGTCGAGGTGGAGCCGGCCGCGCTGCGCCGGGCCGAGGTGGACGTGGTCGTGCTCCAGCGACCCGAGGAGTACGACCTGGCCTGCGACTGGCTGGGCCGCCGGGTCGGCCGGGACGTTCCCGCCGTCTACGTCGAGCACAACACCCCCAAGGGCGACGTGCCGCACACCCGCCATCCGATGGCCGACCGCGACGACCTGCTGATCGCCCACGTCACCGGGTTCAACGAGCTGTTCTGGGACACCGGCGGCACCCGTACCACCGTCGTCGAGCACGGCGTCGTGCCGCCCCGCGCGACGTACACCGGCGAGCTGGACCGGCTGGCCGTGGTGATCAACGAGCCGGTCCGGCGGTGGCGGGTCACCGGCACCGACCTGCTGCCCCGGTTCGCCGAGATCGCCCCGCTGGACGTCTTCGGCATGGGGGTGGCCGGTCTGGCCGAGCGGCTTGGCCTGCCGCCGGACCGGGTGACCGGCCACGACGACGTGCCGCAGGACCGGATGCACGCCGAGTTGGCGCGGCGGCGGGCGTACCTGCACCTGTGCCGGTGGACCTCGCTCGGACTGAGCCTGATCGAGGCGATGGCGATCGGCATGCCGGTGGTCGCCCTGGCCACCACCGAGGCGGTGGTGGCCGTACCGCCCGACGCGGGCGTGCTCTCCACCCGGGTCGACACCCTGCTGGAGGCCGCCCACCGCTTCGTGGCCGACCCCGCGACCGCCCGCCGCGTGGGCGCCGAGGCCCGCGCGGCGGCCGGGGCCCGGTACGGCCTGGAGCGATTCCTCGCCGACTGGGACCGGCTGCTGGAGGAGGAAGCATGCGCATCGCGATGATCTCGGAGCACGCCAGTCCGCTCGCCGTGCTCGGCGGCGAGGACGCCGGTGGGCAGAACACGCACGTCGCGGAGCTGGCCGCCGCGCTCGCCGCCGCCGGTCACGACGTCCGCGTCTACACCCGCCGGGACTCCGTCGCGCTGCCGGTGTCCGTCCGGACCGAGGACGGCTACGACGTGGTGCACGTGCCCGCCGGCCCGCCCGAGCCGGTCGGCAAGGACAGCCTGCTGCCCTACATGGAGCCGTTCGCCGACTGGCTGGCGCAGCGGTGGAGCTCCGGGGAGTGGACGCCCGAGGTGGCGCACGCGCACTTCTGGATGAGCGGCCTGGCCGCGCTGAGCGCCGGCCGGCGGACCGGGGTGCCGGTGGTGCAGACCTACCACGCGCTCGGCACGGTGAAGCGACGCCACCAGGGGGCGCAGGACACCAGCCCGGCCGGGCGGGAGGACTACGAGCGGGTCCTGGGCGTGGCCGTGGACCGGGTCGTCGCGCAGAGCCGGGACGAGGTCCGCGAACTGGTCGCGATGGGGGTGCCCCGGTCCCGGATGACGGTCGTCCCCTCCGGGGTCAACCTGCGCGCCTTCGGCCCGGTCGGGCCGGTCGCCGAGCGGGTCGACGGTCTGGCCCGGGTGCTGACCGTGGGACGGCTGGTCGAGCGGAAGGGCTTCGGCGAGGTGATCCGGGCGATGCGTGTCGTGCCGGACGCCGAGTGCGTGGTGGTGGGCGGCCCGCCGGCCGGGGCGATCGACGACGACCCGCACGCCCGTCGGCTGCGGGCGCTCGCCGCGACGTACGGGGTCGGCGACCGGGTCCGTCTCGTCGGCGCGGTGCCCCGCGAGGAGATGAGCCACTGGTACCGCTCCGCCGACGTCCTCGTCGCCGCCCCCTGGTACGAGCCGTTCGGCCTAACGCCCCTGGAGGGCATGGCCTGCGGGGTGCCGGTGGTCGGCACCGCCGTCGGCGGAATCGTCGACACCGTGGTCGACGGGGTCACCGGCGATCTGGTGCCGCCCCGGGACCCGGACGCGCTCGGCACGGCGGTCCGCCGGCTCCTGGCCGACCGGGAGCGGCGCTTCGCGTACGCCACCGCCGCCCTGGACCGGGCCCGGCACCGGTACTCCTGGTCCCGTACCGCCGCGCACCTCGCCGAGGTCTACGCGGCGGTGACGGCGGCGCGCCGGCCGACCGGGGTGGTCGCCTGATGCCGGCCCCCACGGTGCTGGAGGCGCACCTGGCCGATCTCGCCGTGGCGCTGCGGGAGTACCGTCGCGCGGCGGACCGGCTCGCCGACTGGGGGGACGCGCTGGCGGCGACCCTGACCTCCGGCGGACGACTGCTGGTCGCCGGGAACGGGGGCAGCGCGGCCGAGGCCCAGCACCTCACCGCCGAACTCGTCGGCAAGCTGCGCCACGACCGGCAGCCGCTCTCCGCCATCGCCCTGCACGCCGAGACCAGCGCGCTCACCGCGATCGGCAACGACTACGGCTTCGACGAGGTCTTCGCCCGCCAGGTCCGCGCCCACGGTCGCCCCGACGACATCCTCCTGTTGCTCTCCACCAGCGGCGGCAGCGGCAACCTGCTCGCCGCCGCCCGGGCCGGGCGGGAGGCCGGGCTGCGCTGCTGGGCGATGACCGGACCGGCGCCCAACCCCCTCGCCGACGCCTGCCACGACGCGCTGGCCGTCGCCGCCCCGGACAGCCAGATCGTGCAGGAACTGCACCTGGTCTCGGTGCACGTGCTCTGCGAGCACGTCGACCGGGCGCTGCCGCTGCCGGTGGACGCGGCGGTCACCGGCGCAGCGCCGCAACCGGTCGCGTCCACCCGCGCCGCCCCGCGTACCGGGGTGGAGGTCGTGCTCGACGACGGCGCCGGACCGGGCGTCGGGTCGCGAGGGGGGACGGCGTGACGGGACCGGTGGTGGTGGTCGGTGACGTCCTGCTCGACCGGGACGTGGAGGGGGTGGTGAACCGGCTCTGCCCGGACTCCCCGGGACCCGTGCTGGACGAGACCGCACACGTCGAACGGCCCGGCGGCGCGGGGCTCGCGGCGCTCTTCGCCGCCGCGCAGACCGGGGAGGTCGCCCTCGTCACGGCCCTGGCCGACGACGCCGCCGGGGCCCGGCTCAGCGGTCTGCTGACCGCCGCCGGGGTGCAGGTGTACGCGCTGCCGCTGGCCGGTGCGACCCCGGAGAAGATCCGGCTGCGGGCGCGGGGACGGGTGCTGCTGCGGCACGACCGGGGTGGCGCGTCGGGCACCCCGGGGGAGCCCGGCGAGGCGGTGCTGCGCCTGATCGCCGACGCGTCCGCCGTGCTGGTCAGCGACTACGGCCGGGGCGTGGCCCGGCAACCGGCGCTGCGTGCCGCGCTGGCCGCCACCGCCGCGCCGGTGGTCTGGGACCCGCACCCGCGTGGCCCGGCGGCCGTGCCCGGGGTGCACCTGGCCACGCCGAACGAGGCGGAGGTCCGCGAGTTGGCCGACTGCCCGCCGGGGCCGTCCCGTCTGGCCACCGCCGCCCGGGGTGCGCAGGGGCTGCGCCAGCGGTGGCGGGCCGGGGCGGTCGCGGTGACCCTCGGCGCCGACGGCGCGCTGCTCTGCCACGCCGACGCGACCCCGCTGGTGGTGCCCGCCCCCGGCAGCGCCGAGGGGGACACCTGCGGAGCGGGGGACCGGTTCGCGGCGACCGCCAGCCTCGCCCTCGCCCGGGGCGCGCTGGTCTCCGAGGCGGTGCAGCTGGCGGTCGCCGAGGCATCGGCGTACGTCGCCGCCGGGGGAGTGGCCGGGCTGTCCGTCCCGGCCGGCGACCCGTCCCCGACGTCGTGGGGCACCGGCGGGGAACGGATCGGCGTGGCGGCGGCCGGCGCGGTGGTCGCCGCGACCCGGGCGGCCGGTGGCACGGTGGTCGCCACCGGCGGCTGCTTCGACCTGCTGCACGCCGGGCACGTCGCCACCCTCCAGGCCGCCCGGCGGCTCGGCGACTGCCTGGTGGTCTGCCTCAACTCCGACACCAGCGTCACCGGCCTGAAGGGACCGGACCGACCGGTGGTGCCGCAGGGCGACCGAGGTCGGCTGCTGGCCGCGCTGAACTGCGTCGACGCGGTGATGATCTTCGACGAGGCGACGCCGCACGCGGTGCTGTCCTGGCTCCGCCCCGACGTGTGGGTCAAGGGCGGTGACTACGCCACCGGTGCCGGCGACGAACCGGTGCTGCCCGAGGCGGAGCTGTTGCGCCGCTGGGGCGGGCACACGGTGGTCGTGCCGTACCTGCCGGGACGCTCGACCACCGACCTGATCGCCGCGGCCCGGGCGGCCGGCGTCGACCGGCTCCGGCCGGCCGCGTCCAGCGGCCCCGCCGACAACGGCCGACGCGACCGGGGGAAGCCGTCGCGGCACCCCGGCGCCGTCGAGCGCCAGCCCACGGAAGGAGCGCGATGAGCAGCGGTTTCCTCGCCGACGGGTCGACCGTCCTGATCACCGGCGGGGCGAGTGGTCTCGGTGCCGCCGTCGTCACCGCCGTCGCCCGCGCCGGTGCCCGACCGGTGGTGCTGGACCGGAAGCCGCCCGGCGACGGGGTGCCCTGGATCGAGTGCGACCTGGCCGACACCCGGGCCGCCGAGACCGCCACCCGGGAGCTCGCCGAACGCTCCGGCGGCCTGGACGCGGTGGTCACCGCCGCCGGGATCGACGTACCCGGCAAGCTGGCGGACGTGCCCGGGGAGACCTGGGACCGGATCGTCGCCGTCGACCTGCTCGCCACCGCCGCGGTGGTCCGCGCCGCCCTGCCCTACCTGCTCGCCTCGCGGGGCACCGTGGTCACCGTCGCCTCGACCCTCGGCGTCAAGGCGGTCAGCGACGCCACCGCGTACTGCGCGGCGAAGTTCGGCGTGGTCGGTTTCACCCGCGCCCTCGCCGCGGAACTCGCCGGGCAGGTCGGCGTCACCCTGCTGATCCCCGGCGGCATGCGCACCCCGTTCTTCGACGACCGGGACGACCAGTACCGGCCGGGGCCGGACGCGGCGCTCAACGAGCCCGCCGACACCGCCGCCGCCGTGCTGTTCGCGCTCTCCCAGCCGGCCGGGTGCGCGGTGCGGGAGCTGGTCGTCTGCGCCCAGGAGGAGTCCTCGTACCCGTGATCCTGGTGCTGCGCGCGCTCGGCGTCGGCGACCTCGCCACCGCCGTGCCCGCGCTGCGCGCCCTGCGCGCCGGGCATCCGGACCGGGAACTCGTGCTGGCCGCCCCGGCCTGGCTGGACCCCCTGGTCGAACTGGTCGGCGGCGTTGACCGGGTGCTGCCGGTGAGCGGGCTGGACCCGTTGGAGTGGTCGGGACCGCCCCCCGAGATCGCGGTCAACCTGCACGGGCGTGGGCCACGGTCGCACGAGCTGCTGCGCGCCACCGGCCACGGTCGGCTGCTCGCGTTCCGCTGCCCGCCGGCCGGTCACCCCGACGGCCCGGCGTGGGACGACGCCGAGCACGAGGTACGCCGCTGGTGCCGGCTGCTCGACTGGTACGGCCTGCCGGCCGACCCGGACGACCTGGCCCTGGCCCGACCGGCGCCGGACCGGGTGCCGGTCGGCGTGACCGTGCTGCACCCGGGCACGAAGGTGCCGGCGAAACGCTGGTCGCCCGCGCGGTTCGCCGCTCTCGCCCGGCACCTGACGCGGCACGGGCACCGGGTGGTGGTGACCGGCTCGACCACCGAACTCGGCGTCGCCGAGCAGGTGGCGCGCCGGGCCGGGCTGCCGGCCACGGCGGTGCTGGCCGGCCGGACCGGCCTGGCCGACCTGGCCGCCCTGGTCGCCCACGCCCGGCTGGTGGTCAGCGGCGACACCGGCGTCGCCCACCTGGCCACCGGGTACGGCATCCCCTCGGTGGTGTTGTTCGGCCCGGTCCCGCCGTCGCGCTGGGGGCCGCCCCCGGACCGTCCCCGGCACCGGGCGCTCTGGGCCGGCACGGAGGATTACCCGGAGTGGAACGGGGTAGGCGTCCACCCGACGATGGCGGCGCTCCCCGTCGACCATGTACTGGCCGAGGTGGACGAGGCGGAACGGGCGGTGCGGGACGACGGTGCGGTTACGGCGCAGTGATCCGGGCCGGCCGGGGTACGGACGCCGACGGGCGGGCCGGGGATGGCGCTTCGTCGACCCGGCCGGCGCCACCGTGCGGGACCCCGAGCAGCTGACCCGGCTGCGGGAGCTGGTCATCCCTCCGGCCTGGCGGGACGTGTGGATCTCTCCGTACCCGAACGGGCACATCCAGGCCACCGGGATCGACGCCGCCGGCCGCAAGCAGTACCTCTACCACCCGCAGTGGCGGCAGCGACGCGACGAGGCGAAGTTCGACCACGTGCTGGAGGTGGCCCACCGGCTGCCGGTGCTGCGGGATCGGGTCGAGCGGGACCTGACCGGCCGGGGGCTGCGCCGCGACCGGGTCCTGGCGACGGTGACCCGGTTGCTGGACATGGGCACGTTCCGGGTGGGCAGCGACCAGTACGCGGCCGGCGACGATCCGACCTTCGGCGTGGCCACCCTGCGCCCCCAGCACGCCCGGTCCCGGGGCGGCTGCGTGGTCCTCTCCTTCCCCGCCAAGGGCGGCGTCGACCAGGTGCGCCGGATCGACGACCCGGAACTGTGCCAGGTGCTGCGCAACCTGCGCCGGCGTCGGCGCGCGGCCGACCGCCTCTTCGGCTACTGGGACGGCACCACCTGGCGGGACGTGCGCAGCGACGAGGTCAACGACTACCTGCGCGAGGCCAGTGGCGGGGAGATGACCGCCAAGGACTTCCGGACCTGGCACGCCACCGTGCTGGCCGCGGTCGACCTGGCCATGACGGGCGTCCAGCGCTCGGTCACGGCCCGGCGGCGGGCTGTCGTCGCGGTGATGCGGGATGTCGCCGAGCTGCTCGGCAACACCCCCACGGTGGCCCGGGCCTCCTACGTGGACCCGCGCGTGGTGGACCTCTACCACGACGGTGTCATCGCCCCGGTGGGGCCGGACACGCCCCGACCAGAGGCCGAGCGGGCGGTGCTGGCCCTGCTGGAGGAGGCCTGACCGGCCCCACCCCCGCCCGGGAGCGGCGGCGGGGCCGGAGGTCGGCCCGGCGTCGGTAGCCGGGTGACAGGGGACCGGATGCCGGAGAGGGCCGCCGCGGTTCGAGCCACGTCGCGCACTGTCGAGTGGCCGGCACGACGCTGCCGCAACCCCCGTTGCCCGCGTGGTGCTCTCTCCTCGCAGCCGGTCACCGTACCGGCGCCTCAGCCGGTCAGTGGCCAGTATGCCGGTGGGTCGTTGACGCGGGGTGCCACCGGGTTGACCGTCCGTGCCAACGCCTGGGCCTCCCGGTAGGACTGGGGGCTCATCCCGTAGGCCGCCCGGAAGGCCCGGCTGAAGTGCGCCTTGTCGGTGAAGCCCCACCGCCACCCGATCGCCTGCACGGCCCGACCGTGCAGGCGCGGGTCGGCCAGGTCCTGCCGGCAGCGTTCCAACCGGCGGCGGCGGATCACCTGGGCGACGGTCTCCCGCTCGGCGACGAAGAGCCGGTGCAGGGTCCGGACGGAGATGTGGTGGGCGTCGGCGACGGTCTGCGGGGTGAGCGTGGCGTCGCCGAGATGGCGGTCGATGAAGGCGAGCACCCGGGTGAGCATCGCCTGCTGCCGTACGTCGACCGGCAGCGCCTCCTCCGCGTCGATCTGCCCGGCCAGCATCGCCGCGACCAGGTCGACGGTGATGCCGGCCAGCCGGGGGGCCTCGGCTGGGGTGAACTGTTCTGGGTGCCGGACGAGCCGGTCGAGGTGCTGGGCGACGAGCGCCCCCATCCCCTCCGACCCGCTGAGCCGGCTGGCGGTGAGCCGGTCCAGCTTGGCGGCGGGGATCGGCAGCATCGCCTTGGGGATCACCACGGTCAGCGCGCCCGCCTCCCGGCGGACTCCGTCGGCCATGTGGACGAGCTCGTACGGCCGGCCGTAGTCGATGAGGGTGAACGCGCCCTGTCGCATCTCGGTGTGCCGGCGACGGGCACTGATCCCGCTGGACCCGGCGACGGTCAGGGCGAGCTGGTAGATGTCGGGATCGCCCTGTCGGATGAGCTTCGGGGTGCGGCGCCCGGCGAGGGACTGGTACCGGAACCGGGTCAGCGAGACGCCGCCGAGGTCGACCAGGCGGGCGCTGCCCCGGAAGTCGGCGGCGTGCTCGCTGCTCATGGCGATCGGCGCGGCGGCCCGGCCGGTCAGTTCCAACCAGTACGGCCACCGGTCGGCGGGCGGCAGACGCGCGGTGTCCACAGTCTCCGTCGGCAGCATCGTCCCCCCTTCCGAGCGCCGGCGCCCCCCATTCTCGACGAGGGGACCGACACTCGGGACGCGCGGTGTACCCGGGGGCGCCGGACGGTCGCGGGAAGGTGGGGTCGTCGGTGTCCCCGAGCGCCCGAGACGACGGCCCGGTGACCGTGCGTCGGCGGCCTGCGGCGGGGACGCCGGGTCGTGCGCCGGTGGGCGCGGGTGGCCGCCCCGGCGGGCGGGACGGCCACGCCCGACGCGTCAGTCGTTGAGCACCTGCGCCAGCCGGTCCCGGAAGCGGCGCTCGGAGTCGCTGACCACGTCCCCGCCGAGGCCGAGGATCCCGCCCGTCGAGGCCGCCGTCACCACCTGGTCGGCGATCTCCACCAGCCAGTGCCGGTACGCTCCGGCCTGCCCCTCGTCCACCCGGGCCGCGAGCAGCGCGGCGGCCTGCCCGGCGCGGGCGAGCACGTCGTCGATCATGGCCTGTGGGTCGGACGGCGCGAGCACCGGCAGTTCCTCGCCGGCCTCCGGGTCGCCCACCCGGGAGACGACCTCCCCGGCCACGGCGGCGACCAGCGGACTCGCCGACTCCCGGCCGGACGCGATGGTCTCCAGCCCGGCGGCGCTCTCCGCCCGGGTGCGCCGGGTGCCGTCGGACTCCGCCGCGCTCGCCGCGGTCAGGACCGACTGGGGCAGGCCGACCAACAACCCCCACTCCTCGTCGGAGAACCCGAACCCGGTGTACGCCGGCTGTTCGATCACGGCAACGCCCCTCTCGCTGTGCACTCACCTCGACGGCCCCGCGCCGGAGGCGGCGGGCCGGAAACAGGCTAAACCAGGCTCAGCAACGCCTGCCCACTCACCACGGGCACGGACAGCGTCTTGTACCCGACGTCGTCGAAGAGAACCGTCATCCGGTCCTCCTCGTAGCCGAGCACCATGCCGGCCCCCCACTCGGGGTGGCGGACCTGGCTGTGCACCGGGAAGAGCGGATCCCCGGTCTCCTCGACGGCGGCGACGCTGGTGCCGGCGTGGCAGTTGTCGCAGTGCCCGCAGACCTCGGTCATCTGTTCCCCGAAGTACGCCAGCAGGGCCTGCCCCCGGCAGCCGCTGGTCTCGGCGAAGGCCCGCATCATGTCGGTGCGGGACCGGGTCACGGTCTGTTGGCGTTCCGCCTCGGCCAGCGCCGCGCGCGCGGCGTCCACCGGTGCCGGGGCGTAGCGGGGGGCGCCGATGCGCTGCCGGCCCCGGGGAGCGACGGCACCGACCTGCTCCAGCAGGGCGAGGTACTGGCCGAGCTTGCGGGGGCCGAGGCCGGTCAGTTCCCGCAACTGCTTCCGGTTGACCGGTTTGGCGCGCAGCAGCGCGGCCAACTCGTGCAGCTGTCGTTCGTCCGGCAGGCCGCCGGTGAAGTAGCGTTGCAGGCCCACGTCCTCGGCCTGCCAGAGCAGCAGCACCCGGGCCGGCTGGCCGTCCCGCCCGGCCCGGCCGATCTCCTGGAAGTAGCTGTCCGGCGAGTCCGGCAGCGCCATGTGCACCACCCAGGCGATGTTCGGCTTGTCGATGCCCATGCCGAACGCCGAGGTCGCCACCATGATGGGCACCTGGTTGGCGAGGAAGGCCCGGTGCAGGTCGTCGCGGGCCCCGGCCGGCATGCCGCCGTGGTAGTACTGCGCCGGGAAGCCGGCGTCGGTGAGCCGCCCGGCCAGGTCCTCCGCGGACCGTCGGGTCGGGGTGTAGATGATGCCCGGCCGTTCGTCCTCGCGCAGCAACGCGACGAGCCGTCGCCAGCGGTAGTCCTCGGTGGGGCAGTGCGCGACCTCCAGGAAGAGGTTCGGTCGGTCCAGCCCGGAGAGCACCAGTTCCGGGTCGCGCAGGTGCAGCCGGGCGACGATGTCGTCGCGGACCGGCGGTGAGGCGGTGGCGGTCAGCGCCACCACCGGCGGCCGGCCGATGCCCTCGATCAGGTGCCCCAGCGCCAGGTAGTCGGGGCGGAAGTCGTGGCCCCAGGCGGAGATGCAGTGCGCCTCGTCGATCGCCACCAGCGCCGGTTCCAGCGCGCGGACCTCGGCCAGCCGGGTGGGGTCGCTGAGCTGCTCGGGGGTGATGAAGAGGAACTCCGCCCGTCCGGCACGGATCTCGGCGAGCGCCTCGGCCTGCTGGGCCGGGGTCTCGGCGGAGCTGACCCGCACCGCCCGCAGTTCCGGCCGCTGCCGCTCGTGCAGGGAGGCGATCTGGTCCTGCTGGAGGGCGAGCAGCGGGCTGATCACCACGGTGCAACCGGGGATGAGGCTCGCGGGGATCTGGTAGACGGCGGACTTGCCGGCGCCGGTGGGCAGGACTACCAGCGCGTCGCGTCGCTGCATCACCGCCCGCATGGCGGCGAGCTGGTCGGGTCGCAGCTCGTCCCAGCCGAACAGGTCCCGGGCGGCGCGGTGCAGGGCGGTGGTGTCGCGGGATCGTTTCATCGGTGGCCGGTGGTACCCGGACCGGCCGGGGGTGAAACCGTGCCTCCCCGGCCGGCGACGTGGGTGTTTCCGCCGGTGGCGGCGGGGTCGCCCGGACCGGCCGGCTCACCGGAGCCGGGGCAGGACCTCGTGCTGGTACAGGTCGAACAGGCCCTGCCAGTGCGGGCCGGTGTTGGCCACGTAGACCTCGTCGAAGCCGGCCTTGGCGTACTCCTCGATCTTCGCCAGGTGCGCGTCGGCGTCCCGGCCGCAGACGAACGCCTCCCGTACCGTGTCCGGGTCCACCATCTGGGCGGCCTGCTCGAAGTGGCGCGGTGAGGGGAGCACCTGGGACAGCTCGCCGGGCACGCCGGCGTTCGGCCAGCGCTCGTACGCGATCCGCGCGCCCTCGTCGACGCTGTCGGCGTACGCGGCCTTGAACCCGGCCTGGCACGGCTTGTCGCCGCCCCCGCCGTCGCGGAACCGCCGGACCAGTTCGGCGTCGGGGGAGGTGTTGACGTAGCCGTCGCCGATCCGGGCGGCCAGGTCGACCGCCTTCGGGCCGAAGCCGGAGACGTAGACCTTCGGCGGCTCCTCCGGCAGCGTGTAGATCCGGGCGTGCTCGACGGTGTAGTGCCGGCCCCGGTGGTCGACGAAGCCGCCGGCCCAGAGTTCGCGCATCACCGCGACCGCCTCCTCCAACATCTCCAGCCGGACGTCCGCGCCCGGCCACGGGTCGCCGAGGATGTGCTCGTTGAGGGCCTCGCCGGAGCCGACGCCGAGCACGAACCGCCCGGAGTGCAGCACCGCGCTGGTCGCCGCGGCCTGGGCCAGCACCGCCGGGTGGATCCGGACGGTCGGGCAGGTCACCGCGGTGGTCACCGGGAGCCGGCAGACCTGACTGAGCGCGCCGATCACCGACCAGACGAACGGGCTCTGGCCCTGGGCGTCCACCCACGGGTGGTAGTGGTCGGAGATCCACAGTGCCTCGAAGCCGGCGCGTTCGGCCCCGCGTGCCTGCTCCACGAGTTCGGCCGGTGTGAACTCCTCACTGGACAGGAAGTAACCGATCTTCATCTTTCCCCCTCGCCGCGTCCGGGGCGCCGGACCCTCCGGGCCGGACAACCTTCGCGGTACCCCGGGGGTGACGCGTCACACCGCGCTGGCCGGGCCGGGCGGCGCCGTCGCCGGTCGCGTCCGCCGGGAACGGACGTGGATCCGGCGCGGTCGGCTCAGCGGAACATGGCCCGGATCGCGGCGATCAGGAGCAGGCCGCCGACGACCAGCCCGAGCAGGCGGACCCCGGGAATGTCGTACCAGTCGACCTCGTCGGCGGCGGTGATCAGCGAGGAATGCACCCCCGCACTTTCGCACGACCGCGCACGTCGGTGCCACGGCACGGGTCGACCGATCCGCCACTCTCAGTAATAGAAAGGTTTATTGACTATTAGACGGGCCGGTGTGACCATGGCAGTCACCGCAGGCAGCGGGGGAGACCGCCGCCGGGACACCGAGGGGGTACGGGGACCGCATGAGCGCACCGATGGGGAACCTGGCGAGCCTGGCCGCTGCCGTCCTGCAACCCGGCTTCGTCGGCACCACCCCGCCCCCGTGGATCTGTCGGTGGCTCGGCGAGGGGCTCGGCTCGGTGGTCCTCTTCGCCCGCAACGTCGTCGACCCGGCCCAGGTCGCCGCGCTCACCGCCGCGCTGCGCGCGGAACGGCCGGACGTGATCGTCGCCATCGACGAGGAGGGCGGCGACGTGACCCGGATCGAGTCCGGGCCGGGCAGTTCCCGTCCGGGCAACCTCGCCCTCGGCGCGGTCGACGACCCGGCGCTCACCGAGGAGGTGGCCCGGGACCTCGGCGCGGAACTGGCCGCCGCCGGCGTCACCCTGAACTACGCCCCGGACGCCGACGTCAACTCCAACCCGGACAACCCGGTGATCGGTGTGCGCGCGTTCGGCGCGGACCCTGCGCTGGTCGCCCGGCACACCGCCGCCTGGGTGCGTGGCCTCCAGGCCGGCGGGGTCGCGGCCTGCGCCAAGCACTTCCCGGGGCACGGCGACACCCGGGTCGACTCGCACCACGACCTGCCCCGGATCACCGCCGACCGGGTGCGCCTCGACGCCGGCGAGCTGGTGCCGTTCCGGGCGGCGATCGCCGCCGGGGCCCAGGCCGTCATGACCGGGCACCTGCTCGTGCCGGCCCTCGACCCCGTCCTGCCGGCCACCCTGAGCCGGCGCGTCCTCACCGACCTGCTCCGCGACGAGCTGGGCTTCCACGGTGTCGTGGTGACCGACGCGATCGAGATGCGCGCGGTCGCCGACACGTACGGCTTCACCGGCGCGGCGGTCCGGGCCCTCGCCGCCGGGGCGGACGCGATCTGCGTCGGCGGCGAACACGCCGACGAGGAGACCGCCCGCCGGCTGCGCGACGGCATCGTGGCCGCCGTCGTCAACGGGGAACTCCCCGAGGAACGGCTCGCCGAGGCGGCCAAGCGGGTCGGCCAGCTCGCCGCCTGGACCACCACCGCCCGTGCCGACCGCGCCCGCACCGCCGGACCGGGCGGTGTCGGGCTGGCCGCCGCGCGCCGGGCGGTCCGGGTGACCACCGGCGACGGTGGGGCGCTGGCGCCACTGACCACCCCGGCGCACGTGGTGGAGTTCGCGCCGCCCCGCAACATCGCCATCGGCGCGGAGACCCCGTGGGGGATCGGCGCGCCCCTGGCCGAGCTGCTTCCCGGCACCACCACCGTCCGGTACGACGAGGCGGACGTCCCCGCCGCCCCGGCCGCCGGCCCGCCCGACCGGCCCCTGGTGCTGGTCGTCCGGGACCTGCACCGGCACGGATGGATGCGGACGGCGGTGGAGCGCGCGTTGGCCGCCCGCCCGGACGCGGTGGTCGTCGAACTCGGCCTGCCCGTGCTGGTCACCGGACGGGTGCACGTGGCGACCCACGGCGCGAGCATGGCCGGGGCGCGGGCCGCCGCCGAGATCCTCGCTGGTGTCGGGGCGGGCTGACCACCGGACCCGGGGGTGTGACTACAACGGGAAACGGCCGCGGCGCCAGTGCCAGTGGCGGCCGGCCGTCAGGTGGTCGACGATCGCGCGCTGGAGCACGGTGCGGCGGGGGAGCTGGTCGAGCGGCGTGGTCAGGGTGCGGAACACGAACCGCCGCGACTCGACGTCGGCGTCCAGCCCGTCCTGCTTCTCGTAGGGCTCCAGCTCGAACCTCTGTTGGAACCGGACGATGTTGGAGTCGGCGGGCAGGTACTCCCGCAGCTGCGGGTCGAGCAGCCAGGAGCCGCAGGAGAACGCCGTGTAGCGCTCGTCGGGAAAGTGGCGCGGGAAGAACGCGCGGGCCTCGTCGAGCGACGCCGTGACCGCCTCCGGGGTCAGCGGCCCCGACTCGGGGATGTGCAGGGCGATGGCGTCCTCGCCGCGCTGGTGCTGCAACCGGCCCAGCTCGTAGATGCCGCCGCGCGCGTGCAGCGTCAGCCAGCTCTGCATGACCGGCCAGCCCTCGCGGAGCATCCGCCGGTCGATCGCGAGGTTGCGGCCCAGGTCCGCGAGGGTCGACCACGACACGGCGTCGACGATGCCGCGGTCGCGGTGGTACGCCGTGACGACGTCGACCATGGCCAGGTACGCGTACACGTAGAGATGCCGCCAGGCGGGCCCCCGTTCGCGCGGCAGCTCCGGACCGGGCGACAGCCAGCCGTGGCCCCCGAGGTCGGCGCGGACCAGGGCGATCGAGCGGTCGAGCAGCCAGCGCAGCTCAGGGGTCCACAGCGGGGAGCCGGGGTCGGGCCAGCCCGCCATGATCTCGGCGGCGTCGTCCGGCCGCACCGCGAGCCGGTCGAGGATCGCGGGCGCGTCGGCCCTGGCGGGCAGCGGTGCCGACGGCCGGTCGCCGGCGAGCCGGTGCACGCGCTCGACCTCCTCGACGGGTACCCCGAGCCGGGCGGCGGTGTCGTCGGAATCCACCCGGACGACCCTACCGGTCGGTCACTGCTCGTCCGTAGCGGTGACGAGGTCGGCGTACGCGGAATGGCGGTCGATGAAGGCGGCCATGAACGGGCATCGGGGGACCACCCGGGCGCCGCGTCGGCGTACCTCGTCCAGCGTGCCCCGGATCAGCGCCTCGCCGACGCCCTTGCCCCGGAACTCCGGGTCGACTTCGGTGTGCGTGAAGACCAGCACGTCCGCGCCGCGCGGCCGGTACGCGGTGAACCCGGCCAGCGCGTCGTCGACCAGGATCTCGAAGCGGCGGCGGGCCGGGTCGTCCTCGACGAGGTAACTCACCCGGTCATTCTCCACCCGCCGGAGGCCAGCCGGTCCAGTTCGGCCAGCAACCGGTCCACCTCCTCGACCGTGTTGTAGTGGTAGACGCTGGCCCGGACCGCCCCGCCGCGCTCCCGCAGCCCGAGCGCCTGGAAGTACTCGTAGGCGTAGTAGTCGCCGTGGGAGAGGCAGATGCCGGCCTCCCCGAGCGCCGTCGCGGTCTCCGCCGGGCTCGACCCGGCCAGCCGGAACGAGACCGTCGGGCAGCGCCCGGCCGGGGCCGGCAGCACGGTCACCCCGGGCAGCGCCGCCAGCCCGGCCAGCAGCCGGTCGAAGACCACCTGTTCGTGCGCCCGCGCGGCGGCCAGCCCGGCCCGGACCCGGCTGCGCCGGTCGCCCCGACCGGTCGGGTTTAGCCCGGCCAGGTGCTCCACCGCGGCGGTCAGGCCGGCGAGCAGGGGGAAGCTCGGCGTGCCGTACTCGAACCGGTCCGGCACCGCGTCGGACGAGGGCCGCAGCTTGTCGGGGCGCAGCGCCGCCCAGCGGGCCGGGTCGGCGACCAGCGCGGCCAGGTGCGGTCCGGACCATTTGTAGGCGCTGGTGACGAAGAAGTCCGCGCCGAGGGCGGGCACGTCGGTCGGCCCGTGCGGCACGGCGTGCACCCCGTCCACGCAGACCAGCGCCCCGGCCGCGTGCGCCAGCCGGGCGATCGCCGCGACGTCCGGCACGGTGCCGACGGCGTTGCTGGCGGCGGTCACCGCGACCAGTCGGGTCCGCTCGCCGACCAGGTCGGCGTACTGACCGGTGGGGAGTTCCCCGGTGGCCGGGTCGAACTCCGCCCACCGTACGGTCGCCCCGGCCCGCTCGGCCGCCCGCACCCACGGCCGGACGTTCGCGTCGTGGTCCAGCCGGGACACCACCACCTCGTCACCGGGCCGCCAGGTGTCGCCGAGCGTGCGGGCCAGCGTGTACGTCAGGGCGGTCGCGCTCGGCCCGAGCACCACCCCGTCGGGCGCGACGCCGAGCAGGTCGGCCACGGCCGTGCGGGCCGCCGCGACGAACTCCAGCGACCGGCGGCCGGGCGCGAACGCGGCGCTGCGGTTGTCCACTGCGTGGCGCATCGCCCCGGTGACCGCCTCGACGACCCCGGCGGCCGGCTGGGTGCCCGCGGCCCCGTCGAAGTGCAGGTGACCCTCGGCCAGCGCCGGGTAGGCGGCCCGGACCCGTGTGACGTCGAACGACATGCCGGGCACCCTAGCGCGGCTGCCGGCCGCCCGGTCCCGCCCGCCCTGCCAAGATCGACAGGTGTCGGGATGGACCGCGTTGCGTACTCTTGCACCCGTGACGAACCGACGCGCCACCACCGCCCTCACTCCCGCCCGCCGTGCCGCCGGTCTGGTCGCCGGCCTCGTGCTGGGCGTCGCCGTGCTCGCCGGGTGCAGCTCGGAGAACGCCTCCACCGACTGTGGACTGGACGCCTGCACCGTCACCTTCGACCGGGGCGTCGACGCCAGCGCCAACATCCTCGGCATCGAGGCCAAGCTGATCGGGGCCCAGGACGACCAGGTCACCGTCGAGGTCGCCGGCGAGCAGCTCACCCTGACCACCGGGCAGCAGGCCACCGAGGTCGGGGGCTTCACGGTGTCGGTCGACAGTGTCACCGACAGCAACGTCACGATCCGGGTGGCGCGCAACCCGGGCAACTGACCGGGTTCGGTCCAAGCGACCGACCGGGGCGGGCGGCGGTGCCCGACGTTTGAGGACCATGGGGATCGGTGAATCTGCCGCCATGTCTCTCACCCACAGCGCCCAGGCCACCGCCTCCCGCACCGCGAACAGCCGGTGGCTGGAAACCCTCGCCCGGGTCGGCTTCATCGGCTACGGGATCGTCCACCTCCTCTTCGCCTGGTTGGCGTTGCAGATCGCCTTCGGTCAGTCCTCCGACGACGGAGACCAGTCCGGGGCCCTGCGCACCCTCGCCGCCCAGCCGATGGGCAAGTTCCTCGTTGTCGCGATCGCGGTCGGCCTGCTCGCCATGGCGATCTGGCAGGGGCTCGAAGCCGCCGCCGGGCATCGCGCCGAGCGCGGCGGGGAGCGGGTCGTCGAGCGGCTCGCCTCGGCCGGCCGTACCGTCGTCTACCTCTACTTCGCCTGGACCGCCTGGAAGGTCTTCTCCGACGCCGGCTCCAACAGCGCCGACAAGCAGGAGGCGCTCACCGGCGAGCTGATGACCTCCTCCGGCGGTCGCTGGTTGGTCGGCCTGGCCGGGCTGGTGCTCGCCGCCATCGGGGCGGGCCTGGTCATCTACGGCCTGGTCAAGCGCTTCGAGAAGCACCTGAAGACCGGCGAGATGGATGCCCGCACCCGGAAGTTGGCGCGTCGCCTCGGCATGGCCGGTTACATCGCCAAGGGCGTCGCGTACGCCATCGCCGGCATCTTGGTCGTCGTCGCCGCGGTCAACTACGACCCGGAGAAGGCGCGTGGCCTGGACGCGGCCCTGCGGGCCCTGCGCGAGCAGTCCTACGGCACCATCCTGCTCACCCTCGTCGCGCTCGGCATCGCCGCCTTCGGCGCGTTCTGCTTCCTCCAGTCCCGCTACCGCAAGGTGTGAACCTGGTCGATTCGTCGTTCGGCGGGCAGCATGGGACCTTTGCCAGCTGACCACCCCCGCTCGACCATGAGGGAGAGAAGCAGTGCAGAGCTACCTCGGGACGGTCGTCGCCGCGCTCGCCGCGGCGGCGATCGCCCTTCTGGCGGTCGAGGTGACCCATCGGCTGGTCCGCCGGCTCGGTCCGAACTCGCTGCTGATGGGGGAACTGGCCGACCACGCGCACCGGCCGCTGAAGGTCGCCACCACCGTCCTGGCCGTCCAGTTCGGCATCCGGTTCAGCACCGGCTACGCGGTCGGCGACCAGTGGCGGCAGGTCGTGCTGCACCTGCTGGTGCTCTGCGTGATCGCCAGCACCGCCTGGCTGGTGGCCGCGCTGCTGGTGGTCACCGAGGACGTCGCGCTGGCCCGGTTCCGGATCGACGTGCCGGACAACCGGCACGCCCGCCGGGTGCGTACCCAGGTGGTGATGCTGCGTCGGCTGACCATCG
This sequence comes from Micromonospora echinospora, assembly GCF_900091495.1. NCBI lineage: Bacteria > Bacillati > Actinomycetota > Actinomycetes > Micromonosporales > Micromonosporaceae > Micromonospora > Micromonospora echinospora. Next base: position 7,609,037 of record NZ_LT607413.1, on the reverse strand, counting down.
CGGTGATCGTGGTGCTCACCGTCGGCGTGATGCTGATGACCTTCCCCAGCGTCCGGGGCATCGGGGCCGGTGTGCTGACCAGCGCCGGTGTGGTCGGTGTGGTCGCCGCCCTGGCCGCGCAGAGCCTGCTCGGCAACGTCTTCGCCGGCCTGCAACTGGCCTTCAGCGACGCGGTGCGCCTCGACGACGTGGTGGTCGTCGAGGGGGAGTGGGGCCGGATCGAGGAGCTGACCCTCAGCTACGTGGTGGTCCAGATCTGGGACGACCGGCGGCTGATCCTGCCCACCTCGTACTTCACCAGCAAGCCGTTCCAGAACTGGACCCGGACCCAGGCCGCCGTGCTCGGCACCGCCGAGTTCGACCTGGACTGGGCGGTCCCGGTGCAGGCGATGCGCGAGGAGCTGCGCCGCCTGGTCGAGAGCACCGAACTCTGGGACGGCCGGGTCTGCGTGCTCCAGGTCACCGACGCCACCGGCGGCAACGTCCGGGTCCGGGCGCTGGTCAGCGCCGCCAACGCCGGCAACCTGTGGGACCTGCGGTGCCTGGTCCGCGAGCACCTGGTCGGCTGGGTACGCGAGCAGCGTCCCACCGCCATGCCCCGCACGCGCACCGAGCTGGGCGACGCCACCAGCGACCTGCCCTGGCAGTGGGTGCAGCCGCGCCGTCCGGTCCGTCGCCGACCGGACGGCAACCCCCCGGACGACGCCCGCCTCTTCGGCGGCAGCGACGACGGCGACGCCCGCAGCGAGGCCTTCGTCGGCCCGGACGAGCCGGACGACGGCCACCGTCGCAACGGGGCCGACCCGGGGGCGTCCCGGAACCGGTCGACCGACGGTCCCGGGCGGGCCGACGGTCCCGGGCGGGTCGACGGTCAGGAGCGGGTCGACGGTCACGGGCGGGTCGACGCCGGCCGCGCCCCCGAACCGGCCGACAACCACCGCTGATCGCGGAGCAGTCCTCCGTTTCCCATCCAGAGGCTGCGCCGGACCGGACGTGACCTCGCCGCCCGTCCGGCGTTGCACCTGTCGGGCACTCCGTTGCACCTGTCGGGCACTCCTGCGCCCGACCCGCCGTCCGCCGGTCTGCTCCGCTTTTGGGTTTGAGCGGGCGGTTTGTGGGGACGTGCCGCTCGGCGCGGTCCGGTCGACTGTTCGCCCCGCGCAGGATTGATCCCTGGCGACTCAGGGCATACAGCGCGGTGATGAAGAAAGGAGGACAGCATGGCTGATGTCGCGAACCCCAGTACGTCCCGGGCCCGCAACGAGCCGTCCACCGCGGAGCTGGTGCAGCGCGCCACGGAGCAGGTCTCCCGACTCGTCCGGGACGAGCTGGCGCTGGCCCGCGCGGAGTTGACCGAGAAGGGCAAGCACGCCGGTATCGGGGTCGGCCTCTTCGGCGGCGGCGGGGTGCTCGCCATGTACGGGCTCGGCGCGCTGCTCACCGCCGTGGTCCTGCTGCTGGCGCAGGTGCTGCCGGCGTGGGTGGCCGCCCTGATCGTGGCCGTGGTGCTCTTCGCGCTGGCGGGGATCCTCGCCCTGGTCGGCAAGAAGCAGGTCAGCCAGGCGGTCCCGCCGGTGCCGGCGGCGGCGGTCCGCAGCGTCCGCGCGGACGTCGACACGGTCACCGCCGCGGTCCGGGACAGGGGGCGGTCATGACGGGCAACGGCAGCGGGGACCCGGAGGCCCTCCGCGAGGAGATCCGACGGACCCGGATCGAACTGGGTGAGACGGTGGAGGCGCTCGCCGCCAAGGTCGACGTCAAGGCGCGGCTGCGTGAGTCGGCCGAGCAGGCCCGGGGGCGGATGCGCGAGCAGGCCGGGCAGGCGCGGGAGCGGGTGCGGGAGCAGGCGGGACAGGTCCGCAGCCAGGCGGCCATGACCATGGCCAGGGTGCGCGGACAGGCCGCGCAGACGGCCGGGACGGCCCGCGCCCAGGCGCAGGGGACCGGCACGATGGTGCGCCGCGACCCGGTGCCGTGGGCGGTGGTCGCGGCCGGCGCGCTGGCGACCGTGGTGGTGTTGTTGATCGTCCGGGGGAGGCACAGGTGAGCAGGGGTATCAACAAGGCCGCGTACAAGCCGGTGGGTGTGCTTCTCGGTCTGGCCGCCGGTGCGGTCGCCGGTGTGGTGTTCCGGCAGGTGTGGAAGATGACCGCAGGGGACGGCGAGGCGCCCAGCGCCACCGACGAGGACCGTGGCTGGGGCGAGATCCTGGCCGCCGCCGCCCTCCAGGGTGCGATCTTCTCGGCGGTGCGGGCGGCGGTCGACCGTGGGGGCGCGGTCGGCGTCCGTCGGCTGACCGGCCACTGGCCGGACTGAACGACGTTTCCCGGCCCCCGTCCGACGTCCGGACGGGGGCCGTGGCATGTCCACCCGGCCCGGTTCCCGGCGTCCTTCAGGTCACATGTAGGAGAATTTCGTCAGGTAGGCTGTGCAGAGTTTTTGCGTACGTGGTTTGCTGTTCCCCGCTGTTGAGAGATGGCGTGGGTTGAGAGAAGTCTCCTGCCAGGGGGCCGCCTCAGGCGCCGCTGCTCGAAAACGGCCAACCGGCCGCACGGCGTGCTCGGCCGCCAGTTTTAGAAGGAGATACACATGGCGCAGGGAACCGTGAAGTGGTTCAACGCAGACAAGGGCTTCGGCTTCATCACCGTCGACGGCGGGGGTGCTGACGTGTTCGTCCACTTCTCGGCCATCCAGACCAGCGGCTACCGCACGCTGGAGGAGAACCAGCGGGTGGAGTTCGAGATCGCCCAGGGCCAGAAGGGCCCGCAGGCGGAGCAGGTCCGTCCCATCTGAGCAGCACCGGTCGGCCCCCGCCGGCCAGCCGGCTGATCCGCACCGCGTCGGGTCCGCCCCCGTGAAGCCCCGTGTCCGGCCCGGACGCGGGGCTTTCCACATGCGCCGCCCGACCGAACGGCCCGCCGGGGCGACACCGCGCGTCCGGCGGAACCAGGACCACCCGTTGTAGGCCTCGGCGATCCTGGTCGACCGGCAGTTCGCGCCGGTCGCGCCAGTTTCTGTCCTGGTCGGACGCTCGTCCGGCCCGCCGTCTTCGCCCAGTCGGCCGCCTCTGCCTCCGCCGGCCGCCCCTGCCCCTGCCGGGCCGCACCGCCGAGGGTGCCCCGATCCGGACGGTCGGTGCCGGCGGTCGTCGGTCAGCCGACCCCGGTGGTCAGGAACGTGGACGTCGGGCGCGCATCCCGAGCCAGAGCGCCGCGGCCCCGCCCAGCGCGAGCAGTGGACCGAGCACCGCCCAGATCCGCTGGTCGGTCATCACGCTGCCGCTGACGTAGCCCAGCCCCTGCACCGTCCAGACCGTACCGACCACGACGGCCAACAGGCCGAGCGTGAGTGGAAGCCACCCCTTCACCGTCTCCCCTCCCTGCCGTGGCGCGGCTGTCGTGCCGCGCTTCCCGCGTGCCCGTCGGTGGGGGCCGGGCTCACCACCGGCCGCCCGCCCGGCGGCCCAGCCGGCCGAAGGTACGCTGCTCCATTCGGCTGAGCCTAGTGATCCGGTCGCCGACCGGCGCGCGGGGTCGTACGGTTCGGCAGGACACACGTACGGTTTGGAGGTTTGCCCGTGTGGGATCCGAGCAGCTACCTGCGTTACGCCGACGAGCGGTCCCGCCCCTTCCACGACCTGATGGCCCGCGTCCCGGCGCGCCGCCCCCGGGCCGTGGTCGACCTGGGGTGCGGCCCCGGGCACCTCACCGCGACCCTGGCCGACCGGTGGCCGGAGAGCCGGATCCTCGGCATCGACTCGTCCCCCACGATGATCGAACAGGCCGGACGGCAGGACACGCCGGTCACCTTCGCCGTCGGCGACCTGCACGACTGGCGTCCCGGTCCGGACGTCGACGTGCTGCTCGCCAGCGCGGTGCTCCAGTGGGTGCCCGGCCACCAGCGACTGCTCACCCGCTGGGCGCGGGAGCTGCCGCCCGGCGCCTCGCTGGCGGTGCAGGTGCCCGCCAACTACGACGCCCCCTCGCACCGCACCCTGTGGGCGGTGGCCGACCAGGGGCCGTGGCGGGCCGAACTCCTTCCGCTGCTGCGCGAGGCCCCGGTGCGCGACGCCGTGGCGTACGCCGAGCTGATGGCCGACGCCGGGTGCGCGGTGGACGCCTGGGAGACTACCTACGTGCACCTCCTGTCGGCCCCGGTCGACGCCGACCATCCCGTGTTCACCTGGCTGGAGGGGACGGCCCTGCGCCCGGTCCGGGCCGCCCTGGACGACGCCACCTGGGACCGGTTCCGGGTGGCGCTGGGCAACCGGCTCGCCGAGCAGTACCCGGTCCGGCACGGTCAGGTGTACTTCCCGTTCCGCCGCGTCTTCTTCGTGGCCCGTACCCCTGCCCGCGCCGAGGAGAACCTGTGACCGACCTGCCCTCGTTCATCGCCGGACTGCCCAAGGTGGAGCTGCACGTGCACCACGTCGGCTCCGCGTCACCCCGCATCGTCGCCGAGCTGGCCGCCCGGCACGAGGGGCGCAGCCCGGTGCCGGCCGACCCGGAGGCGCTCGCCGCCTACTTCGAGTTCCGCGACTTCGCCCACTTCATCGAGGTCTACCTCAGCGTGGTCGACCTGGTCCGGGACGACACCGACGTCTGGATCCTCACCCACGAGGTGGCCCGGGAACTGGCCCGCCAGCAGGTCCGCTACGCGGAGCTGACCATCACGCCGTACTCGCACGTGCGTCGGGGCATCCCGGCGCCGGCCTTCTGCGAGGCGATCGAGGACGCCCGCAAACGGGCCGAGGCGGACTTCGGCATCGAGCTGCGCTGGTGCTTCGACATCCCGGGCGAGGCCGGGCTGCCGGCAGCCGAGGAGACCCTGCGGATCGCCCTCGACCAGCGTCCGGACGGGCTGATCTCGTTCGGCCTGGGCGGCCCGGAGATCGGCGTGCCCCGACCGCAGTTCAAGCCGTACTTCGACCAGGCGCGGGCGGCCGGGCTGCGCTCCGCTCCGCACGCGGGGGAGACCACCGGCCCGCAGACCGTCTGGGACGCGCTGCGGGACCTGGGCGCGGAGCGGATCGGGCACGGCATCTCCGCCGCGCAGGACCCGGAACTCCTGGCCCACCTCGCGCAACACCGGATCGCGTTGGAGGTCTGCCCCACCTCCAACCTGCGGACCCGGGCCGTGGCGAGTCTCGACGAGCACCCGCTCGGACGCCTCGTCGAGGCCGGGGTGCTGGTCACCATCAACTCCGACGACCCGCCGATGTTCGGCACCACCCTCAACGACGAGTACGCGGTCGCCGCCCGGCTGCTGGAGCTGGACGCGGCGGGGGTGGCCGGGCTGGCCCGCGACGCGGTGACCGCGGCCTTCCTGCCCGAGGGGGAGAAGCGGCGGCTCACCGCCGAGATCGACGCCTACCTGACGACGGCGGCCCGCTGACGACGTCGGCCGAGAGAGCACGCGCGACGGGGGTTGGTGTGGGGGACCGCGCCCCCGCCGCGCGTGGGCTCCACCGGCCGGTGGGAATGCTTCCCGGGGCGTAGACCGGTGGAGCGGTGGAACTGATGGGTTCGCGCCACCGAGCCTGCCAGCCGGTGCGCCGGTGTGGTCGTTCGTTAAGCCGGATCTAAGGAAGACCTGAGCCGGCCGAAAGCGAATCGTCCCCGGAACCGCCGGACCGCACGCGGAACTCAGTCGTCCGACGGGCGGGGACGGGCCCAGCGACGACGGCCCCGGGGCTCCCGTTCCCGGGCCATCCGGCCGACCAACCCGAAACGGTTGACCGTTCGGGGCGTCGCCTCCGGATCGGCCAGCAGCATCACCACGCTGGCTCCGCCCAGCCGGGCCCGGTCGATGCTGACCGACCCGCTGGCCTGCAACGCGACCCGCCGGGCGATGTCCAGCCCGAGACCGGTGGAGCCCTGGTCGCTGGCTCCCCGCCGTAGCGCCCGGTCGGGGTCGGCGATCCCCGGGCCGGCGTCGTCGATGCGCAGCGCCACGTAGCCGTCCCGGCGGGAGAGCGCCACCTCGAACGCGGTGCCCTGCGGGGTGTAGCGGAAGACGTTGCCGATCACCGCGTCGAGCGCGGCGGCCAGTTCCGCCCGGGGCACCGGCGCCGGGATGCGCACCTGCGCCCCGGTCACCCGGTGTGGCCGGTTCTGGTCCCCGGCCAGCGCCGACCAGAACACCATCCGGTCCCGGACCACCTCGCTGACGTCGCACATCGCCGGTTCGGTCTCCTGGGCGACCGCCTTGCGGGTGGTCTTGATCAGGACGTCCACCTCGCCCTCGAGGGTGACGATCGCCTGCCGGATCCGCCGGATGCTCCGTCGCCGGTCCAGCTCGTCCTCGCTGAACGTGCCGACGCTGGTGTCGTCGGAGTCGAGCGCCTCGGCGTCCAGCCGCAGCACGGTCAGCGGGGTGCGCAGCCGGTGCGACAGGTCGGCCACCAGTTCCCGTTCGTCGGTGCGGGCGGCGACCAGCCGGTCGGCCATCCGGTTGAAGGCGTAGCCGGCCTCGGCCAGTTCGCGCGGACCGCTGGGCTCGATCCGTACCGCCAACTCGCCTTCGCCGATCGCGCCGGCGGCCCGGACCAGGCCCCGGGCCGCGTCGGCGGTGCGGGCGGCGACCCGGTCGACCACGACGACCGCCGCGCCCACCAGGGCCACGGCCACCCCGCCGAGCAGGAGCCAGGTGCGGGTGCCGCCGCCCGAGGTCGTCGACGCCGGCACGAAGACCTCGACCACCGCGACCTGGTCGCCGAGGACCACCGGGTCCAGCCGGACCAGCCCGCCGGGCACGTCGACGACGAGCGAGTGCCGTTCCAGGCCGGCTCGGGCCACGTCCGCCTGGTCGGCCCGGCCGCCGGGGTCACCACCGAGCCCGTGGACCACGGGTCGGGTGGCCGGGTCGCCCCCGGTCGCCTCCACGGCGCGGGCGACGTCATCGACCTTGGTGCTGACCGCGAGGGTGCCGGTGACCAGGGCGGCGCGACGCGCGGCGTCGGCCAGCGCCTCCTCCCGGGCCCGGTCTTGCATCGTCGTGCCGAGGGGGATCAGGAACGCCAGCGCCACCAGGGTGCCCATGCCGGCGACCAGGGTCGCCAGCGTCACCCTCAGTCCGGTGCCACCAGCCGGAAGCCCACCCCCCGCACGGTGCGCAGGTAGCGCGGCTTCGCCGCGGACTCGCCCATCTTTCGACGTAGCCAATACAGATGAACGTCGATGGTCTGGTCCTCGCCGACCGACGGCTGACGCCATACTTCCTCCAGGAGTTCCCGGCGGGACACTACCCGCCCGGGACGCGCCGCCAGATAGGCCAGCAGGTCGAACTCCTTGCGGGTCAGCGCCAGCGGCTCCCCGTCGAGGTGGGCGCTGCGCTCGCCCACGTCCACCCGGAGCCCGCCGACGGTGTGCACCACCGGCTGGATGCTGCGGCTGGCCCGCCCGACCCGGCGCAGGACCGTGGTGATCCGGGCGTCCAGGTGCGCGCCGGTGAAGGGCTTCACCATGTAGTCGTCCGCGCCGGCGCGCAGCAGCCGGACCACCGACTGCTCGTCGTCCCGGGCGGTGGCGATGATGATCGGGACGTCGGTGATCCCGCGCAGCATCCGCAGCGCGTCGGAGCCGTCGAGGTCGGGCAGGCCCAGGTCGAGGACGACCAGGTCCGGCGTCTCGGCGGCGACCCGGCGCAGCGCCTCCAGCGCCGTGCCGACCGCGTGCACGGCGTGCCCCCGGTCGGACAGGGAACGCAGCATCGCGCCGCGGACGACATGGTCATCTTCGACCAAAAGCACGGTGGCCACGTCAAGACGGTACTGCCCCTGGCAAGCGGGTCGCGTTGCGGCATACCCGCAGGCCGGGCAAGCTGGTGCAGCGATGTCCTTCACGATCTTCGCCGACACCCGGATGGCGCTCGCCCGGGACAGCCTCGCGGGGCTCTCGGCCGGCGACGCGCTCGGCTCCCAGTACTTCGTACCCGGAAACACCCCGGCCGATCTGGCCGCCGGTCGACTCCCCGCCCCGCCCTGGTCGTGGACCGACGACACCGAGATGGCCTGCTCCGTGGTGCGCGCCCTGGACACTGCGGGGGAGATCGACCGGGACGCCCTGGCCCTGGCCTTCGCCGAGCGCGCCGAGCCGTACCGGGGGTACGGGCCCGGAGCGGTCACCGTCCTGCGGCTGATCCGTACCGGCACCCCGTGGCCGGTGGCCGCCGCTGCCGCGTTCGAGGGGCAGGGATCCTGCGGCAACGGGGCGGCGATGCGGGTCGCCCCGCTGGGCGCGTACTTCGCCGACTCCACCTCCCGTGCCGCCGCCCAGGCCCGGGCGTCGGCCGAGGTCACCCACGCCCATCCCGAGGGGATCGCCGGCGCGGTGGCGGTCGCCGTCGCCGCCGCGCTGGCCGCCCGGGGCCGCCTCGACGGGCAACGGCCGGACGCCGCCCGCCTGCTCGCCGGGGTCGCCGGGGCCCTCGACCCGGGCGGCGAGGTGCACCGGGGCGTCCGTCGGGCGGCCGACCTGCGGGACCGGTCGCTGGCCGAGGCGGTCGACGCGCTCGGCAACGGCTCCCGGGTCACCGCCCAGGACACGGTGCCGTTCACCCTCTGGGTGGCCGCCCGGCACCTGGCCGACTACCCGGCGGCGATCCGCGCGTGCGTCGAGGCCGGCGGCGACGTGGACACCACGGCGGCGATCGTCGGGGGCGTCGTCGCCGCGTACACCGGGGTCGGTGTGCCCGGCGGGGTGCCCGCCGACTGGCTGGCCGCCCGCGAGCCGCTGCCGGCCTGGCTCGACTGACACCGGGCGTCCGCGTCACCGTCCGTGCGCCGGGTGGACCCGCCTCGCCCTCGCTCCGCTCCGCCGGCCCGCCGCCCGCCCTGCCGGTGTCGTTAGCGCCTGCCGTGCCGGGGTGGTTGCAGGGGGCCCTTGCTCGGCAGAAAGCGGTAACAGGGGTCCCCTCCTTTCCCGGCGGCGGTGGGGGGTGGGGCGACCGATAGCATCGGCGCAGGGTCGTAACTCGGCCGTTCCGTGACGTTCTGGAGGAGTCATCGTGTCCGCACCCGGTACCCCCGCAGTGGCCGACCCCGTCGTCGTCGCCGCCGGGACGACGGCGGCCGACGCGGTGGCGGCGGCCGGGCTGCCCGCGACCGGCCCCAAGGCGATCGTGGTGGTCCGTGACCCGCAGGGGCAGCTGCGTGACCTGGACTGGAAGCCGGCCGAGGAGACCGAGGTCGAGCCGGTGAGCCTGGACTCGCCGGACGGGCTGAACGTGTTGCGCCACTCGACCGCGCACGTGCTCGCCCAGGCCGTGCAGGACGTCTTCCCGGACGCGAAGCTCGGCATCGGCCCGCCGATCGAGAACGGCTTCTACTACGACTTCGACGTCGACAAGCCGTTCCAGCCCGACGACCTGGCGAAGCTCGAGAAGCGGATGCAGGAGATCGTCAAGTCCGGGCAGCGCTTCCGGCGGCGGCGCTTCGCCAGCCTCGACGAGGCGAAGGCGGAGCTGGCCGACGAGCCCTACAAGCTGGAGCTGATCGACGTCAAGGGCGAGGGGCTGGACTCCTCCGAGGTGATGGAGGTCGGCGGCGGTGAGCTGACCATCTACGACAACCTCGCCGCCAAGGAGGAGAAGGTCTGCTGGTCGGACCTGTGCCGGGGTCCGCACCTGCCGAACACCCGGTTGATCGGGGCGTTCAAGCTGATGCGCTCGGCCGCCGCGTACTGGCGGGGCAGCGAGAAGAACCCGCAGCTCCAGCGGGTGTACGGCACCGCCTGGCCGACCCGGGACGAGCTCAAGGCGTACCTGAAGCTCCTGGAGGAGGCCGCCCGGCGCGACCACCGCAAGCTCGGGGTGGACCTGGACCTGTTCAGCTTCCCCGACGAGCTGGGGTCGGGGCTGGCGGTCTTCCACCCGAAGGGCGGGATCATCCGTCGGGAGATGGAGAACTACTCGCGGATCAAGCACGAGCAGGCCGGCTACGCGTTCGTCAACACCCCGCACATCACCAAGGGCAACCTGTACGAGGTCTCCGGGCACCTGGACTGGTACGCCGACGGGATGTTCCCGCCCATGGAGGTGGAGGGCGCGAACTATTACCTCAAGCCGATGAACTGCCCCATGCACGACCTGATCTTCCGGTCCCGGGGGCGGTCCTACCGGGAGCTGCCGCTGCGGATGTTCGAGTTCGGCACGGTCTACCGGTACGAGAAGTCCGGTGTGGTGCACGGCCTGACCCGGGTGCGCGGCATGACCCAGGACGACGCGCACATCTTCTGCACCGAGGAGCAGATGGCCGGCGAGCTGAAGTCGCTGCTCGCCTTCGTGCTCGAACTGCTGCGCGACTACGGTCTGGACGACTTCTACCTGGAGCTCTCCACCCGTAACCCGGAGAAGTCGGTCGGCACCGACGAGAACTGGGAGCGGGCCACCGAGGCGCTGCGTTCCGCCGCCGAGGAGTCCGGCCTGCACCTGGTCCCGGACCCGGGCGGCGCGGCGTTCTACGGACCGAAGATCTCGGTGCAGGCCAAGGACGCCATCGGCCGGACCTGGCAGATGTCCACCATCCAGGTCGACTTCAACCTGCCGGAGCGGTTCGGGCTGGAGTACCAGGCCGCCGACGGGACGCGGCAGCGGCCGGTCATGATCCACCGGGCGCTGTTCGGGTCGATCGAGCGGTTCTTCGGGGTGCTCACCGAGCACTACGCGGGCGCGTTCCCGGCCTGGCTGGCCCCGGTGCAGGTGGTCGGCATCCCGATCCGCGACGAGCACACCGACTACCTGCGGCAGTTCGTCGACACGCTGCGCGGGCAGGGGATCCGCGCCCAGGTCGACGCGGGTGACGACCGGATGCAGAAGAAGATCCGGACCGCCCAGCAGCAGAAGATCCCGTTCATGGTGATCGCCGGGGACGACGACGTGGCCGCCGGCACCGTCTCGTTCCGCTACCGGGACGGGTCGCAGCGCAACGGGGTGCCGGTCGACGAGGCGGTGGCGCACGTGACCGAGGTGGTCCGCTCCCGCGTCAACGCCGGCCCGTCGGCCGCCTGACCTTCCGGACGCACCGGAGGCCCCGCCGCTGGGCGGGGGCCTCGTCGTCGTACGGGTGGCGGGGATCAGATCCCGCAGCTCGGGGCCGACCAGGACTGGCTCGGCGAGTTGCCCAGGTGGGTGTGGTCGTTGTGGCCCGGGTAGCCGGGGCCGAGGATGTTGCTGAAGCCGTGGTTACGGGCCTGCTGGGCGAGCCGGCAGAACGAGGGCGAGCCGGTCAGGTCCACCCCGTCGCCGAACAGGTGCCGGCTGTTGGACGCCCCACCGACCGCGCTGTTGCAGGAGTAGCTGCGGAACCCGCTGCTGATGTAGAGCGGCACGCTGCCGAGGGCCTTCCGCATGGCCTGGAGCTTCCACATCGAGACCAGCGCGTTGAACCGCGCGCTGCTCGCCGAGACCGCGCCGCCCGACCAGTCGCCGTTGCACCGGTTCCACTCGGCGTAGGTGAAGTTGATCGGGGTGCAGTCGTCGTCCTGAAGGGCGTAGAGCTGGTTGAAGGTCTGCGGACCGGCGACGCCGTCGGCGGAGAGACCGTACGCCTGCTGGAAGCGGATCACCGCGGACCGGGTCGCCGGGCCGAACGCGCCGTCGATGGCGATCCGCGCGCCGTAGCCGGGGTAGCCGGAGACGCGGATCTGGAGCTGCCGGACATCCTCGCCGCTCATGCCGGAGGAGAGCGTCCGGCCCCAGTTGTAGCAGCCGTCGGCCTGCGCCGCGCTGCTCGTCACGGTCACCCCGACCAGGCTGGCGACGGCGGCGAGCGCGCAGGCTGTCAGGGCGCGCCCGAGCCGGCGGAGAACGGTGGTACGTCGGTTCACGACACACACTCCCATCGACGATCATCACAATAGATCGGGATGGAAGTTTCATTGACGGAGAGCCCTGCGTCAATATCCTTCACACATTCTTAATCTGGCGCGGGGTGCTGTCGAGGGCATAGATGGTCATATGTCGTTCGTGTGCCCGACTCCGGAGGTGCCACCGGGCTTGCCCGGGACCGTCCGGTCGGGAACGTAGGATCACAGACGTGACAGGGGCGGAACGGCACACGGACAGCGGCATGGCCGACGGCCTGGAGCGGCTCTGGACTCCGCACCGGATGACCTACATCACCGGCGAGGACCGGCCCGACGGCGGGTACGAGAAGCCCGCCGGTTGCCCCTTCTGCCGGGCTCCCGGGCTGGCTCCGGCGGAGAGCCTGGTGGTGGCCCGGGGCGAGCACGTCTTCGCGGTGCTGAACCTCTACCCGTACAACCCCGGCCACCTGCTGGTCTGCCCGTACCGGCACGTCGCCGACTACACCGACCTCGGCCTGACCGAGACCGCCGAACTGGCCGCCTTCACCCAGACCGCGATGCGGGTGGTACGCCAGGTCAGCAACGCCCACGGCTTCAACCTCGGCATGAACCAGGGCGGGGTGGCCGGAGCCGGTATCGCGGCGCACCTACACCAGCACGTGGTGCCCCGCTGGGGCGGGGACGCCAACTTCATGCCGGTGATCGGGCAGACGAAGGTCCTGCCGCAGTTGCTCACCGACACCCGTGACCTGCTCGCCAAGGCCTGGCCGGCGGCCTGACCGGCTGTCCGCTCTGTCGCATGTGTCCTGTCTTCGGGGTGTAACGACCTGCCGCGCGCCGCACCACCCGGATGACAGGATCGACCGGTGGCAGTGACGACGCGGCGACTGGGCCGCAGTGGCATCGAGGTCAGCGCTCTCGGCATGGGGTGCTGGGCGATCGGCGGTCCCTGGGCCGACGGGAGCCGGCCACTGGGGTGGGGGCCGGTCGACGACGCCGAGTCCGTCCGGGCGGTCCGCCGCGCCCTCGACCTCGGTGTCACGCTCTTCGACACCGCCGACACGTACGGCGCGGGGCACGGCGAGCGGGTCCTCGGCCGGGCGCTGGCCGGGCGGCGGGACGAGGCGCTCGTCGCCACCAAGTGGGGCTGGACCTTCGACGAGGCCACCCGGCGGGTCACCGGGCGGGACGCGTCCCCGGCGTACCTGCGCCGGGCGGTGGTCGACTCGCTGCGCCGGCTCGGCACCGACCGGATCGACCTCTACCAGCTGCACCTCGCCGACCTGCCGGTCCCACGCGCCGAGGCGCTGGTCGGCACCCTGGAGGACCTGGTCGCCGAGGGCCTCGTCCGGGCGTACGGGTGGAGCACCGACCATCCCGACCGGGCCGCCGCCTACGCCCGGACCGGCATGCACCACACCGCCGTCCAGCACAACCTGTCGGTGCTGCGCGACGCCCCGGCCATGCTCGCCGTCTGCGACAAGTACGACCTGGCCGGGATCTGCCGGGGCCCGCTCGGCATGGGCCTGCTGACCGGCAAGTACACCACCGGCTCCACGCTGCCGCCCGACGACGTCCGGGGCGTCACCTCCGGCTGGCTGGACTGGTTCCGGGGCGGCCGTCCCGCCCCGGAGTGGCTGCGCCGGGTGGCCACGGTCCGGGCCGCCCTCACCGCCGACGGCCGGACCCTCGCCCAGGGCGCGCTGGGCTGGATCTGGGCCCGCAGCGACCGGACCGTCCCCATCCCCGGGTGCCGGACCGTGGCCCAGGTGGAGGAGAACGCCGGCGCGCTGCATCGGGGGCCGCTGCCACCGGACCAGTTCGCCGAGGTGGAACGACAGCTCGCCGCCCTGCGCACCGCCGCCCTCCGGGACGACGACCGCCCCTACTGGCCGGCCCCCACGCTCCCCGGGGCACGCCCCTGACCCGGCTGCCGCCCCGGCGTCACTGACCCGGCCTCGTCCGTGCCCCGGCGTCGCCCTGGCCCCGCCGCCCCGTGCCACCCGCCCGGCCTCGTCCGTGGCCCGTCGATCGGGTCGGGGTCAGGGGGCGTGCGCGGCGCGGACCTCGTCGGCCAGGTGGGCGGGGAGCTGCTCGTAGCGGGCGAAGGACCGCCGGAAGGCGCCGGTGCCGGAGGTCGTCGCGCGCAGCTCCACCGCGTACCGCAACAGCTCGGTGGCGGGCACCTCGGCACGGACCAGGCTGCGCTCCACACGGGAGTCGTCCGGCTCGGTGCCGAGCACCCGGCCCCGCCGGCCGGACAGGTCACCCAGCACCGCGCCGACGTACCGGTCCGGGATGCGGACCACGACCTCGTCCACCGGCTCCAGCAGCACCACCCCACCCCGGCCGGCGGCGTCGCGCAGGGCGAGCGCACCGGCGGTCTGGAACGCCGCGTCGGAGGAGTCGACGCTGTGGGCCTTGCCGTCCACCAACGTCACCCGCAGGTCGACCACCGGGTTCCCGGCGACCAGACCCCGTTCCATCTGGGCCCGGACGCCCTTCTCCACCGAGGGGACGTAGGTGTGCGGCACCGCGCCACCGACCACCCGGTCGACGAACTCGAACCCGCTGCCCCGGGGCAGCGGCTCCACCTCGATGTCGCAGACGGCGTACTGACCGTGCCCGCCGGACTGCTTGACGTGCCGGCCGTGGCCGGTGGTGGCGGCGCCGAACGTCTCCCGCAGCGGCACCCGCACCGGCTCGGTCTCCAGGTCGACGCCGCCGGCACGCAGCCGGTCCAGCACCACGTCGGCGTGCGCCTCACCCATGCACCAGAGCACCAGCTGGTGGGTCTCCGGGTTGCGCTCCAGCCGCAGGGTCGGGTCCCCGGCCACCAGCCGGGCCAGGTTGCGGGCCAGCGCGTCCTCGTCGGCCCGGCTGCGCGCCACCACCGCCACCGGCAGCAGCGGCTCGGGCATCTCCCACGGGGCGACCAGCAGCGGGTCGTCCTTGGCGGAGACGGTGTCGCCGGTCTCCGCGCTGCCCGACTTGGTGATCGCGCAGAGGTCACCGGCCACGCAGTACGGCACCTCGCGCAGCGTCGCGCCGAGCGGGCTGTAGACGTGCCCGACCCGCTCGTCCGCGTCGTGGTCCGGGTGCCCCCGCTCGGCCAGGCCGTGGCCGGACACGTGGATGGTCTGCTCCGGCCGCAGGGTGCCGGAGAAGACCCGGACCAGGCTGATCCGTCCGACGTGCCGGTCGACGGTGGTCCGGACCACCTCGGCGACCAGCGGCCCGTCCGGGTCGCAGGTCAGCGGCGGACGCGGTGAGCCGTCCACCCCGGTCACCGCCGGCAGGGTGTGCTCCGGGGGCGACGGGAACGCCGCCGTCAGCACCTCCAGCAGGACGTCGAGCCCCACCCCGGTCTGCGCGCAGACCGGCACCACCGGATGGAAGTGGCCCCGGGCGACCGCCTTCTCCAGGTCCTCGACGAGGATGTCGGTGCCGATCTCCTCGCCGTCGAGGTAGCGGTCCATCAGGGTCTCGTCCTCGCTCTCGGCGATGACCCCCTCGATCAGCTCGTCCCGGGCCTCGACGATGGCCGGCAGGTGCTCCGGGTCGGGCTGCCGGATGGCGGCCGGCAGCCCGGCGGTGTAGTCGAAGACCCGACGGGTGATCAACCCCATCAGGCCGACCACCGAGATCCCGTCGTCGCCCAGCATCGGCAGGTAGAGCGGGAGCACGTTGTCGCCGAAGACCCGCTGGCACAGCGCCACCGCCTCGTCGAAGTCGGCGCGCGGGTGGTCCAGCCGGGAGACGGCCACCGCCCGGGGCATGTCGACGGCGGCGCACTCCTCCCAGAGCGCGGCGGTGGCCGCGTCCATGCCGTCGACGGCGGAGACCACGAACAGGGCCGCGTCGGCGGCGCGCAACCCGGCGCGCAGCTCACCGACGAAGTCGGCGTAACCGGGGGTGTCCAGGAGGTTGACCTTGACGTCGTTGTGCCACAGCGGCGCGCAGGCCAGGCTCACCGAGCGCTGCTGGCGCACCGCGGCGGGGTCGTGGTCGCAGACCGTGGTGCCGTCGCCGACCGTGCCGGGCCGGGTGATCGTGCCGCTGGCCGCGAGGAGCCCCTCGACCAGGGTCGTCTTGCCGGCCCCGGAGTGGCCCACCAGCACCACGTTGCGGACGCGACGCGGCTCGTCCGCCACCGGCGCCCCGCCGGTGGAACCCCTGTCGTGACTCCTCTGCGCCATGGGCGCACCTCCCTGTGCCGGTGGTGTGGTGGCGACCGCCGCGTGACGGGGGAAGCGGCCCGGGCGTGCGCGGCGATATCCTCCGGTGGACTGCTGCGGACCGGGAACGTGACGGGCGGGTGGGTGAGCTGACTCACGTCCCCTGCCCCGATCAGACACCCGTTACCGATCCGACACAACCCCGTCGGCGGGTCGGCACGACCGGCCGTACCGCCCGTACCGGCGGACCGTTATCGTGGGACCGCCATGGCGAAGATCTTCCAAGTGTCGGCCCGAGCGGGGATGACCCGTGTCGTGGAGCCGGTCGCACGTGCCCTGCTCCGCGCGGGCGTCACCCCCAACATGGTCACCGTCGCCGGCACCGTCGGGGTGCTCGTCGGCGCCCTCGGCTTCGGTGCGCGCGGGCACCTGGTCGCCGGTGCCCTCATCGTCACCGTCTTCGCGCTGACCGACCTGCTCGACGGCACGATGGCCCGGATGAGCGGCGGCTCCACCACGTTCGGCGCGTTCCTCGACTCCAGCATGGACCGGGTGGCCGACAGCGCGGTCTTCGGCGCGGTCGCCTACTACCTCGCCACCCAGGGCGACCGGGGCGGCGTGGCCGCGGCGCTGGTCTGCCTGGCCGCCGGGGGCCTGGTCTCCTACGTCAAGGCCCGGGCCGAGGGGCTCGGCATGACCTGCAACGTGGGCATCGCCGAGCGGACCGAGCGGCTGCTCATCGTCGGGGTCGGCGGGCTGCTCACCGGGTTCGGGATCGACCGGGCCCTGGTGGTGGCGCTCTGGCTGCTCGCCGCCGTGTCGATCTTCACCGTCGGCCAGCGGATGATCCACGTGTACCGGCAGGCCCAGCGGGCCCGGGCGGGCGTGTCGGGGTGACCGGCCCGACCGGCGACGGGGGAGGACCGGGGTGAACCTCGCCGAACTGGGCTACGTCGCCGGCTGGCGGCTGGTCCGCGCGCTGCCCGGCCCGGTCGCCGCCGCCATCTTCCGCGCCGGCGCGGACCGCGCCCACCGGGCCGGCGGCGCGGGTACGGCCCGACTCGCCGCGAACCTGCGCCGGGTGGTCGGTCCCGACCTGCCCGACGCGGAGCTGGACGAGCTGGTCCGCCAGGGGCTGCGCTCGTACGCCCGGTACTGGCTGGAGGCGTTCCGGCTGCCCTCGCTCAGCCACGAGCAGCTCCTCGCCGGGTTCCGGCTGACCCACGGCCACGACCTGCTCGCCGCCGACGTGGCGGCCGGTCGGGGCGCGGTGGTGGCGCTGCCGCACGCCGGCAACTGGGACGCCGCCGGGGCGTGGGTCGCCGCCCAGGGCTGGCCGATCACCACGGTCGCCGAGCGGCTCCGCCCCGAGGCGGTCTACGAGCGTTTCCTCGCCTTCCGGCGGGGCCTCGGCATGGAGATCCTGCCCACCCACGGCGGCGAGCGTCCCCCCTTCGAGATCCTGGTCGAGCGGCTGGGCGCCGGGCACGTCGTGCCGCTGCTGGCCGACCGGGACCTCTCCGCCCGGGGCGTGGAGGTCACCTTCTTCGGCGGGCGGACCCGGATGCCGGCCGGCCCGGCCCTGCTCGCCCTGCGCACCGGCGCGCCCCTCTACGTCGCCACGATGTGGTACGAACCGGATGCGCCGTGCGCCTCCATCGAGGGACCGCTGGAACTGACCGACCCGGACAGCGGCCCACTCGACCAGCGGGCCCGGCTGCTGACCCAGCGGATTGCCGACGGTCTGGCGGCGGGCATCGCCCGCCATCCGGAAGACTGGCACATGTTGCAGCGGATGTGGCTGGACCAGGACGGCCCGGGGAACCCGTCGCCCCGGCCCCGGCGGCAGAGCCGGCCACCGGCGGCCTCCGGGCCGGTCTGACGGTACGCCGCGAGGACGTGAGGAGCGAGGCGGCAGGTGAGCGAGCCGGAGTGCGAGGAGCAGCGGAGCGGAGCCCCGCGGCAGTGAACGAAAGGCGCCAGCTGTGCGTATCGGCATCGTCTGCCCGTACTCCTTCGACGTGCCCGGGGGCGTGCAGAACCACGTCGTCGACCTCGCGGAGGCGCTGATCGGCCTCGGGCACGAGGTGAGCGTGCTCGCGCCCGCCGACGAGGACTCGCCGCTGCCGCCGTACGTCGTGCCGGCCGGCCGGGCGGTCCCCCTGCCGTACAACGGCTCGGTGGCGCGGATCGCCTTCGGGCCGGTCTCCACCGCCCGGGTCCGCCGCTGGATCACCCGGGGCGACTTCGACGTCCTGCACGTGCACGAGCCGCTGACGCTGAGCCTGTCGCTGCTGGCCGTGCTCTCCGCCCGGGGACCGGTGGTGGCGACCTTCCACACCGCGATGACCCGGTCGCGGGCGCTCGCCGCCGCGCAGGGCGTGCTCCAGATCGTGCTGGAACGGATCACCGCCCGGATCGCGGTCAGCGCGCTCGCCCGGAAGGTGCAGGTCGAGCACATGGGCGGTGGCGCGGTGGAGATCCCCAACGGGGTGACCGTGGCCCGGTTCACCGGCGCGGAGCCGCTGCCCGGCTGGCCGGGGGAGTGTGGGGCGGGCACCGGCGGCACGGTCGGCTTCCTCGGCCGGTTCACCGAGTCGCGCAAGGGCTTCCCGGTGCTGCGGGACGCCTTCGTCGAGCTGGCCCCGCACCGTCCCGGCCTGCGGCTGCTGGTCGCCGGTCCGGGCGAGGCCGACGACCTCTACGCCCGCTTCCCGGCCGACCTGCGGGACCGGGTCACCTTCCTCGGCCTGGTCTCCGAGGCGGACAAACCGCGCATGCTACGCAGCGTGCACCTCTACGTCGCCCCGAACACCGGCGGCGAGTCGTTCGGCATGATCCTCACCGAGGCGCTCGCCGCCGGGACCACGGTGGTCGCCAGCGACCTGGACGCGTTCCGCCGGGTACTCGACGGGGGACGGGCCGGACACCTCTTCCCCACCGGGGACGCGGGCGCGCTGCGGGACGCGTTGGCCGGCCTGCTCGACGACCCGGCGCGGCGGGCGGAGCTGACCGCCTGCGGCGACCAGGTGGTGACCGGCTTCGACTGGCCGGTGGTCGCCCGCCGGGTCCTGGAGGTCTACGCGGCGGCGATCGAGGCCACCGACGGGCGGGTGATCGACCAGGAGTGGGTGGGGCTGGGCTGAGCTGTGGTGACGGTGGTGCGCGGGTGGCCGGACGGACGGCGACCGTCGCACCCGGGCGGACGGGAACGGGAGCAGCACTACGATGCCGGGCATGTGGTGGGTGGTGGGCGCGGTCGCGTCCGTCGTGCTGGTGGCGGCGTACCTGATCTGGACGGCGTCCCGGGTCGAGCGGCTGCACCTGCGCGCGGAGTCGGCTGCCCGGGCGCTCGACGCCCACCTGCTGCGTCGCGCGGCGGCTGCGGCGGTCCTGGCCGAACAGCGGTACGGCGTGGAGCTCTACGCCGCCGCGCGGATCGCCCTCGACGCCGCCCCCGAGGAGCGGGAGGCCGCCGAGAACGACCTCACCCGGCAGTTGCGCGCGGTGCGGCTCGACCCGGCGGACCCGGCGTGCGAGGCGGTGATCGCGGCGAGCCGGCGGCTGGCACTGGCCCGGCAGGTCCACACCGACCTGGTCCGGGACGCGCTCACGGCCCGTCGCCGGGTGCTGGTGCGCCTGCTGCGGATGGCTCGCCGCCACGACCGTCCGCGCTACTTCGACGTGGACGATCCCACCCTGGCCCTGCCGGCGGACGTCCCCGCGGGTTGAGCCGCCCGCTGTCCCGGTGTCGGGATTCCCGGTGACGGTCGTCACAGAGCAGGCCACCCGGGGCGTGATTGGCTGTCGGCCGGGTGTTGACCCGGACGTAGCATTTTCGTGACCCAGCACCCCCCCCGACACGCCGAGGAGCGATCACCCGTGTCCGAATCCACCTCCCCGCCCGCCACCGCCACGCCCGTCGTCGGCACCGCGCGCGTCAAGCGCGGTATGGCCGAGATGCTCAAGGGCGGCGTGATCATGGACGTGGTCAACGCCGAGCAGGCCAAGATCGCCGAGGACGCCGGCGCGGTCGCGGTGATGGCCCTGGAGCGGGTTCCGGCCGACATCCGCGCCCAGGGCGGCGTTTCCCGGATGAGCGACCCCGACATGATCGACGGCATCATCAACGCCGTCTCCATCCCGGTCATGGCCAAGGCCCGGATCGGACACTTCGTCGAGGCGCAGATCCTCCAGTCCCTCGGCGTCGACTACGTCGACGAGTCCGAGGTGCTCACCCCGGCCGACTACGCCAACCACATCGACAAGTGGGCGTTCACCGTCCCCTTCGTCTGCGGCGCGACCAACCTCGGCGAGGCGCTGCGCCGGATCACCGAGGGCGCGGCCATGATCCGCTCCAAGGGCGAGGCCGGCACCGGTGACGTCTCGAACGCCACCACCCACATGCGCAAGATCCGCCAGGAGATCCGCCGGCTCCAGTCGCTGCCGGAAGACGAGCTGTTCGTCGCGGCCAAGGAGCTCCAGGCCCCGTACGAGCTGGTCAAGGAGATCGCCGAGACCGGCAAGCTGCCCGTGGTGCTCTTCACCGCCGGTGGCATCGCCACCCCGGCCGACGCCGCGATGATGATGCAGCTCGGCGCCGAGGGCGTCTTCGTCGGCTCCGGCATCTTCAAGTCGGGCAACCCGGCGCAGCGGGCCGCCGCGATCGTCAAGGCCACCACCTTCCACGACGACCCGGACGTGCTGGCCAAGGTCTCCCGGGGCCTGGGCGAGGCGATGGTCGGCATCAACGTCGACGAGATCCCGCAGCCGCACCGCCTGGCCGAGCGGGGTTGGTGAGCGCGGGAATCCCACGTCCGGCACACGGGAAGGTTGGTGAGCAGGTGACGGCACCCACCATCGGGGTGCTCGCGCTCCAGGGCGACGTCCGCGAGCACGTGCACGCCCTCGCCGGCTGCGGCGCCCACGCCCGCCCGGTCCGCCGCCCGGAGGAACTCGACACGGTCGACGGGCTGGTCATCCCCGGCGGGGAGTCCACCACGATCAGCAAGCTCGCCGACATCTTCGAGATGCGCGAACCGATCGACAAGCGGATCGCCGCCGGCATGCCGGTCTACGGCTCCTGCGCCGGCATGATCATGCTGGCCCGGGAGGTGCTCGACGGCCGCCCCGACCAGCGCGGCTTCGAGGCGGTCGAGATGACCGTCCGGCGCAACGCGTTCGGCCGGCAGGTCGACTCGTTCGAGGCGCCGGTGACCCTCACCGGCATCGAGGGCGAGCCGTTCCACGCGGTCTTCATCCGCGCCCCCTGGGTCGAGCGGGTCGGCGACGGCGTCGAGGTGCTCGGCACGGTCACCGAGGGGCCGGCCGCCGGGCGGATCGTCGCGGTCCGGCAGGGCAACCTGCTGGCCACCTCGTTCCACCCGGAGCTGACCGGCGACCTGCGGCTGCACGCGTACTTCGTCGACCTGGTCCGCGCCGCCGGCTGACCGGCGCCCGGCCGGTCCGCACCACCGGCCGGGTCCGGCGCCGTTTCGGCGATGTCGCGGTGTCCCGCCCGAGGGACACCGCGACATCGCCGTTTCCGGGCCGCCCACCCCGGCGCGTGGTGGTGGCGTGACACCGACCTGGGGAACCTCGGTAGGATTGCCGCGGTTCGGCAGGGCCACCGCCCGCCGTAGCCCTCCACGCGGAGC
The DNA here is from genome assembly GCF_900091495.1 of Micromonospora echinospora. Classification (NCBI taxonomy): domain Bacteria; kingdom Bacillati; phylum Actinomycetota; class Actinomycetes; order Micromonosporales; family Micromonosporaceae; genus Micromonospora; species Micromonospora echinospora. The sequence continues at coordinate 7,587,398 of NZ_LT607413.1, read as the reverse complement.
CGACCGGCCGCCCCCGCCGCCGGCGTCGAGGTGTCGTGGAGCAGGCGCGGGCAGTCGACGCAGGCGTGGGTCAACAGACGGAGGTACGAGATGTCCGGCCACTCAAAGTGGGCGACCACCAAGCACAAGAAGGCCGTCATCGACGCCAAGCGCGGCAAGATGTTCGCCAAGCTGATCAAGAACGTCGAGGTGGCGGCCCGGACCGGTGGCGGCGATCCGGCCGGTAACCCGACCCTCTTCGACGCCATCCAGAAGGCCAAGAAGAACTCCGTACCCAACGACAACATCGACCGCGCGGTCAAGCGCGGCTCCGGCCTGGAGGCCGGCGGCGCCGACTACCAGACGATCATGTACGAGGGGTACGGCCCCAACGGCGTCGCGCTGCTGATCGAGTGCCTGACCGACAACCGCAACCGCGCGGCCACCGAGGTGCGGACCGCCCTGACCCGCAACGGCGGCTCCTTCGCCGACGCCGGCTCCGTGTCGTACATGTTCTCCCGCAAGGGCGTGGTGATCGTGCCGAAGGCCGGCACCACCGAGGACGACGTGATGCTCGCCGTCCTCGACGCCGGGGCCGAGGAGGTCAACGACCTGGACGAGGCCTTCGAGGTGGTCTCCGAGCCGGGCGACCTGATCGCCGTGCGCACCGCCCTCCAGGACGCCGGCATCGAGTACGAGTCCGCCGAATCCTCCCTCATCCCCAGCGTGAACGTCCCGCTGGACGAGGAGGGCGCGCGCAAGGTCTTCAAGCTGATCGACGTCCTCGAGGACTGCGACGACGTGCAGAACGTCTACGCCAACTTCGACGTCTCGGACGAGATCATGGCGGCCGTCGGCTGACTTTCGTCAATCGTCGGCGACTCGCTTCTCCTGCTCGACGGCGGCGGCACCGTGATCCGGTGCCGCCGCCGTCTTTTCGTTTCCGGGGTCGCGCGCGGTCGAGATCGTCGCGGAAGCACCCGGCTGGTTGGTGGACAGTTCGCGCCTTCGGGACGGGCGGAGTAGCGGTGGCCCGGCCCGGCGGCGCGGGGCGTACCCTGCCGGGGTGCTGATTCCCGACTACCCGATCCGCACCGAGCGGCTCGACCTGCGCCCGTTCGACGAGGGCGACTTCGCGGCGCTGCACGCGTACCAGTCCCGCGCGGACGTCTCCCGCTACCTCTACTGGGAGCCGCACGACGAGCAGGCGACCCGGGAGGCGCTGGCCCGCAAGTGCCGCCGTACCGCCCTGCGGAACTCCGGCGACGTGCTCAACCTGGCCGTGGTGGTCCGGGAGACCGGCCAGCTCGTCGGGGACGTGCTGCTGTTCTGGGTCAGCGTCGAGCACCGGCAGGGCGAGGTCGGCTACGTCTTCCACCCCGACCACGGCGGCCGGGGCTACGCCACCGAGGCGGCCCGGATGATGATGGAGATGGGCTTCGATCTGCTCGGCCTGCACCGGATCGTCGGCCGGCTGGACGCCCGCAACACCGCCTCGGCCCGGGTCCTGGAACGGCTGGGCATGCGCCGCGAGGCGCACATGCGGGAGAACGAGTTCGTCAAGGGCGAGTGGACCGACGAGGTGGTCTACGCGATGCTCGCCGCCGAGTGGGAGTCCCACCGGCCGTCGTGACGCTGCCGGTCGACGGCCGGGCGCGCGGGACGGGTCAGGCCGACTCGCCGACGGAGTAGATGCTCCACGGCCAGTGGTCGCCCTTGCCCTGGGCGACGAGCGTGAAGCCGGCCTCCCGGACCACGTCGTCGTAGTCGGGGGAGTAGTACACGATGGTGATCTTCTGCTTCCGCTTCCTGGTCGCGGCGACCAGGTTCCGCATGACGGTGTCGAAGACGGGCGGCCCGAACGGCGAGAACAGGTAGACGATCAGGTTCTCCGGGGGGACGACGAAGTCCACCGCGTCGATGGCGAGCAGTTCGATCTCGTGGCACGCCACCGGCCCGGTGTAGCGCTCGACGTTCTCCTTGGCCTGCCCGATGAAGCTGGGGGAGAAGTCCACCCCGATCACCTTCTTGTACGGCTTCTCCGCCGCGAGCAGCACCACCCGGCCCTTGCCGCAGCCGAGGTCGACGAAGACGTGCTCCCCGTGGTCGAACTCGCCGACCGTCGCCATCATGCGGTCGAACTCCTGCTTGCGGGTGGGCAGGTAGTGGGAGGCCTCCTCCTGGTGCGTCCCGATGCTGTCGATGTCGGCCAGGCCGACGATGCCGTTGGTCTCGGTGCCGAACCGCTCGTCGAAGCGTTCCCGCCGCTCGTGGCGGCGGATCCGGATGTACTCGGCGCTGTCGACCAGGGCCTCCTTGAGCGTGGAGTCCCGCATGGTCTGCCGGAAGATCTTCCAGTCGGTGCGTAGATCGGAGATGCTCAAGATGGTTCACCTGCTCTGGAGGGGCGGAGTCGGTGGATGCCCCGCACGCCACCAGACCGGTTGGGCTTCATGATCTGGGCGGTGTCCGGCCACTGTCCAGAGTGTTCGGCCAGTCCACCCGGCCAGGAAATGTGCGCCGGTCGGGCAGTGGCGCGGGGTCCGTCGATCCCCATGGTTGGTGGCGCGGTCACGCTCCGGAGTCGGACCGGGGTGGGTCGGGTACGCCGTACGGCCCGGCACGTCACGGGACGTGCCGGGCCGGTCGTGGGTACGTCAGGCGCGGCTGCGGTACGCCTTGACGATGCTGTCGGCGACGTCCCAGAGCACGACCAGCACCGTGCCGGCGACCACGACGGCGGTGACGGTGTCCAGGTTGTCGCCCTCGCGGAACCAGGCGAACCGTTGCACCAGCTCGGGGTTGATCAGCCGGTCGGTCAGCAGCAGCCAGATCACCGGCACCGCGAACGCCAGGTCGAGCAGGAGGTTGGCCGCGACCAGCGGCCAGGTCCAGCGTCCGACCCGGTACTTGACGATCTCGAAGCCGATGTTGGTGATCAGCACGGCGATCAGGAACGGCAGCCAGAAGCTCCACAGCGCCGGGTCGAGGACCGGCACGTCGCCGCCCTCGCCGTCGGGGACGTAGGACCGGTAGTGCTGCCACGGCAGGTAGGCGATGACGAGCACGAGCCAGCCGATCGCCGCGCCGGTGTCGGTCAGCGGGATCTGCCGGTCGACGCGCTCCTCCGGCAGTTGGTCGACGGTCCATCCGGGCAGGTCCAGGGGGACGTTGAGGCGCTCCAGCACCGCGAAGACCAGGGTGACCCAGAAGCAGAGGTGGAGCGCGACCATGAAGGCGGCGACGATGCCCTCGCCGATCGCCCCGCCGGCGTTGCCGTTGACGGCCGAGAGCGCGCCCACGATCACCCCGACCGTCGCCGGCAGGAAGCTGAGCAGTCGCTTCAGCAGCCGCTCCCAGGCCAGGTAGTACGTCGGGCCGACGAGGTACAACCGGCGGTCGGCGTAGCGGGCGGCGAGCTGTGCCGGGTCGCCCAGTTCGGTGAGCACCTCCCGTTCGGCGGCGGCGGTGTCCTGCCCGTCCGCCGTCCGGGCCTCGACCATGTCGTCGATCGAGGCGCGTAGCTCGGTGGCGATCTCCTCGCGTCGCGCGACGGGCACCGAGCGCAGGGTGGCGGCGAGGTACCGGTCGGTCAGGGACGTCATCGGGCGACTCCTTCAATCAGTCCGGTCAGTGAAGTCTGCACGGTGGAGAGGTCGTCCAGGAGACGGCTGAGCACCGATTCGCCCTCCTCACTGGTTCGGTAGAACTTGCGTGGTCGGCTTTCCTCGGTGTTCCACTCGCTGGTCAGCAGCCCCTGCTCCTCCAGCCGCCGCAGGAGCGGATAGAGCGTGTTGGCGTCGACCGGGAAGCCGTGGGCGGAGAGGCGTTGCAGCAGCGCGTAGCCGTAGTCGGGGCGGCGCAGGGCGACCAGGCTCGCCACCACCACGGTGCCCCGACGCAACTCCTGGAGGTGCGTTCGCAGGATCTCATCGCTGACCATGCGTCACACGATACTGTGTGTCACACACCATTGTCCACCGCTACATCGTCGTGCAGGTGCGTATCAGTGTGTTTGCCGCTGATGGTGCGTGGCGTACGTGCCGCCGGCGGGGCGCTGCCGGTGGCACGCCGGTCCGTCTACTGTCGAGCCGGAGCACGTCGGGTGCCGGTGACGGGCGGAACCGGTGGCGGGGGTGGTGCGGTGACCAGTCCGGAACGGATCGGGTCCTACCGGATCGAGCGGCTGCTCGGCGCAGGCTCGTTCGCGACGGTCTGGCTGGGCCACGACCCGGTGCTCTGCTCCTCGGTCGCGATCAAGGTGCTGGCCGAGAACTGGCACCACGACCTGCGGGTCCGGGAACGCTTTCTCGACGAGGCCCGCCTGCTGCGCCGGCTCGACGACGAGCGGCTGGTCCGGGTCCACGCGGTCGGGGAACTGGCCGACGGGCGACCGTACTCGGTGATGGTCCTGGCCGACGGCGGCAGCCTGCGGGACCGGCTGGCCGCCGGTCCGCTGCCCGTGCCGGTCGCCCTGGACCTGCTGGCCGAGATCGCCGCCGGCGTCGCCGTGCTGCACCGCCACGGTGTGGTGCACCGCGACCTGACCCCCGGCAACATCCTCTTCCGGTCCCACCCCGACGGCGAGCGGGTGCTGGTCGCCGATCTCGGGCTGGCCAAGGCGCTCGCCGCGGCCTCCGGCCTCACCGCCCGGGCCGGCACCCCCGGCTACATGGCACCGGAACAGGACGACCCGCTCGCGGTCGTCGACACCCGCGCCGACGTGTACGGGCTGGGCCGGCTCGGCGTACGGCTCCTCGGCGCGGACGCGCGTCGGAACCCGCCGGCCCCGCCGGCCCCGCCGGGCCCGGACGGTACGGTCCGGCTACGCGCGGAGGTTCCGCCGCAGGTGGCGGACGTGCTGCGCCGGGCCACCGCGCTCCGGCCGGCCGACCGTCACCGGGACGCCGAAGCCTTCCGCGCGGCCCTGCGGCACGCCGCCGCGTCCGCGCGCCGACCCGCTCCCGGGTCGGAGGCCGGCCGACCCGCTTCCGGGTCGGGGGCCGGCCGACCCGGACCGGCCTCCGGCGACGGGCCGGCCGCGTCCACCCCGACGTCCGGATCGAGCGGGCCCCCGGCCCGGACCGGACGCCCGTGGACGCGCCAGGCACGCACGGTGAGCGGCAGTTCCCCGCCTCCGACGTCCGGGGCGGGACCGGCCGGCCGGCGGTTCGCGGCGACGGTGGTGGGCGGGGCGGTGCTCGTCGCGGTCGGAACCCTGGCCGGGGACACGGCGACCGTCCGGGACGCGCACATCGGGACGAGTGGGCCGATCACGGTCGTGCTGCCCCCGGGATGGCGGGCCGTCGGCACCGGCTGGGCCGGCCAGTACGGCGCCGACGGAAGCCTCGAACCCGCCCTGGTGATCTCGCCCGACCCGCGCCGGTGGGCGGCCGACCCGACCGTGCCGGGCGCCTTCGTCGGCCTGTCCGCCAGCACCGCCGCGCGGACCACCCCCGCCGGCTTCGTCGCCGAACGCCCCCACGCGTCCTGCGCCGCCGCGCCCGTGCGGCGTACCCGCCGGGCGGGCGTGGACTGGGTGGTGGCCCGGTTCACGTGCGAGCGGGGCAGGCCCGTCGTCGTCGAGGCCGCCGGGCTGGGACCCGACCGCACCGGACTGATCTACGTGCAGGTCGTGCCCCCGGCGGGCAGCGACGCTGCTTTCGTCGACCGGCTGCTGGCCGGGGTGCGGGTGCGGTAGGCCCGCGTCAGCGCACCACCACCGTGATCGGGTAGGTCGTGCCCTCCTGCGGGATCCGCACGGTGACCGTGCCCGGACGGACGAACCGGATGTCGACCACCCCGCCCGCGTAGTTGCGGGAGACCAGGTCCTCCCGGTCCACGGTCACCTCGCCGGGGCCGATCCCGATGATCCGCAGCACCGCCCCGGTGGCGAAGCAGAGCGCCGGCACCAGCGCCAACTCGGTCTCGGCCAGCACCAGGTCGTACCGGACCGCCCCCTCACAGGAGTCGGGCAGGCGGGTCGGTGAGGTCGTCACGGTCGGCGTCCGCGTGGACGCCGGCGGCGTCGGACGGCGGGACGTGGGGGCGGCGACCGGTCTGCGCGTGGTGGGGGGCGGGGCCGCCGACGTCGGGGCCGGCGCGGATGGCCCCGGGGTGGGGGTGGCCGCCATGGACGGCGGCTGGACGGGCAGCGGCGAGACGGGTACGTCGCCACCGCCACCGCATGCCGTCACCGCTCCGGCCAGCACCACGGCGAGCACCGTGACCGGGCCGAGCCGTCCGCCCGCTTCGCCCTGCCGGCGGACCGGGCGACCAGCGGTACGCCGCCCACCGGCCGGGTGGGCTCGATGGTCGGCTTCCACGGTCACCGCCCCTCCCCGGCGGTCGGCGCTGCGGACAGGCGCAGCCGGAGTTGCCGGCGGGCCTCGTGGACCCGCGACTTGACGGTCCCCTCGGGCAGGTCGAGCAGCGCGGCGATCTCCCGGTAGCCCAGCCCGAGGACGTCGCGCAGGGTCACCGCCTCGGCGAGTTCGGGACGGACCGTGTCGAGCGCGTCGAGCAGGTCGAGCCGGGTGCCGGCGACCACGCTCGTCCGGCGCGGGTCGGGCGGATCCGGCAGCGGCACGCCGCCGGCCTCCACCAGCCACCGGCGGCGCAGCGCCCGGTAGGTCGAGCGGGCCCGGTTGGCGGTCAGCCGGTGGAGCCAGGTGTGGAACGACGACCGGCCTTCGAACCGGGTGATGCCCTGGGCCAGCGCGAGCAGCGCGTCCTGGCACGCCTCCTCGGCGTCCTCCCGGTGCGGCAACAGCCGGGCGCAGAGGCGCAGCACCTCCGGGCGGACCGCGGCCAGCAGGGCGTCCCGCGCCGCCGGGTCCCCGCGCGCCGCCGATCCGGCCAGCTCCTCGACACCGTCCGGAAGGGGCATCCTCGTCCAATGGTCGTCGGGTGTGGTCCGGCAAGGCTACGACGGCCGTCGCCCGGCTTCCCGGTCGAGTCCGGCAACCGACTGTCGATCCGTCGCCAACAACTGGTCGGCGAGATCAGCGGCACCGGTCGGCGGGACGCGTGGCGGTCGAGAGCCGGGATCCGGGGCGGGGCTAGGCTAGGCCGACTGCCAAAGATCAGACCCGGGGGGCGCTCTGCATGGCCGACTCGTTCGCGCATCTGCACGTGCACACGGAGTATTCGATGCTCGACGGTGCGGCCCGGCTGAAGGACCTCTTCGCCGAGGCGAGCCGACTGGGCATGCCGGCGGTGGCGATGACCGACCACGGCAACATGCACGGCGCGCACGACTTCTACAAGCAGGCCATGGCCGCCGGGATCACCCCGGTGCTCGGCATCGAGGCGTACGTGGCGCCGGAGTCGCGCTTCCACAAGCAGCGGGTCAAGTGGGGCCGGCCGGAACAGAAGAGCGACGACGTCTCCGGTAGCGGTGGTTACACCCACAAGACCATCTGGGCGCGGAACAAGACCGGTCTGCACAACCTCTTCACGCTCACCTCGAAGGCGTACACCGAGGGGTTCTTCGTCAAGTGGCCCCGGATGGACACCGAGCTGATCGCCGCGCACGCCGAGGGTCTGATGGCCACCACCGGCTGCCCGTCGGGTGAGGTGCAGACCCGGTTGCGCCTCGGCCACGACGCCCAGGCCCTGGAGGCGGCGGCGAAGTACCAGGAGATCTTCGGCAAGGAGAACTACTTCCTGGAGTTGATGGACCACGGCCTCGACATCGAGAAGCGGGTCCGCGACGGGCTGCTGGAGATCGGCAAGAAACTGGCCATCCCGCCGGTGGTCACCAACGACTCCCACTACACCCACGAGGCGCAGGCCGAGTCGCACGACGTGCTGCTCTGCGTCCAGACCGGCAGCAACATCGCCGACCCGAACCGGTTCAAGTTCGGCGGCAGCGGCTACTTCATCAAGTCCGCCGAGGAGATGCGCGCGGTCGACGGCTCGGACGTCTGGCTGGAGGGCTGCCGCAACACCCTGCTGGTCGCCGAGCGGGTCGACCCGAGCGGCATGTTCGAGTTCCACAACCTGATGCCGCGCTTCCCGGTGCCGGACGGGGAGACCGAGGAGTCCTGGTTCCGCAAGGAGACCTTCAAGGGGCTGGCCCGCCGCTTCCCGAACGGCATCCCGGAGGGGCACGTCGTCCAGGCCGAGTACGAGCTGGGCGTCATCATCCAGATGGGCTTCCCGTCGTACTTCCTCGTGGTCGCCGACTTCATCCAGTGGGCGAAGAGCCAGGGCATCGCGGTCGGACCGGGCCGGGGCTCGGCGGCCGGCTCGCTGGTCGCGTACGCGCTCGGCATCACCGACCTGGACCCGATCCCGCACGGCCTGATCTTCGAGCGGTTCCTGAACCCCGAGCGGGTCTCCATGCCGGATGTCGACATCGACTTCGACGAGCGTCGACGCGGTGAGGTGATCAAGTACGTCACCGACAAGTGGGGCGAGGACAAGGTCGCCCAGATCGCCACCTTCGGCACGATCAAGGCGAAGGCCGCGATCAAGGACTCGGCCCGGGTGCTCGGCTACCCGTACGCGGTCGGCGACCGGATCACCAAGGCGATGCCCCCGGCGGTGATGGGCAAGGACATCCCGCTGTCCGGCATCTTCGACCCGAAGCACCCCCGCTACGCCGAGGCCGGCGAGATCCGGGGCCTGTACGAGTCCGACCCGGACGTCAAGAAGGTCATCGAGACGGCCAAGGGCATCGAGGGGCTGATCCGGCAGACCGGCGTGCACGCCGCCGGCGTCATCATGTCCGCCGAGCCGATCATCGAACACATCCCGCTGATGCGCCGGGACTCGGACGGGGTGATCATCACCCAGTTCGACTACCCGACGTGCGAGTCGCTCGGGCTGTTGAAGATGGACTTCCTCGGCCTGCGCAACCTGACGATCATCGACGACGCGGTCAAGAACATCCAGCTCAACCACGGCAAGGACCTCGACCTGCTGGGCCTGGAGCTGGACGACAAGGCCGCCTACGAGCTGCTGGCCCGGGGCGACACCCTGGGCGTGTTCCAGCTCGACGGCGGGCCGATGCGGTCGCTGCTGCGGCTGATGAAGCCGGACAACTTCGAGGACATCTCCGCCGTCCTCGCGCTCTACCGGCCCGGCCCGATGGGCGTGGACTCGCACACCAACTACGCGCTGCGCAAGAACGGCCTCCAGGAGATCACCCCGATCCACCCGGAGCTGGAGGAGCCGCTGCGGGAGATCCTCGCCCCGACCTACGGGCTGATCGTCTACCAGGAGCAGGTGCAGCGCGCCGCGCAGATCCTCGCCGGCTACAGCCTCGGCCAGGCCGACCTGCTCCGTCGGGCGATGGGCAAGAAGAAGAAGGAGATCCTCGACAAGGAGTTCATCCCGTTCCGGTACGGCTGCCGCGAGCGCGGCTACTCCGACGAGGCGATCCAGGCGGTGTGGGACGTGCTGGTGCCGTTCGCCGGCTACGCGTTCAACAAGGCGCACTCCGCCGCGTACGGGCTGGTCTCCTACTGGACGGCGTACCTCAAGGCGCACTATCCGGCCGAGTACATGGCCGCGCTGCTGACCTCGGTCGGTGACGACAAGGACAAGATGGCGCTCTATCTCTCCGAGTGCCGCCGGATGCGGATCCAGGTCCTGCCGCCGGACGTGAACACCTCCGCCGGGCCGTTCACCCCGGTCGGCAAGGAGATCCGCTTCGGTCTCGGCGCGGTGCGCAACGTCGGCGCGAACGTGGTCGCCTCGATCATGCGCTGCCGGGAGGAGAAGAGCGAGTACACCGACTTCTACGACTTCCTGTCGAAGGTCGACGCGGTGGTCTGCAACAAGAAGACCATCGAATCCCTGATCAAGGCCGGGGCGTTCGACGCGCTGGGGCACCCCCGTAAGGGCCTGCTCGTCGTGCACGCCGAGGCGATCGACGCGTACGCCGACGTCAAGCGCAAGGAGGCGGTCGGCCAGTACGACCTCTTCGGCGCCGGGTTCGGGGACGCCGACACCACCAGCACGACCGTGATGCCGGTGATCGGCGAGAGCGAGTGGGACAAGCGGGACAAGCTCGCCTTCGAGCGGGAGATGCTCGGTCTCTACGTCTCCGACCACCCGCTGTTCGGGCTGGAACACGTCCTCGGCGCGGCGGCGGACTGCACCATCGCCGCGCTGTCCGAGGAGGGCTCGGTGCCCGACGGGGCGGTGGTCACCCTCGCCGGCATCCTCTCCGGGGTGCAGCGCCGGGTGACCAAGCAGGGCCGGGCCTGGGCGTCGGCCACCCTGGAGGACCTGGCCGGTGGCGTGGAGACGCTGTTCTTCCCCAACACCTACGAGGTGATCGGCCAGTACATCGCCGAGGACGCGATCGTGGTGGTCAAGGGACGGGTGGACCGCCGGGACGACACCCCCCGGATCATGGCGATGGACATGCAGCTGCCGGACGTCACCAGCAACCCGGGCAGCAAGCCGGTCACCCTGACCATCCCGGTGCACCGGTGCACCCCGCCCCTGGTGGAGCGCCTCAAGGAGACCCTGGTGCTGCACCCAGGCGACACCGAGGTGCACGTGAAGCTCCTCAACGGCGGCAAGGTCACCACGCTGCGGCTCGGTCCGTTCCGGGTGGCCGCCACCACCGCGCTGATGGGGGACCTGAAGAGCGTGCTCGGTCCGGCGAACGTGAGCTGAACCCGCCCGACCCGGGCCGTCCGCGAGGTGGTGAGGGCCGGGACGCTGTCGAGCTGCCCCGTTCGTGCTACCGGTCCGGGCCATCCGTGACCCCTGTGCGTACCGGGAGCCAGGGGTCGGTGATTGGCTGTAACCGCGCCCCGGCCGCGCGGCTAGCGTCGGACGCATGGATCTGGACGAGGCGCGGAAGCTGTGGCAGCCGGAGCCCGGGTGGCTGAACACCGCCACCTACGGGCTGCCGGCCGAACCGACCTGGACGGCCGTCCAGGAGTCGCTGGCCCGGTGGCGGGTCGGCCACAACGTCGTGGACGTGTGGAACGCGGCGGCCGAACGCTCGCGGGCGGCGTTCGCCCGGCTGGTGGACGTACCGGCCGGGGACGTGGCGATCGGAAGCGCGGTGTCCCAGCTGCTGGCCCCGGTCGCCGCGGCGTTGCCCCCGGGCGCGCGGGTGGTGGTGCCGGAGGTCGAGTTCGTCAGCAACCTCTTCCCCTGGCTGGTGCAGGCCGACCGGGGCGTCGAGGTGCGGACGGTGCCGCTGGAGAAGCTGGTCGACGCCATCGACGACGGCACCGACCTGGTCGCGTTCAGCCTGGTGCAGTCCGCGGACGGGCGGGTCGCCCCGTACGACGAGATCGTGGCCGCCGCCCGCGCGCACGGTGCGCTGGTGTCGGTCGACGCCACCCAGGGCTGCGGCTGGCTGCCCTTCGACGCCGGTCAGGCCGACGCGGTGGTGGTCGGGGCGTACAAGTGGCTGACCGCCCCGCGCGGCGTGGCCCTCGGCTACCTGGCGCCTCGGCTGCGGGACCGGATGCGACCGGACGCCGCCGGCTGGTTCGCGGGCGGGGAGCCGGAGGGCTCCTATTACGGGCCGCCGCTGCGCCTGGCCGAGGACGCCCGGCGGTTCGACATCTCCCCGGCCTGGTTCTGCTACGTCGGGGCGGCCCCGGCGCTGGAACTCCTCGCCGAGATCGGGGTGCCCGCGATCCGGGACCACGACGTGGCCCTGGCCAACCGGTTCCTCGACGGCCTGGGACAGCCGCCGGGGGAGAGCGCGATCGTCGTCGTCGACGTTCCGGGGGCGCAGGAGAAGCTGGAGCGGGCTGGCGTGCGGGCCGCCGTCCGGGCCGGGCGGGTCCGGGCGTCCTTCCACCTCTACACCACCGAGGCGGACGTGGACCTCGCGCTGAACGCGCTTACCGGCTGATGGCACCAGTGGCGCCACCACATGTCGACGTGGTGGGTCGCCGGTGCGACGACGGTCCGGGCCCGTTCTCCCATGGTGGGCGAGCCCGGGTGGTCGTACCGGAATGTATGTGAGATCGACATAGTTCGAGATCGCCGCCGCCCCGTAGGTTTCCTGCACGCGACGATCCTGTGACCGCTGTCACCGATCCGGTCGTCGCCGTCGACCTGCGGAGGGTGTGGCGATGGTCGGGCAGGGACTGCTGTCGGCGCGAGGGCTGACCCGGGACTTCCGGGGCTTCCGGGCCGTGGACCGGGTCGACCTCGACGTCGTCGAGGGAACCGTGCATGCCCTGGTCGGACCGAACGGGGCCGGCAAGACCACCCTGTTCAACCTGCTCACCGGGTTCCTGCGCCCCAGTGGCGGGCGGATCCTGCTCGACGGGCGGGACATCGGCGGCCTGCCCCCGGAACGGGTCGCCCGACTCGGCGTCGCCCGGTCCTTCCAGATCACCAGCCTCTTCCCGCAGCTCTCCGCCCGCGAACACGTGGCGCTGGCGTTGCAGAGCCCCAGCGGCCTGGGCTGGCGGTTCTGGCGCTCGGCACGTCTGATGCGCCGCTACACCGCCCGGGCCGACGAACTGCTCGCCGAGGTCGGGCTCGCCGACCTGGCCGAGACGCCTGCCGACGCCCTCGCGTACGGGCGCAAGCGGGCCCTGGAACTGGCCATCGCCCTCGCTCTCGACCCCCGCGTCCTGCTGCTCGACGAGCCGACCGCCGGGATGGGCCTCGAGGACGTCGACCGCACCGTCGAGCTGGTCGCCCGGGTCCGTGCCGGCCGAACCGTGGTGATGGTCGAACACAACATGAGCGTCGTGGGCCGGCTGGCCGACACCGTCACCGTGCTCCAGGCCGGCAAGGTCCTGGTCGAGGGTCCGTACGAGCAGGTCCGTGCCGACGAACGCGTGATCACCGCCTATCTGGGAGCCGCCCATGGAGCCACCGACGGAGCGACCGATGCTGCGCGTTGACGACCTCTCCGCCTGGTACGGCGAGGCACGGGTGCTGCGCGGCGTGAGCCTCACCGTCGCCGCAGGCGAGGTGGTCACCCTGGTCGGGCGCAACGGGGCCGGCAAGTCCACCCTGCTGCGCTGTGTGATGGGGCTGCACCCGGGCCGCAGCGGGACGGTCACCCTGGACGGCCGGGACGTCGGCCGGCTGCCGGCGCACCGCCGGGCCCGGCTGGGCCTGGGCTGGGTCCCCGACGACCGGGGCGCGTACGCCACGCTCACCGTCACCGAGAACCTGACGCTGCCGCCGACGGTGGGCCCCGACCCGTGGCCGCTGGAGCGGGTCTACGAGGCGTTCCCCGCCCTGTACGCCCGCCGCGACTCGGCGGCCACCCAGCTCTCCGGTGGTGAGCAGCAGATGCTCGCCCTGGCCCGGGTGCTGCGGATGGGCGCCCGGCTGCTGCTCTGCGACGAGCCGACCGAGGGACTGTCGCCCCTGCTGGTGGGGCAGGTCGGCGACATCCTGCGGCAGGCCAAGGAGCACGGCGTGACCGTGCTGCTGGTCGAGCAGAACCTGCACTTCGCCACCGGCGTCGCCGACCGGCACTACCTGCTGGCCGAGGGACGTGTGGTGGAGGCGATGGACAACTCCGAGGTGCGCTCGCGGGAACGCGAGCTGCTGTCGTACCTCGGCATCTGACGACGACCCGCGCCGTCACGCGCGGATGGAGGGATGACCATGCGCAGGACCATGTTGGTGGCCGCCGGGTCGGCGGCCGCGCTGCTGGTGGCCGGCTGCGGCGGGGGAGGGCCACAGTCCTCCGGCGACAGCAAGCTCAGCGGCGACAAGATCGTGCTGGGCGTGCTCAACGACCAGTCCGGTGCCTACCTCGAACTGTCCGGGAAGAACTCGGTGAAGGCCGTGGAGATGGCGATCGCCGACTTCAAGAAGAAGCACGGCGACGACGCGGTGACCAAGGACATCACCGTGGAGACCGCCGACCACCAGAACAAGCCGGACATCGCCAACACCAAGGCGAACGAGATGTACGACCGCAAGGGCGTGGACCTGATCCTCGACGTGCCCACCTCGTCGGCGGCGGAGAAGGTGGCCGACGTGGCGAAGGAGAAGAAGAAGCTCTACTTCAACATCGGCGCGGCCACCACCACGCTCACCGGCGCGAAGTGCAACAAGTACACCTTCCACTACGCGTACGACACGTACATGCTCGCCAACGGCACCGGCCGGAACACCACCGAGCAGGGCGCGAAGAACTGGTACGTGCTCTACCCGAATTACCAGTTCGGGCAGGACATGGAGCGCAGCTTCTCCAACGCGATCACCGCGGCCGGCGGGAAGGTGCTGGCGAAGGACGCCGCGCCGTTCCCGAACACCAGCGGCGACTACTCGACGTACCTGCTCAAGGCCCCTGGCCTGAACCCGAAGCCGGACGTGCTCGGCACCATGCAGGCCGGCGCCGAGCTGGTCAACGTGGTCAAGCAGTACAACGAGTTCAAGCTCCGGGAGAAGGGCGTCGGCCTGGCGGTCGGGCTGATGTTCCTCACCGACATCCACTCGCTCACCCCGGACGCCCTGGCCGGCACCACCTACACCGACGCCTGGTACTGGAACTTCGACCAGCGCAACCGGGAGTTCGCCGACCGGTTCAAGGCCGAGACCGGCACCCGGCCCACCTTCGCCCACGCGGCCAACTACTCCGCCGCCACCCAGTACCTGGAGGCGGTGCAGGCCGCCGGCACCGACGACGCGGACACCATCGTCAAGGCGCTGGAGGGCAAGACCATCGACGACGTCTTCCTCCGGAACGGCAAGATCCGGGCCGAGGACCACCGGGTCGTGCACGACGCCTACCTCGCCCAGGTCAAGCCGGCAGCCGAGGTCACCGAGGAGTGGGACTACGTGAAGATCCTCAAGACCATCCCGGCGGCGGAGGCGTTCGCGGCCCCGTCTCCGGACTGCCGGATGTGACGTCGCCGTGACCGGCTTCCTTCTCAACACGTTCAACGGGTTGGTGAGCGGGGCGTTCTACGCCCTGCTCGCCCTCGGGCTCGCGGTCATCTTCGGCATGCTGCGGGTGGTCAACTTCGCCCACGGCGCGTTCTACATGCTCGGCGCGTTCGGGGCGTACGTGCTGCTCAGCGAGGCCGGAGTGCCGTTCTGGGCGGCCCTGGTGATCATGCCGATCGGGCTGGGCCTGTTCGGCATGCTGCTGGAGCGGGCCTTCATCCACCGGCTCACCCGGCTCGACCCGCTCTACAACTTCCTGCTCACCTTCGGCCTGACGCTGATCCTCCAGGACCTGGTCAAACTCCGGTACGGCGCGATGTCCAGTCCGTACGCCACCCCGGCCGAACTGGACGGGTCCGTCGACTTCGGACTGTTCGACTTCCCCACCTACCGGGTGTTCATCCTCGGCTTCGCCGTCGCGGTCTGCGTGGCCGTCTGGTGGCTGCTCGGCCACACCCGGATCGGCATGGTCGTCCGGGCGGCCACCGAGCGCCCCGAGCTGACCCGGGCGTTCGGCATCGACGTCGGCAAGTGGATCACCCCGGTCTTCGGCTTCGGCATCGCCCTGGCCGGGCTGGCCGGGGTGCTCGCCGCGCCGATGCGGGCGGTCAACCCGTTGATGGGCGCCGACCTGATCATCGTGGTCTTCGCGGTGGTGGTGATCGGCGGTCTCGGCTCGATCTTCGGCTCGGTCGCCGCCGGCTTCGGTATCGGGCTGGTCCAGGCGTGGGGCGAGGCGTACCTGTCGGAGTGGCCGATCGTCGCCCAGACGACCGTGTTCATCGTGATGGCCGTGGTGCTGCTCTGGCGTCCGTCCGGCCTGTTCGGTCGAGAGGAGGCCCCGGCATGACCACCGTGGCCGACACCGAGCCCAGCGCGAAGCGCACACCCTCCGCGCTGGCCGCCGTCGCCCGTTCCCCCCGTTGGCTGCGGTACGCGCTGCTCGCCGTCGGGCTGGCCGTGGCGTTCCTGCTGCCCAACGTCCTCTACCCGCCGGTCGCGGTGGACATCCTCTGCTGGGCGCTCTTCGCCGTCTCGGTGGACCTGCTGCTCGGCTACACCGGGCTGATGTCGTTCGGGCACGCCGCCTTCTGGGGCACCTCGGCGTACGTCACCGGGCTGGTCGCCATCAACGCCGGCCTGCCGTTCCCGGTGGCGGTGCTGCTCGGCGCGCTCGCCGCCGCGGTGCTCGCGGTGCCGATCGGCTACCTGGCGGTGAGCCGTACCGGCATCTACTTCGCCATGGTGACGTTGGCGTTCGCGCAGATGGTCTACTTCATCGCCAACGAGTGGCGCTCGGTGACCCGGGGCGAGAACGGCCTCCAGGGGGTGCCCCGGGAACTGTTCGGCCTCGACCTCACCGACGACTACTACTATTACTACGCTGCGCTGCCCATCGTGCTGCTCGGGCTCGCCGCCGCCTGGCGGATCGTGAACTCGCCCTTCGGTCGGGTACTGATCGGCATCCGGGACAACCCGGCCCGGGCCCGCGCGCTCGGCTACCCGGTCCGTCAGTACAAGCTGACCGTCTTCGTCCTCTCCGGCTTCATCGCCGGGCTGGGCGGCGGCCTGTTCGCCATCGGGCACCGGTTCGTCTCACTGGACGCCCTGCACTGGACCACCTCCGGCAAGGCGGTGATCGTCGTGGTGCTCGGCGGCATCGGCACCCTCTGGGGTGGGGTGCTCGGCGCGGCCATCCTGGTCCGGCTGGAGGACTGGCTCTCCTTCTCCGGGTTCGAGGCGATCAACCTGGTCACCGGGACCATCTTCGTGCTGGTCGTGCTGCTGTTCCGGCGCGGCATCTGGGGCAGCGTGGCGGCGCTGGCCGCCCGCTGGCGCCCCGGGCGTCGCGAGTGAGGGTGCCCCGACTTGCCGGAGGAACCGCCTCTGACCAGGAAAAACCTGGTCTGAGGCGGTTCCGGACCGGTGGTCGGTCGCCCTAGGCTGGACGCGGGATCCGACGCGCCACCCCCGGCAGGATCGCAGGGGAGGCGTGCCGTGCCGGCGTACGCGAACACCGGGCACCCGAGGCGGTGGCCGATCCTCGGGGTGACCGTGGTCAGCCTGCTCCTGGTGGTCATGGACACCACCATCCTCAACGTCGCCCTGCGCACCCTGGCCGATCCGGTGCACGGCCTCGGCGCGAGCCAGGCCGAGCTGGAGTGGGCGATCAACTCGTACACCCTGGTCTTCGCCGGGCTGCTGTTCAGCCTCGGCGTGCTCGGCGACCGCTACGGCCGACGGCGCTTCCTGCTGGCCGGACTCGCCGTCTTCGGGCTGGGTTCGCTGCTGTCGGCGTACGCCCGCGACCCGGTGCACCTGGTCCTGGCGCGGGCGGTGATGGGACTCGGTGGCGCGGCGATCATGCCGGCGACCCTGTCGGTCATCGCCAGCGTCTTCGACCCCCGGGAACGGCCCCGGGCGATCGGGTACTGGTCCGCCTCGGTCGGGCTCGCCGTCGCGGTCGGACCGGTCCTCGGCGGGATCCTGCTGACGCACTTCTGGTGGGGGTCGGTCTTCCTGGTCAACGTGCCGGTGGCGTTCGCCGGGCTGGTCGCCGGGGCGCTGCTGGTGCCCGAGTCGCGGGATCCCCGCCCCGGGCGGATGGACCTGCCCGGGGTCGCGCTCTCCGTGGTCGGCCTGGTCGCCCTCACCTGGGGGGTGATCGACGGCGGCGAGCACGGCTTCGACCGACCGGTGGTCTGGGCGGCGGTGCTCACCGGACTGGCCGTGCTGGCCGTCTTCGGCTGGCACGAGCGGCGCACCGACCATCCCGCGCTGGACGTCCGGCTGTTCCGGGTGCCCCGGTTCGCCGTCCCGGTGGTCCTGGTCGGCCTGGTCTTCTTCGCCGGGGCCGGGGTGATGTTCGTCAGCGCGTTCCACCTGCAACTGGTCCGGGGCCACTCACCCCTGCACACCGGACTGCTCTTCCTGCCGCTGGCCCTGACCCAGCTCGTCCTCGCCCCGCGCAGCGCCACCCTGGTCCGCCGCCACGGCGCCCGGGTGGTCTGCGGCGGCGGGCTGGGCCTGGTCGGGGTCGCGCTGGCCGGCTGGGCCCTGGTCGACGCGACCACGCCGACCTGGGTGGTCGCCGTGCTGCTCGGGGTCCAGGGCGTCGGGATGGCGCACATCACCGCCCCGGCCACCGAGTCGGTCTTGGCCGCGCTGCCCCGGGAGAAGGCCGGTGTCGGTTCGGCGGTCAGCAACACGGTACGGCAGGTGGGGGCCGCCCTCGGGGTCTCGGTGCTCGGCGCGGTGCTCGCCGCGGTCTACCGGGTCCGGGTCGCGCCGGCCACCACGGCGCTGCCCGACGGGCTCCGGGAGACGGCCGAGGGCTCCCTCGCCGGCGCGTACGGCGTCGCGCCCCGGCTCGGCGACGCCGCCGCCCTGCTGGCCACGGCGGACCGCGCCTTCGTCGCCGCCCTGCACGTGGTGGCGCTGATCGCCGCTGCCGTGACCGGTGTCGGGCTGCTGGCGGTGCTGCGCTGGATGCCCGGCCGCCCCGCTGTCGCCCCCGGGCCGGCGTACTCCGAACCGGGGCACCTCGACCCGGCGTCTCCCGACCCGGCGTCTCCCGACCCGGCGTCTCCCGACCCGGCGTCCCCCGACCCGGCGGGATCCGGTAATCCGGTTGCCGGCGTCCGTACCGTCGAGACGTGATCGACGTGTCCCGACCGGAACGGACGGAGTGGCTGGACCTGCCGGACGGCCGGCGGCTGGCCTGGTCGGAGTGGGGCCCGCCCGACGGACGGCCGGTGCTCCTGTGCACCGGCGCGGCCATGAGCGGATCGCTGGGCTTCGGCGTCGACCTGCTGCCCCGGCTGGGGATGCGGCTGCTCGGCGTCGACCGGCCCGGTCTCGGTGGATCCACCGCCCATCCCGGCCGGACCCTCACCTCGTGGGTCGACGACTGCGCCCACCTCGTCGACCGGCGAGGGCTGACCGCCCCCGTCGCCGTCGGCTTCTCGCAGGGCGCGCCGTTCGCGGTCGCGCTCGCCGGGGCCGGCCTGGTGCGGGCGCTGGCCGTCGTCGCCGGTCAGGACGACCTCGCCGCGCAGCGGGACCTGCTCGCGCCCGAGGTCGCCGCGCTGGTGGGCGACGTGGAGCGGGACCCGGACGCCGTGGAACGCCGCTTCGCCGGCCTCGCCACCGCCGACGGCATGTGGGAGCTGGTGATCGGGATGAGCGCGCCGCACGACCGGGCGCTCTACCAGCGGCACGACTTCGCCACCGCCTACCGGCGTTGCCTGGCCGAGGGCTTCCGGCAGGGCGCCGCCGGCTACGCCCGGGACCTGCGGATCTGCCTCGGCCCCTGGCCCCACCCGCCGGAGCGGGTCGCCGTACCGGTCGACCTCTGGTACGGGCGACGTGACGCCAGTGGGGTCCACTCACCGGACTTCGGGGCCGCCCTGGCCCGCCGGTTCCCCGACGCCCGGCACCACCTCCTCGACGACGAGGGCGGGTCGATCCTGTGGACCCGGGCCGGCGACATCCTCACCACCCTGCGCGAGCGGGCCGGCTGAACGCCGGAGCCGGCGTTTCCGACGCCGACGGAACTGGCCGGCCTCAGCGGTCCGGGTCGCGCAGCCGGTGCAGGCGGAGCGCGAGCTGCACCTCCAGCGCCCGGTCCGGCTTCTGCCACTCCGCGCCGAGCAGCTGCCCGACCCGCTCCAGCCGTTGGGTGACCGTGTTGACGTGCACGTGCAGCTGCTCCGCCGCCCGGGCCAGACTGCCGCCGACCCCGAAGTACGCCTCCAGCGTCTTCACCAGCGCCGTGCCCCGGCGTGCGTCGTAGTCGACCACCGGGCCGACGGTATCGGTGAGGAACCGGGCCACGTCCCGGTCGCCCTGGTCCCCGACCGCGCCGAGGAGCAGCCCGACGAAGCCCAGCTCCGCGGTGCTCGCCCCCTGACCGGTCCGGCCCAGCGCGCCGAGGGCGGTCAGGCAGCGGTCCGCCTCGCGGAACGTCACCGCCAGCGACGCCGGACCGCGTGCCGGACCGCTGGCCCCGGCGGTCACCGGCCGGCCGGTCACCCGGGACAGGTCCCGGGCCACCGCCCGGGCGGCGGCGCCGGCGTCCTGGCCGGGCAGCATCAGCACCACCCGGCCGTCGCGTGCGGCGGCCAGCCCGCCCCGGGTCGAGGCGTACGTGGTGGCCCAGGAGACCACCCGCTGCCGCGCCGATCCGGTGGACGCGATCACGTCGTCGCCGACCGCCACCAGCACGTGCGGGGCGTCCAGGTCGACGCCGAGTCGCCGGCCCCGGCTGCGCAGCGCCTCGGCGTCGGCCAGCGGTCGGGCGATCAGGTCGTCGAGCAGCTCGCCCCGGACCCGGCCCTCCGCCTCGGCGACGGTCCGGCTGAACAGCAGCAGCAGCGCGGTGACCAGGGCGGCCCGTTCGAGGATGCGCTGGTCGGCGTCGACCAGCTCGTCCTCGGGGCGCAGCACCAGCACGCCGAGGTTCTCCGCCCCGGCGACCACCGCCGCGTACCAGAGTCGGCCCCGCCGCACACTGCGCCCCTCGGTGCGGGACGCGGCCACCGCCTCCACCATGTCCGCGCGGTCCGGTTCGTCGATCTCACCGACCCGGGTCAGCAGGCGTCCCTCGGCGTCCATCGCCAGCAGCGCCCCGTCGAGCACGTCGGTGACCGCCGCCGCGACGTCCTCCACCCCACCGCCGCGCAGCACCAGCGCGGTCATCCGGTCGTGCGCCGCCGCCGCCCGCTCCACCGAGGCGCTGTGCGCCCGGATGGTGGTGTTCGCCGCCGACAGTTCGGCCAACGCCGCCCGGGTCTCGGCGAGCAGGCGGGCGGTGTCGATGGCCACCGCGGCGTGCGCGGCGAGCGAGACCAGCAGCGCCACCTCCTCCCGGGCGAACGGTCGGGCGGAACGGTTCGCCGCGTAGAGCACCCCGATCGAGGTCGACCCGAGGCGCAGCGGCACGCCGAGGATCGCCACCAGGCCCTCCTCGCGGACCCCGGCGTCGATCTCGCCGGTGTGGTGGAAGCGCTCGTCCTCGGAGTAGTTGGCGGTGACGTAGGGGGTGCCGGACTGGGCCACCAGCCCACCGAGGCCGGCGCCGATCGGCAGCCGCAGCCGCTGGAACCGGGCGGAGACCGACCCGTCGGTGACCCGCATGTACGTGTCGCCCCGGTCGTCGTCGTTGAGGGTCATGTAGGCGACGTCCGCGCCGAGCAGGGTCCGGGCCCGGTGCACGATGGCCCGCAGCACGTCGTCGGAGTCGCGCAGCCCGGCCAGGTCACTGGCGGTGTCGTAGAGCCCGGAGAGCTCGGTCTCCCGGCGGCGGCGGCGTTCCAGCAGCGCGCGGACCCGCAGCGCCACCACCTTTGCCTGCTCCAGTTCGGCGATCTTGTCGGCGGGCAGGCCGGCCGAGCGCGCGGCGACCAGCGGTCCCTCGAACTCGACGGCCGCGGCCTCGCGGGCGAGCAGTTCCAGGAACTCGATCGGCGACGACATGAGCGCCATTGTGCTGGTCACCCCTAGTTCGCCGTCCAGCCCCCGTCGAGGGCGATCGAGGATCCGGTGATGAACGCCGCCGGTGGGGAGCAGAGGTAGGCGACCAGTTCGGCGACCTCCTCCGGCTCGATCAGTCGCTTGATCGCCGCCCGGGCCAGCATGATCTTGTCGATCACCTCGTCCTCCCCGATGCCGTGCTGGGCCGCCTGCTCGGCGATCTGGTTCTCCACCAGCGGAGTGCGCACGTACGCCGGGTTGACGCAGTTGGCGGTGACCCCGTGCGCCGCCCCCTCCAACGCGACGACCTTGGATAGTCCCTCCAGGGCGTGCTTGGCCGAGACGTACGCCGACTTGTACGGCGAGGCGCGCAGCCCGTGCACCGAGGAGATGTTGACGACGCGCCCCCAGCCCCGGGCGTACATGTGCGGCAGGGCGCGCCGCACGATGACGAAGGGGGCCTCCACCATCACCCGGTGCAGATGGGAGAAGCGCTCCACCGGGAACTCGGCCACCGGCGCCACGTACTGGAGGCCGGCGTTGTTGACCACGATGTCGACCTCGGCGTCCAGCCGGGCCACCGCCTCCGGGTCGGCCAGGTCGACGCCCTCGGCCCGGCCGCCCGTCTCGGCGGCGACCGCCTTGGCCGTCTCGATGTTGCGGTCCACCACCGTGACCGTCGCCCCGGCCGCGGCGAGCCGTACGGCACATGCCCGGCCGATACCACTGCCACCACCGGTAACCAGGGCGGTACGACCGGTCAGGTCGACCTGGACTACGTGGGGGAAGACCACGGGTTCAGCCGTCATGGCGCAGAAGTTACGAGTTACGTGGCCGGTGGCACATGGTTGGCCCGCACATACTCCAGCGGCGGACTATGTGGCCCGGGAGGTGTCCGGCGTGTCCCCGGCGGCGGGTGTCGGAGCCGAGCAGTAGGGTGTCGAACACACGTACTGCCGGTGGGTCGGGGAGGAGGCGGCGTGCGGGTGCTGGGCGTCGACCCGGGGCTGACCCGGTGCGGGGTCGGCGTGGTCGAGGGGGTGCCGGGGCGGCCCTGCACGCTGGTGGCGTACCACGTCGTGCGCACCGACCCGGACGACGAACTGCCGCACCGGCTGCTGCTGCTCGACCGGGCGCTCACCGACCTGGTCGCCGAGCACCGGCCGGAGAGCGTCGCCGTGGAGCGGGTGTTCAGCCAGCACAACGTCCGGACCGTGATGGGCACCGCCCAGGCCAGCGGGATCGCGGTGCTCGCCGGCGCACGTGCCGGCCTGCCCGTGCAGACGTACACCCCGAGCGAGGTGAAGGCCGCGATCACCGGGTCCGGAACGGCGGACAAGGCCCAGATGACCGCCATGGTGACCCGCCTGCTGCGGCTGGCCGAGCCACCGAAGCCGGCCGACGCCGCCGACGCGCTCGCCCTGGCCATCTGCCACATCTGGCGCGGCGGCACCCGCTCGAAGCTGGCCGCCGCCGCCGACCGGGTACGACGAGGAGGAGCACGATGATCGCCAGCGTGCGCGGCACGGTGACCGCGACCGGCCCGGACCACGCGGTGGTGGAGGTCGGCGGGGTCGGCCTGGCCGTGCAGTGCGCCCCCGGCACCCTCGCCGAGCTGCGGGTCGGCCAGGAGACCCGGCTCGCCACCAGCCTGGTGGTCCGGGAGGACTCGCTGACCCTCTACGGCTTCGCCGACGACGACGCCAAGGCGCTGTTCGAGCTGCTCCAGACCGCCAGCGGCGTCGGTCCCCGGCTGGCCCAAGCGGTGCTGGCCGTGCACACCCCGGACGCGGTGCGCAAGGCCATCGCCAACGGCGACACCGCCGCGCTGACCCGGGTGCCGGGCATCGGCAAGAAGGGCGCCGAGCGCCTGGTGCTGGAACTGCGGGACCGGATCGGCCCGGTCGCCGTCGGCCCCGACGGGGCGGCCGGGGTGACCAGCGGCGCCTGGCCCGAACAGGTCCGTCAGGCGCTGGTCGGGCTGGGCTGGACGGCCGGTCAGGCCGACCAGGCGGTGGCCGCCGTGGCGGAGACCGTGGACGGTCCGACCCCGCCCGTGCCGGTCCTGCTCAAGCAGGCGATCCGACTGCTGGGCCGGACCAGGTGACCGGCGTGCGCGCGGACGCCCCGGGGGAGGGGACGCCATGACCGACGGCGGTCTCGTCTCGGCGTACGCGCAGGACGCGGAACGGGACCTGGAGGTGAGCGTCCGGCCGAAGCGGCTCGACGAGTTCATCGCCCAGGACCGCGTCCGCGACCAGCTCGACCTGCTGCTCAAGGGGGCGATGCGGCGCGGCTCCCCGCCCGACCACATCCTGCTCTCCGGGCCGCCCGGGCTGGGCAAGACCAGCCTGGCCAACATCGTCGCCGCCGAGCTGGGCTCGGGCATCCGGGTGACCAGCGGTCCGGCGATCGAGCGCTCCGGGGACCTGGCGGCGATCGTGACCAGCCTCGCCGAGGGCGACGTCCTCTTCATCGACGAGATCCACCGGATTGCCCGGCCGGCCGAGGAACTGCTCTACAGCGCCATGGAGGACTTCCGGGTCGACGTGGTGGTCGGCAAGGGTCCCGGCGCGACCGCCATCCCGCTGGACGTGGAGCCGTTCACCTTGGTCGGCGCCACTACCCGGTCCGGCCTGCTCACCGGGCCGATGCGGGACCGCTTCGGGTTCGTCGCCCACCTCGACTTCTACTCCCCGGCGGATCTGGAGACCCTGCTGCACCGCTCGGCGCGCATCCTCGGGGTGCCGATCACCGACGACGGCGCGGCCGAGATCGCCGGGCGCTCCCGGGGCACGCCCCGGATCGCCAACCGGCTGCTGCGCCGGGTACGGGACTTCGCCGAGGTGCGGGCCGACGGCGTGGTCACCGTGGAGACCGCCCGGGCCGCCCTGACCGTGTACGACGTGGACGCGCTGGGTCTGGACCGGCTGGACCGGGCGGTGCTGACCGCCCTGGTCGACTCGTTCCGGGGCGGGCCGGTCGGGCTCTCCACCCTGGCGGTGGCGGTCGGCGAGCAGCCGGACACGGTCGAGGAGGTCTGCGAGCCGTTCCTGGTCCGGGCCGGTCTGCTGGCCCGGACGCCCCGGGGTCGGGTGGCGACGGAGGCCGCCTGGCATCATCTGGGGCGAACTCCACCGAATGGTACATTTGGCAGCGCGGCCCCTCCGGTGCCCGATCTCTTCTCCGCCGAGCCCGATCAGCCGTGATGTGAACGTGATCCGTGCGGCGTTCGGCGTTCTCAGGTGCAGGGATTAGACTCGCCGCGGTCTGTACAGGACGTGAGAACATGCCTCCGCTCCGGCGCCCCCCGTCGGGCCGGGGGCCAATGGGAAGGTCTTTACCGTGCTTTACGCAGCAGAGGGCGGTGGGGGAGCCGGCGGTCTGACGCCGATCCTGATGATCGCTCTGCTCTTCGGCGTCATGTACTTCATGATGATCCGCCCCCAGCAGAAGCGCCGCAAGGAGGCCGAGGCGATGCAGTCCGCCCTCGGTCCCGGTGACGAGGTGGTCACCATCGGCGGGCTCTACGGCACGGTCACCGGCGTCGCCGACGACACCGTCCTGCTCGAGGTCGCCCCGGGTGTCCAGACCCGGTACGCCCGCCCGGCCATCGCCCGGGTGGTCAGCCAGGCCGACCGGAGCGAGTCGACCGACCAGGTCGTCGAGGACGCCGACGTCAAGGAGTGACCCGCGGGCCCCACGGGGCAGCGCGTGGATCGAAATAAGTGGATAGTAGGTCGACGTCGGTGTCGACCCGGACGTACGACGGCCCCGGGCCGGTTTCGTGCCCGTCCGGGCCGGCGCCGACGTACACCCTCGACACGTGTGGCCGGAACACCGGCCTGACCCCCGCCGCCGACCACCAGCGGCGCGACCGCAGCAGGGAGACAGGACAACCGTGGCACCACCTCAGGGACAGATGCGGCCGGGACGGCAGCTCGCCGTGCTCGGCGTCATCTTCGTCGTCCTCTATCTTTTGGTGTTCTTCGCGGGCGGTGCCAGCGGTGGCTGGAAGGACCGGCTCGAGCCCAAGCTCGGGCTGGACCTGGTCGGCGGCACCCGGCTCACGCTGGAGGCGACCAACACCGTCGACGGCCGTCCGCCGAGCGCGGAGAGCCTCGAGGAGGCCCGGACCATCATCGACAACCGGGTCAACGCGCTCGGTGTCGCCGAGGCCGAGGTGGTCACCGAGGGCGACCGGAACATCGTCATCTCGCTGCCCGGTGAGAACCGGGACCTGACCGAGGTGGGCAGCGCGGCCGAGCTGCGGTTCCGCAAGGTGCTCAAGGTCGCCGACGGCAGCGGCGCCGCCGCCACCCCGCCGCCGGCCACCCCGGCCCCGTCGGGCAGCCCTGCCCCGGCTCCCTCCGGTAGTGCCGCTCCCGCCCCGTCGGGCAGCGCCGCGCCGCAGGTCTCCGCCTCGCCGAGCGCCGGCGGTCAGGGCGGCGGCGCACCGGCCCCGTCGGCCAGCGCCAGCCCGGCTCCGAGCGCGTCGGCCAGCGCCCCCGCGCCGAGCGCCAGCGCCGAGCCGGTGCCGCAGGGCGTCGAGGAGCAGCGCAAGGCCGTCGAGCAGAAGGTCGGGGCCGCCGCGTGGCAGGCCGCCAACGGCCTCCAGGCCCCGGCCAACGTCAGCGCCGACCCGACGCTCGCCGAGCGGCTCAAGCCGTTCGGCACCCTGACCCCGCGCGAGGTCGCGGTGCTCCCGGCGACCGTGCAGTTCAACGTGCCGACGATCACCTGCGAGCAGCTCGACAAGCGGCCGGCCGGCTCGATCAGCGACCCGAAGCAGCCGGCGGTGGCCTGTGAGAGCGGCGCCAAGTACCTCCTCGACATCGCCAAGGTGCAGGGCACCGACGTCGAGGACGCCGACCCGGCTCTCGACCAGACCGGCCAGTGGGTGGTCAGCCTCAACTTCTCTGGCGACGGCCAGGGGAAGTGGACCGCGCTGACCCGGGAGGCCTTCAACAACGAGGGCCAGGCCTGCGACGCCACCGCGCTCGGCCAGGACGGCAAGTGCCGGGTGGCCGTGGTGCTCGACAACAAGGTGATCTCCTCCCCGGAGATCCAGGGCGTGCTCACCGGTGACTCGCAGATCACCGGCAGCTTCAACAACCGCACCGCCAGCGACCTGGCCAGCCAGCTCCGCTACGGCGCCCTGCCGGTGACCTTCGAGCCGCAGGAGCAGCAGAACGTCTCCGCCACCCTGGGCGAGAGCCACCTGCGGGCCGGTCTGCTCGCCGCCGGCATCGGCATGCTGCTGGTCATCGTCTACGCGTTCTTCTACTACCGCCTGCTCGGCTCGGTGATCTTCCTGAGCCTGGTGCTGTCGGCGCTGCTGGTCTTCGGCGCGCTGGTCTTCCTCGGCCGGCAGATCGGCTTCACGCTGACCCTCGCCGGCATCGCCGGCATGATCGTCTCGCTCGGTGTGGCGGCGGACTCCTTCGTCATCTACTTCGAGCGGCTCAAGGACGAGATCCGCGAGGGGCGCAGCCCACGCAGCGCGGTGCCCCGCGCCTGGACCAGGGCCCGCCGGACGATCATCTCGGCGAACGCGATCACCATCCTGTCCGCCGTGGTGCTCTACATCGTCTCGGTCGGCGCGGTGAAGGGCTTCGCCTTCGCCCTGGGTCTGGCCACCGTCCTCGACCTGGTGGTGGTCTTCCTCTTCCGGCACCCGATCATGGCGATGTTCGCCCGCACCCGGGCCTTCCTGTCGCCCCGGGTGAGCGGCCTCGGCCGGGTGCTCCCGGCCAAGGGTGACGAGCAGCCGACCACCCGCAACCCGCGCGTCAAGGAGGCCTGAGATGGCTCGTAGTGGTCTGGCGACCCGGCTGTACCGGGGCGAGGCCGGTCTCGACGTCGTCGGTCGCCGCAAGCTCTGGTTCGGCGTGGCCGGGGCGCTCGTCCTGCTCGCGATCCTCAGCTTCCTGGTGAGCGGCTTCAAGCTCGGCATCGAGTTCAGCGGCGGCAACTCGTTCCAGGTGCCGGCGAGCGTCGGCACCCTGGAGCGGACCGAGACGGTCACCGAGGAGGCGCTCGCCAGCGCCGGCGGCGGCGCCGAGCTGGTCACCGCGCAGGAGGTCGGGGGCCCGAGCGGCAACTTCTACGAGATGCGCACCTCGGAGCTGGACGCCCAGGAGGCCGAGGCGGTCAAGGTCGCGTTGGCCGAGGAGTTCGGCCTCAACGCCGACCAGATCAGCGCCAACCGGGTCAGCTCGGCCTGGGGCAGCCAGGTCACCTCGCGGGCCGTCCTCGGTCTGGTCATCTTCGTCGCGCTGGTGACGGTCTACCTGGTCCTGCGCTTCGAGTGGCGGATGGCCGCCGCCGCGGTCGGCTCGCTCTTCCTCAACCTGGTGCTCACCTCCGGTATCTACTCGGCGATCGGCTTCGAGGTGACCCCCTCGACGGTGATCGGCTTCCTCACCATCCTCGGCTTCGCGCTGTACGACGTCGTGGTCGTCTTCGACAAGGTGCAGGAGAACGTCCGGGGGATCACCGCCAACAACAACCAGACGTACGGCGAGGCCGCCAACCTGGCGGTCAACCAGAGCCTGATGCGGTCGCTGAACACCTCGGTGGTCGCGCTGCTGCCCGTCGGCGGTCTGCTCTTCATCGGTGCCGGCCTGCTCGGCGCGGGCACCCTGAAGGACCTCGGCCTGGTGCTCTTCGTCGGTATGGCGGTGGCCTTCCTGACCTCGATCCTGGTGGCCACCCCGCTGCTGGTGGTGCTGAAGAACCAGGAGCCCCGCATCCAGGCGCACAACAAGCGGATCCTGGCCCGGCGCGGTGCGATCGCCCGGGGCGAGGTCACCCCGAAGGGGACCCCGAAGTCCACCGAGGGCGGCGACGAGCCGATCGACCCGGAGGCCGCGGCGCTGGCCGGCGCGGCGCCGAAGGTCGGCGCCCGTCCGACCGGCAAGCGGCCCACCGGCGCGCGGGGCGGCCGTCCCGCGGGCGGCGGGGGCAACCGACCCGGCGGCAAGCGCCGCTGATCCACCGGGTGGGGCGTGACGCGCCCCACCCGCCGACTGGCGACGTTACGGCGTCCTTCATGCTGTGCGGGCAGCATTGAAGGACGCCGTGTCGTTGAAGGGGGCAAACGTGACGCAGACCCACACCGGGGTACGCGGGGACAGCGGTCCCGCCGTCGCCGAACTGGTGGCCGGCCGGGTACTCGACGTACCGGACTTCCCGAAGCCCGGGATCGTGTTCAAGGACCTGATGCCGCTCTTCGCCGACGGTGCGGTGTTCCGGGAGGTCGTCGACGGGATCGTGGCCCACCACGGGCGGGACTCCTTCGACGTGGTGGCCGGCATCGAGGCACGCGGGTTCGTGGTCGCCGCCGCCATCGCGTACGCCACCGGCGTCGGGGTCGTGCCGGTACGCAAGGCCGGGAAGCTGCCCCGGGCCACCCATTCGGCCTCGTACGCGCTGGAGTACGGCGAGGCGACCCTGGAGGTGCACCAGGACGCGTTCACCGCCGGACACCGCGTCCTGGTGGTCGACGACGTCCTCGCCACCGGGGGCACCGCCGGGGCCACCCTCGACCTGGTGGAGCGGGCCGGTGGCACGGTGTCCGGGTTCACCGTCCTGATGGAACTGGCCTTCCTCGGCGGCCGGCAACGATTGGCGCCGCGTCCGGTCCATGCCCTGCTGACTGTTTGATCCGACGGCCGTCGGACGGACCCGGCGCGGGCCGTCCGGCGGAGCGGCACACCAGGTCCCCGGCGGGTAGCATTGCCCTTTGCTGACCGGAGGGTTACCCGCCGGGCGGCGTACTCGGGCGACCGGCTACGGTCGGCTCTTTCCGGCGAAGGGTGAGGAGGCCGGTGTCCTACGATGTCGTTCCTCCGGTGGAGGGCACGGTGCATCCGACAGGCGACGCGGACAGCTCGGCGACCGACCAGACCGGGATTGGCCTGACGCGGCTTCCCGACGGCAGTCCCCCGGCCGGCACCGGCGGGGCCGGGCTGCCGGTGCCGCTGGGCGGCGACGGAACGGCCCCCGTGGCCGGTTCGCTCGTGGCCGACGACCCGTCCGACCTCACGTCGGGCGGCGGGTTCGCCCTGGCCAACGCGCCCACCGGCCGGCGGGTCCGGGCCCGGCTGGCCCGGTTCAACGCGCCCTGGCAGACCTCCCAGGTCAGCGAGGTGCTGGAGCCGCTGATCTCCACCCACCGGGAGAACCACCCCAAGGCCGACGCCCGGCTGCTCCAGCGCGCCTTCGACATGGCCGCCCGCTGGCACTCCGGGCAGTACCGCAAGTCCGGCGACCCGTACATCACCCACCCGCTCGCGGTCGCCACCATCCTGGCCAACCTCGGCATGGACACCACCACCCTGGTGGCGGCGCTGCTGCATGACACCATCGAGGACACCGAGTACACCCTCGACCAGATGCGGGCCGACTTCGGCGGCGAGGTCGCGCTCCTGGTCGACGGGGTGACGAAGCTCGACAAGGTCAAGCTGGGCGACGCCGCCAAGGCGGAGACCATCCGCAAGATGGTGGTCGCCATGGCGAAGGACCCGCGGGTGCTGGTCATCAAGCTCGCCGACCGGCTGCACAACATGCGTACCCTCACCTTCCTGCCCCGCCCCAAGCAGGAGCAGAAGGCCAAGGAGACGCTGGAGATCCTGGCCCCGCTGGCCCACCGGCTGGGTATGAACACCATCAAGTGGGAGCTGGAGGACCTGGCCTTCGGCACGCTCTTCCCGAAGCGGTTCGAGGAGATCAACCGCCTGATCGGGGAGCACCAGCCGCAGCGCGAGGCGCTGCTGCGCCAGGTGACCCAGAAGGTGCAGACCGACCTGAAGGTCGCGAAGATCAAGGCCGAGGTCACCGGCCGGCCGAAGCACCTCTACTCGATCTACCAGAAGATGATCGTGCGGGGTCGGGACTTCAACGACATCTACGACCTGGTCGGGGTGCGGATCCTGGTCGACACGGTGCGGGACTGCTACGCCGCGCTGGGCGTGATCCACGCGAACTGGCAGCCGGTGCCGGGCCGGTTCAAGGACTACATCGCGATGCCCAAGTTCAACATGTACCAGTCGTTGCACACGACGGTCATCGGGCCGACCGGCAAGCCGGTCGAGATGCAGATCCGCACGTACGCCATGCACCGCACCGCCGAGTTCGGTATCGCGGCGCACTGGAAGTACAAGGAGCACAAGGGCACCCAGATCGTCGGCCCACCGGCGCACATCGACGAGATGACCTGGCTGCGGCAGCTGCTGGACTGGCAGCGGGAGGCGGCGGACCCGAGCGAGTTCCTGGACGCGCTGCGGTTCGACCTGTCCAGCCAGGAGGTGTACGTCTTCACCCCGAAGGGCGACGTCATCCCGCTGCCGACCGGCTCGACGCCGGTGGACTTCGCGTACGCGGTGCACACCGTGGTGGGGCACAAGTGCATCGGGGCACGGGTCAACGGCAAGCTGGTGCCGCTGGAGTCGACGCTCTCCAACGGCGACGTCATCGAGATCTTCACGTCGAAGTCCGACACGGCCGGCCCGACGCAGGACTGGCTCGGCTTCGTCAAGAGCCCCCGGGCGCGGACGAAGATCCGGCAGTACTTCAACAAGGAGCGGCGCGAGGAGGCGATCGAGGCCGGCAAGGACGCGATCGTCAAGGCGATGCGCAAGCAGGGCATGCCGTTGCAGCGGATGCTCACCTCGGACGCGCTGATGACCATCGCCCGGGACCTGCACCTGGCCGACGTGGCCTCGCTCTACGCCGCAGTGGGGGACAGCCAGGTCTCCGCGCAGTCCGTGGTGCAGAAGCTGATGGCCACGTACGGCGGCGAGGAGGGCGCGGTCGAGGACATCGCCGAGACGGCGGTGGCGACCCGTCCGCCCCGCAGCCGCGCGTCCAGCCACGACCCGGGTGTGGTGGTCCGGGGCGTCAGCGACGTCTGGATCAAGCTGGCCCGCTGCTGCACGCCGGTCCCGCCGGACGCGGTCTTCGGTTTCGTCACCCGCTCCGGCGGCGTGAGCGTCCACCGGGACGACTGCGCCAACGCCGAGGACCTCAAGGAGCAGGTGGAACGCGTGGTGGAGGTGAGCTGGAAGCTCACCTCGGCCTCCACGTTCCTGGTCGCCATCCAGGTGGAGGCCCTCGACCGGCACAAGCTCCTCGCCGACGTGACCCGGGTGCTCTCCGAGGAGCGGGTCAACATCCTCTCCGCCACCGTCACCACCACCCGCGACCGGGTGGCGGTGAGCCGGTTCAGCTTCGAGATGGCCGACCCGAAGCACCTCGGTCACCTGCTGGCCGCCGTCCGTAAGGTCGACGGCGTCTTCGACGCGTACCGGGTGACCTCGGGCGCCTGACCCACGTCCCTTCCTCCCTTCCCGGTCCCAGGGCACCGCGCCCGGAGGGTCCACGCGCTGACGCGGCGTCACCCTGCGCAATGGCTGAGGACGGGTCACGCAGGGTGACGTGCCGTGACGACCCCCGCGTCCCGTCTTGGCCCTTTGCTCTGCACCCCTTGACGCACCATCACGCTGAGCTGGCGCTATACCCGGCAAGCCGACACCCGTGGTTACGGAAGGTGGCTGGCGCGGTTTCGGATGCAGAACAAGGGGCGGGAGGACGGTGGGTGCCGGGTCAGGCGTGGATCACGGTGAGTGAAGGGCCGGTCCGACGGGTTCGGCTGTCGCCCCGTGCCGCGCGCACGGGCAGGTGCCCGGATGCGAAACGCCCGCCGGACGGGCCGGCGGGCGTTCGGTGGAGCGGGTGCGTCAGCTCTGGATCTCGCTCATGGTCAGCTTGTTGATGACGACCTCCTTCTTGGGGTGGCCGCCACCGGCCTGCTGGCCGAAGGCGTTGTCGTGCCCGGCCGCGCCGACCTGCTTGACGATGTCCATTCCCTGCGTGATCGTGCCGAGGACGGTGTAGTCCGGGCTGAGCTGCGAGTCGCCGTACACGATGAAGAACTGGCTGCCCGTGCTTCCCGGCTCGGCGGACTTGGCCATCGCGATGACGCCCTCCGGGTACGGCGGACGCTCGTCGGTGGGCAGGTTCTCCTCGGCGAACCGGTACTGCGGGCCGCCGGTGCCGTCGGTCTCCCGCCAGCCCTTGCCGGTGGCGCTCGGGTCACCGCACTGGAGCACCTTCAGCCCCTCGGTCACCAGCCGGTGGCACTTGCTGTTGTCGAAGAAGTTCTTGCTGGCCAGGTGGGTGAAGCTGGCCGCCGTGCAGGGCGTGTCGGCAAGGTTGACCTTGGCGGTGATCGGCCCCAGGTTGGTGTCGATCGTCATGGTCTGGGTGCCGACGTTCGGCTGCTGCGTGCCGGGCAGGCCGACGTCCTTGGTCTGCGGCGTGCGCTGGTCGGCCGGCGCCTCGTTCCAGACGCAGAGAGCGGTGCCGGCGGGCGTGGCCGTCGTGTCCGTCTCGTCGTCGCCCAGGCTCGCCACGAGCCACACCGTGCCGGCGACCACGAGCAGCAGGGCCGCCCCCGCCCCGACGATCGCCTGCATCTGCCGGCGCTTACGGGCCTTGGCCGCACGCTCGGCCATCTCCCGCTCGAGTCGGGCCCGCGCCGCCGCGCGCTGCCGCTCTCTGGTGGACGTCACGGTCACTCCTCGTCGTGTCTCGGCGGTCAGTTGCCGCGGATGTGGTGTGGGCTGGCGGTCAGCCGGCGCTCGGAGTCGCCGACGGCGCTGCCGCCGGGCTGCTCGGAGCGGGGGCCGGCGACGCCGCCGGCGTCGTTGCCGGCTCACCGACGGTCAGGCTCTGGATCACCACGTCGGTCTTCGGCTTGACCTTCGCCCCTGACCCATTGTCCACGGTCTCCAGGGCGCCGACCTTCTCCACCACGTCGAGTCCACCGGTGACCTTCCCGATCACCGAGTACGCCGGCTCCGCCGGGTTGAAGTCCTTGAAGAAGATCAGGAACTGGCTGCTGTTGGCGCCGGGCGGGCTGGCGAGCATCGCCACGGTGCCCTTCGGGTACGCCGGGGGCTGGTCGTCCGCGGCCGGGCTCGGCGACGGCGCGGCGGGGACGTTCTCGTCGTAGAACGAGTAGGTCGGCCCGCCGAGGCCGCTGCCGCTCGGGTCGCCGCAGCGCAGCGCCCCTTCGGTGGTGATCTCGTGGCACGTGGTGTTGTCGTAGAACGAGCGGCCCGCCAGGTGGGTGATGCTCGCGGCGGCGCACGGCGCGCCGGCCAGGTCCAGCTCGACGGTGATCGGGGCGCCCTGGTTGGTGGTGACCGTCATCGGGCGGGTGCCGGAGGTGGGCAGGCCCTTGGTGGGCGGGGTGCCGACGTCCTTGAGGTCGGCGTTGCCCTCGGCGTTCTGCGGCGTCCAGGCACAGACGTCCGGCTCGGCCAGGTTCTCCTCCGGATCCCGGTCGAAGCCGCCGAGCGCCCAGACCGAACCGACCACGACGAGGGCGAGCACCACCCCGGCGCCGACACCCGCCTGGATCTGGCGGCGGCGCTTGGCGCGGGCGGCCCGCCGGGCCATCTGCCGGTCGAGCTTCTCCCGTGCGAGCTTGCGCTGCCGGTCCCTGCTGGAAGCCACCCGCGCTCCCCTTCCTCTACCCTGGTCGTCATGGCGGACGGGCGCCGGGCGCCGCCGGGCGCAAGTGCGCCACGCCACACGCCCGCCAGAGTGTACGGGTAGCGGCTGGGAATGTGGTGTACCAGGTCGGCCAAGGGTTCTATCGTCAACTTTCACTGGCCGTACGGCCATGCCCACCCGGGGTGGCCGCGGCGACCCGCCCGGCTAGGCTGCTGACCGGGTAGGCATCGACGAGGAAGGGGAGCGGACGTGCTCGTGGCCGGCTTTCCCGCGGACGCCTTCGGCACCAACTGCTACGTGGTCGCCACCGCTCCGGGGGAGCAGTGCGTGGTGGTCGACCCGGGCATCGGCGTGCTCGACCGCCTCGACGCGCTGCTCGCCGAGCACCGCCTGCACCCGGCCGCCGTGCTGCTGACCCACGGCCACCTCGACCACACCTTCTCGGTCGCCCCGGTCTGCGGGGCCCGCGGCATCACCGCATACGTCCACCCTGACGACCGGGAACTGCTCGCCGACCCCGCCAAGGGCCTCTCGATGGACATGCGCCAGCTCTTCGGCGGTCGCCTGCCGTACACCGAGCCGGAGGACGTCGCCGAGCTGACCGACGGCGCGACCCTCGCCCTCGCCGGGTTGGAGATCACCGTCGACCATGCCCCGGGCCATACCGGCGGGTCGGTGCTGTTCCGGATGCCCGGCGCCGGCTCGCCCTGGGAGGCCGAACAGATCTGCCTCTCCGGTGACGTGCTCTTCGCCGGCTCGATCGGCCGCACCGACCTGCCGGGCGGCAGCATGCCCGCGATGGTGACCAGCCTCCGGGAGAAGATCCTCCCGTTGGCCGACGACACCGTCGTCCTGCCCGGCCACGGCCCCGCGACCACCATCGGTCGCGAGCGTGTGAGCAACCCGTACCTCGTCGAGGCCGGCGGCGCGAGCCCGGCCGCCCCCACCCGGGGCTGGTAGTCCCCGCACCCGCGCGGCGCGCGGGCGATCCACGTCATCCCGCCCGACGCGCGGGAGTTCAAGGAGCATCCATGAGCAAGCCCACGCCCATCTCCGGCTTCCCGGAGTGGACGCCGTCGCAGCGCATGATCGAGCAGTACGTCCTCGACCGGCTCCGCGACACCTTCGAGCTGTACGGCTTCGCCCCGCTGGAGACCCGCGCGGTCGAGCCGCTGGACCAATTGCTACGCAAGGGGGAGACCTCCAAGGAGGTCTACGTGATCCGGCGGCTGCACGAGGAGGAGGGCGCCGCCCCCACCGCCGAGGACACCCTCGGCCTGCACTTCGACCTGACCGTGCCGTTCGCCCGGTACGTGCTGGAGAACGCCGGCAAGCTCCAGTTTCCGTTCCGCCGTTACCAGATCCAGAAGGTGTGGCGGGGCGAACGTCCGCAGGAGGGGCGGTACCGGGAGTTCCTCCAGGCCGACATCGACATCGTCGACCGGGACGACCTCGCCGCGCACCACGAGGCGGAGATGCCGCTGGTCATCGGGGACGCGCTGCGCGGCCTGCCGATCCCGCCGGTGCGGATCCAGGTCAACAACCGCAAGGTCTGCGAGGGCTTCTACCTCGGCCTGGGCCTGACCGACCCGGAGGCGGCGCTGCGCGCGGTGGACAAGCTCGACAAGATCGGCCCGGACAAGGTGGCCGAGCTGCTGGTCGCCAGCGCCGGGGCGAACGAGGCACAGGCCAAGGCGTGTCTGGCCCTGGCGCAGATCTCCGCGCCGGACGCCGCGTTCGCCGCCGAGGTGCGCGCCCTCGGGGTGTCCCACCCGCTGCTCGACTCCGGGATCGAGGAGCTGACCCGGGTGGTGGAGACCGCGGCGGCCCACGCGCCCGGTCTCTGCGTGGCCGACCTGCGGATCGCCCGGGGGCTGGACTACTACACCGGCACCGTCTACGAGACCCAGTTGCAGGGGTTCGAGCGGTTCGGCTCGATCTGCTCCGGCGGGCGGTACGACAACCTGGCCGCCTCCGGCGCGAGCCGGTTCCCCGGGGTGGGCATCTCGATCGGGGTGAGCCGCCTGCTCGGCCTGCTCTTCGGCGCGGACCGGCTGACCGTCTCGCGGAGCGTGCCGACCTGCGTGCTGGTGGCGGTGCCGACCGAGGAGCGGCGGACGGAGACCGACCGGATCGCGCAGGCGCTGCGGGGTCGGGGCATCCCGTGCGAGGTGTCGCCGACCGCCGCGAAGTTCGGCAAGCAGATCCGGTACGCCGAGCGACGCGGTATCCCGTACGTCTGGTTCCCGGGGGTCGACGGGGCGCCGGACGAGGTCAAGGACATCCGCTCGGGCGAGCAGGTGACCGCCGCCGCGGGGGAGTGGAACCCGCCTCGGGCCGACCTGAAGCCGCTGGTCAGCTAGGACGTTACTGGCGCGTACGCGATAGAGTCCCTACGGTGGCGTAGGTTACGCCACCGTAGGGAGAACTTGTGACCGCTCGCACTGCTCTCAGCCAGACCGCCCTGCTCATGGAACTCGAGCCCGTCGTCGAGAAGAACCTCAACCGCCACCTGAGCGTGGCGAAGGAGTGGTTCCCGCACGAGTACGTGCCGTGGAGCGAGGGCCGCACCTTCGACGGACCGCTGGGCGGGGACGCCTGGTCAGAGTCGGACTCGAAGCTGCCCGAGGTGGCGCGGACCGCGCTGATCGTCAACCTGCTCACCGAGGACAACCTCCCCTCGTACCACCACCAGATCGCCACCCTGTTCGGCCCGGACGGGGCCTGGGGCACCTGGGTGGGGCGCTGGACGGCGGAGGAGGGCCGGCACGGCACCGCCATCCGGGACTACCTGACGGTGACCCGGGCGGTCGACCCGGTGGCGCTGGAGCGGGCCCGGATGACGCACATGACGGAGGGCTACTCCAACAACCACGACGACGAGGTGCTGCACACGCTGGCGTACGTGTCGTTCCAGGAGTTGGCGACCCGGATCTCGCACCGCAACACCGGCCGGGTGACCGGCGACCCGAGGTGCGAGGCGCTGCTGGCCAAGGTCGCCGCCGACGAGAACCTGCACATGGTCTTCTACCGCAACCTGCTCGGCGCGGCGTTCGAGCTGGCCCCGGGGCAGGCGATGCGCGCGGTGGCCGACGTGCTGGCCGACTTCCAGATGCCCGGCGCCGGCATCGAGGGCTTCGCCCGCAAGTCGGTGGCGATCGCCCTGGCCGGCATCTACGACCTGCGCCAGCACCGCGACGACGTGGTGGTCCCGGTGCTGCGACAGTGGGACGTGTTCAACCTCTCCGGGCTCGACGCCGACGGCGAGGCCGCCCGCGAGGAGGTCGCCGCCCAACTGGACACGCTGGAGCGGCAGGCGTCCCGGTTCGAGGAGCGCCGCGCGGCCCGCGCCGCCCGGATCGCCGCCACCTCCTGACCCGCCGTCTCCCGCCCCGCCGGGTGCCGCTGCTCGCCACCGCTCGTCCCGGCCCCCTCGGGTGGCCGGGAACGGGCGGCGGCACGGTGGTGGCCGGTCAGGCCGGCGACGGGACGGCCGGCGCGCCGGGCAGGTCGAACAGGAGGCAGGTGGAGGTGGCGTGGGCGACCAGGCGTCCCAGCGTGTCGGTCAGGCGGGCCTCGGCCAGGGCGGTGCGCCGGCCGCGTTGCAGCACGGTGCCCTCACAGCGCAGCAGGCCGGAGTCGACCGTGGCCGGGCGGAGGAACCTCGCGTTCAGGTCGAGTGAGGTGTAGCCGACCCCGGCCGGCAGGGTGGTGTGCACGGCGCACGCGGCGGCGGTGTCGAGGATGGTCGAGATGACCCCGCCGTGCACGGTGCCGAGCGGGTTGTAGTGGAACTCCTGGGGGACCAGCTCGACGGCCACCCACCCCTCCTCGGCCTCCATCCGGGCCATGTCCATCAGCTGCATCACCGGCGGCGGGGCCAGCTCACCGCCGATCATCGCCCGGATCAGCTCCAGCCCGCCGCGTCGTCCGAGGTGGTCGACGCCGACGGTCGGGTCCGACCAGGAGAAGGTGCGGCTGCGTGTCGATTCCTGGGTCTGTGTCACGGACCCAGCCTCGCAGCGCGTTGCTGCGTCTGTCAACGAGACCTAGCCTGGTCGGCATGAAACCCGAGGCACTGGACTGGTCGGTGGAGAACTGCACCATCGGTCGGGCGATGGCGATCCTGGGCGAACGGTGGACCGTGGTGGTCCTCCGCGAGGTGTTCAACGGCGTGCGCCGCTTCGACGACATGCGGGTGCGCACCGGCATTCCCCGGCAGGTGCTCACCAATCGGCTGGCGGCCCTGGTGGAGCAGGGGGTGCTGCGCCGTGAGCCGTACCGGGAGCCCGGCGCT
This sequence comes from Micromonospora echinospora, assembly GCF_900091495.1. Lineage (NCBI taxonomy): Bacteria > Bacillati > Actinomycetota > Actinomycetes > Micromonosporales > Micromonosporaceae > Micromonospora > Micromonospora echinospora. The sequence goes on along the minus strand of NZ_LT607413.1, from coordinate 7,549,264 downwards.
CGGGTGCGGCACGAGTACCGCCTGACCCCGATGGGCTTCGACCTGTGGCCGGTGCTGGTGGCGGTGCTCGCCTGGGGGGACCGCTACCTGGCCGATCCGGAGGGCGCCCCGTTGAGCGTCCGGCACCGCGACTGCGAGGAGCCCGTGCGGGTGGCGCTGCGGTGCGCGGCCGGGCACGAGGTGACCGAGCCGCGCGACCTGGTGCCGAGGCCTGGTCCGGGAGCATGCCGCCGGGTCGACTGAGGGGCGGGTCGTGGGTGTGACCAGAGTGTATAGACGCTCTTCCCTGTGAACAACGTTGCCGTGCTATGACCCAGCTGATCGGTGGGCGGGCTCTTGCAGATGAACTTAGATATGTGAATACTTCACCTCATCCGATCGGCTCCCCCCAGGTCGGTCCGGTGCTCCCGGGCAACGCCGAACGGCGTGCCCCCGCCTCTCTTTGGAGGATGTTCATGCGACCCACGAGGTCAACGCTCCGCCGCGCCGCCACCGTCGCCGTGGCCGGCACCATGGTCGCCGGCTCGCTCCTCGGCGCGCCCGCCCAGGCCGCCCCCGTCTCGCCTGCCTCCCCCGAGGCCGCCACCAGCCTGGCCGAGCGCCTCGGTGACCGTTCCGCCGGTGCCTACCTCGACGCTGCCGGCAAGATGGTCGTCACCGTCACCGACGCCTCGGCCGCCCGCCAGGTCACCGCCGCCGGCGCCACCCCGAAGATCGTCAAGCGTGGCGCCGCCGAGCTGGCCCGCGCCACCGCCGAGCTGGACCGCTTCGCCAAGATCCCGGGCACCGCCTGGTGGACCGACCCGGTCAGCAACCAGGTCGTGGTGTCCGTCGACAGCACGATCACCGGTGCCAAGCTGGAGAAGGTGCAGACCGTCGCCGCCAAGTTCAACGGCACGGTCCGCATCGAGCGGGAGGCCGGCGTGCTGAGCACCCGGATCTCCGGCGGCCAGGCCATCTACGCCGGTGGTGGCGGTCGTTGCTCGCTGGGCTTCAACGTCCGCAGCGGCACCACCTACTCCTTCCTGACCGCCGGCCACTGCACCAACATCTCCGCGAGCTGGTACAGCAACTCGGCCCAGACCAACCTGCTGGGCAGCCGGACCGGCACCAGCTTCCCGGGCAACGACTACGGCATCGTCCAGCACAACAACTCGGCCAACGCGACGGGCAACGTCTCCCTCTACAACGGCACCTTCCGCGACATCACCGGCTCCGGCAACGCCGTCGTCGGCCAGTCGGCGCAGCGTTCCGGCAGCACCACCGGTCTGCGCAGCGGCTCGGTGACCGCGCTCAACGCCACGGTCAACTACGCCGAGGGTTCGGTGTCCGGCCTGATCCGCACCAACATCTGCGCCGAGCCGGGCGACAGTGGCGGCTCGCTGTTCAGCGGCGGCACCGCCCTGGGCCTGACCTCCGGCGGCAACGGCAACTGCCGTCTCGGTGGCACCACCTACTTCCAGCCGGTGACCGAGGCGCTCAGCCGCTACGGGGTCGCCGTCTTCTGATCCCGCCTGTGGGATGATCCGGTAACGGACTCCGAAAACGGGCCGTCGGCACGCCGACGGCCCGTTTCCGTGCGCACGACCCGGCGTACCCGGTCACACACGGGGTACCGTGCGCCCGGTGAGCGTCTCCGCACCGAGCACGTCGGCCTGGGCCCCGCTGCGGCTGGCCGCCTTCCGCAGCCTCTGGCTCGCCGTGCTGGCCAGCAACATCGGCACCTGGATGCAGACCGTCGGGGCGCAGTGGCTCCTGGTCGACCAGCCCGGGGCGGCCACCCTGGTGGCCCTGGTACAGACCGCGAGCATGCTGCCGGTGCTCCTGCTCGCCCTGCCGGCCGGCGCGCTGGCCGACACCTTCGACCGCCGCCGACTGCTCATCGCCGTCCAGTGCTTCCTCGCCGCGACGGGTATCCTGCTCGCCGGGCTGACCGCCGCCGGCCGGATGCCCCCGGCGCTGCTGCTCACCCTCACCTTCGCCATCGGCGTCGGACAGGCGCTGACCCTGCCGGCCTGGCAGGCGGTCATCCCCGAACTGGTGCCCCGGGAACAGCTCGTCTCGGCCTCCGCGCTCGGCTCGATCAGCATCAACCTGGCCCGTGCCGTCGGACCCGCGGTCGCCGGGGTGCTGGTCGCGCAGGCCGGCGTCGCGGTGGTCTTCGGGCTGAACGCCCTCTCCTTCGCGGTCTTCGCGGTGGCCCTGCTGCGGTGGCGACCGGAACACCCCGGGGGCGACCCGATGCCGGAGCGGTTCACCGCCGCGCTGCGCGCCGGTGGCCGTTACGTCCGGCACTCCCCGGTTGTCCGTCGGATCCTGCTGCGCGCCGCCCTCTTCGTGGTGCCGGGAAGCGCGCTGTGGGCGCTGCTGCCGCTGGTCGCCAGCCGCCGGCTCGCCCTGGGCTCCAGCGGGTACGGCGTCCTGCTCGCCGCCCTCGGCCTGGGCGCGGTGGCCGGCGCGGTCGTCCTGCCCCGGCTGCGACGCCTGCTCTCCGACAGCCAGCTCCTGCTCGCCGCCGGGCTGATCTTCGGTGGCACGCTGCTCGTGCTCGCCCTGGTGCCCCGGGCGCTGCCGGTCACCGTGGCGCTGGTCCCCGCCGGGCTGGCCTGGATGACCGTGATGTCCAGCGTCAACGCGGCGATGCAGCTCTTCCTGCCCGGGTGGGTGCGCGCCCGGGGGCTGTCCGTCTACCAGATGGTCTTCGCCGGTGGGCAGGCGCTCGGCGCGCTCGCCTGGGGCGCCCTCGGTGCGCTGGCCGGACTGGAGGCCGCCCTGGTGACGGCCGGCGTGGCGATGGCGGTGTGCGCGTCGAGTGTGCTGCTCTGGCCGTTGCGGGACACGCGGGGCGTGAACCGTGAACCGGCGGTCTACTGGCCGGAGCCGCACCTGACGCTGGCCGCGCACCCGCGCACCGGCCCGGTGGTGGTGACGGTCGCGTACACCGTGCCGCCGGAGCGGCAGGAGGCGTTCGTCGAGGCGATGCGGGCGGTGGGGCGGTCGCGGCGGCGTACCGGGGCGATCCGCTGGGGACTGTTCCGGGCCGGCGAGCGGGAGCACCGGTTCGTCGAGGTCTACCAGGTTCCGTCCTGGGAGGAGCACCTGCGCCAGCACGCCGGACGACTCACCGGGGCCGACCGGGCGGCCGAGGAACGCGCCCGGGCCCTCGTCGACGGTGACCCCGAGATCACCCACCTGCTCCCGGCCGCCCCGGACTGACCGGGGAGTCGCCGTACCGCAGGGTCAGCGCGACCAGCAGCGGAACGAGCGCCTCCGCGCCCGCGGCCACCCGCTCGGCCAGCCCGATCCGGGGGCCGCCGGTGACCAGCTCCACCACGAACCACCCGACGAGCACCAGGAGCACCCCGGCCGTGCCCGTTCCCCACCGGCCCGGGGCGGCCAGGGCCGGCCAGAGGGCCAGCGCGCCGAAGGCGACGGCGGCGGCGAGTCCGTGCGCGGTGGAGGAACCGTGCTCGGCCGGCAACGGGAAGGCGGCCACGGCGACCGTGGCGACGCCGCCGAGCGCGAGCATCAGGCGGCCGGCGGCGCGCAGCGGACGCAGCCCGGCCGCGGTCACGCAGTGGCAGGCCCCGAGCCCCAGCAGAGCGACGGTCATGATCCACCGGTCGGTGGCGTCGAGCGCCGCGAGGGCGCTGATCGTGCCGGCCACCTGGTCGAAACCGCCCGGCTGGCGGGCCGCGCCGAGGGTCCAGCCGCCGACCAGGAGAACCGGAGCGGCGGTGGCGGAGAGCAGGACCCAGCGGCGTACGACGCGCACCTGCCGGACCGTACCGGACCCGAGCGGCCGGCTACCTCCGCAGGGCCGATCCGTACCACCGCGCCTCCGTGCCCGGACGGCCCTGCTGCGGTGCGGTCAGCGGTGGACCTTCACTCCCCGGGCCTCCAGGCGGTCCAGGACGTCGGGGTCGTCGAGCTGCGCCAGGGAGACGTCCAGGTCGCGCAGCGCCGGCAGCGACTCCAACGCCTCCGCCCCGGTGCAGTCGCCGGTCAGGAACAGCTTCGACAGGTTCGGGTGACCGGTCAGCGGGGTCAGGTCCAACGGGGCCGGGTGGTAGCCGTGGCCGTCCAGGTCCAGGGACTCAAGGCCGGACAGCGCCTGGATGCCCTCCAGGGACGACACGTTGTAGTCGTCGGACTCACCGCCCGTGTCGATGTCCAGGGCCTGCTCGACCAGCATGTAGATGTCGTTGCCGCCGTCGAAGTCCAGCTCGGTGATGCCCGCGGCGGCGGCGGACGGCACCGGGACGGCGTGCAGGAGGTCCAGCGACGCCGCCAGGCGCGGGCCCGGGCCCGGGTAGCCGTCGTCCGGGCCGTCCGGGCCGGTCGACTCGATGATCGCGGTGAGGTCCTCCTCGGTGACGACGTCGTTGTCGAGGAGGGCGTTCAGGACGCCCAGGTGCAGGCCGCGGTCGGCGAAGACGATGGTCATGGGCTGGACAGTAGCCTGCCCCTCGGACAGTTCCCGAGGTGGAACGGGTCGTCGTCGGCGCCGGGCGGTCCCGCGGCAGCGGTCCACGGTCGACCGGGTCGCCCGTCCCGTTCCGGCCGGAAGCCGCCCGGTGCCGGTCCGCGCCGGGTGCCCCTGACACAATGCGAGGGGTAAAGCTGGACCGCAGATGAGGAGACGCAAGTCGTGATCCGTACCCATGACGCCGGCGGCCTGCGCGCGGCGGACGCCGGCACCACGGTGACGCTCGCCGGGTGGGTCGCCCGCCGGCGCGACCACGGCGGTGTCATCTTCGTCGACCTGCGCGACGGTTCCGGTGTGGTCCAGGTGGTCTTCCGCGAGGAGGACGCGCACGCGCTGCGCAACGAGTTCTGCGTGAAGGTCACCGGCGAGGTGACCCGCCGCCCCGAGGGCAACGAGAACCCGGAGCTGCCGACCGGCGAGATCGAGGTGACCGCCAGCGCGTTGGAGGTTCTCTCCGAGGCCGCGCCGCTGCCACTGCCGGTGGACGACCAGGTCGAGGCGGGCGACGACGTCCGGCTCCGCTACCGCTACCTGGACCTGCGGCGCAGCGGCCCGGCGAACGCGATGCGGCTGCGCTCCCGGGCCAACCAGCTCGCCCGGAAGGTGCTGCACGAGCGGGACTTCCTGGAGATCGAGACGCCGACGCTGACCCGGTCGACGCCCGAGGGCGCGCGGGACTTCCTGGTGCCGGTCCGGCTCCAGCCGGGCAGCTGGTACGCCCTGCCGCAGTCGCCGCAGCTGTTCAAGCAGCTGTTGATGGTCGGCGGCATGGAGCGGTACTACCAGATCGCCCGCTGCTACCGGGACGAGGACTTCCGCGCCGACCGGCAGCCGGAGTTCACCCAGCTCGACATCGAGATGTCCTTCGTCACCGAGGACGACGTGATCGACCTCGGCGAGGCGATCGTCGCGGAGCTGTGGCGGGACCTCGCCGGGCACGAGATCTCCCGGCCGATCCCCCGGATCACCTGGCACGACGCGATGGCCCGGTACGGCTCCGACAAGCCGGACCTGCGCTACGGCGTCGAGCTGACCGAGCTGACCGAGTACCTGCGCGGCACCGCGTTCCGGGTCTTCGCCGGCGCGATCGACGCGGGCGGGTACGTCGGCGCGGTGGTCATGCCGGGGGGCGCGGCGCAGAGCCGCAAGGAGCTGGACGGCTGGCAGGACTGGGCCAAGGCGCGCGGCGCGAAGGGCCTGGCGTACGTGGTGCTCGACGCCGAGACCGGCGAGCCGCGCGGCCCGGTGGCGAAGAACCTCTCCGCCGAGCACCTGGCCGGGCTGGCCGACGCGGTCGGCGCGAAGCCCGGTGACGCGATCTTCTTCGCCGCCAGCCCGAACACCCGGGAGGCGCAGGAACTGCTGGGTGCCGCCCGGGTGGAGATCGCCAAGCGGTCCAACCTGGTCGACGAGAGCGCCTGGGCGTTCTGCTGGGTGGTCGACGCGCCGATGTTCGAGCGCACGGACGAGGGCGGCTGGACGGCCGTGCACCACCCGTTCACCTCGCCGAACGCCGAGTGGATGGACCGGTTCGAGGAGGCCCCCGACCGGGCCCTGGCGTACGCGTACGACATCGTCTGCAACGGCAACGAGATCGGTGGCGGCTCGGTCCGTATCCACCGGGGCGACGTGCAGCGGCGGGTCTTCGACCTTCTCGGCATCACCCCCGAGGAGGCCCAGGACAAGTTCGGCTTCCTGCTGGAGGCGTTCAAGTACGGCCCGCCGCCGCACGGCGGCATCGCGTTCGGCTGGGACCGGGTCTGCATGCTGCTCGCCGGGGCGGACTCGATCCGTGAGGTGATCGCCTTCCCGAAGACCCGGGGCGGGTTCGACCCGCTGACCGGCGCGCCGACGCCGATCACCGGGCAGCAGCGCGCCGAGGCCGGCATCGACGCCAAGCCGAAGGCTGCGGCCGTCGCGCACACCGGCACCGCCGGCCCGGCCGCCCCGGTGGCCGACCCGACCTGATCCGTCGCCGAGGCGTCGACACGAGAAGAGCCGGGGTGGACCTCGTCCACCCCGGCTCTTCCGGGTCCGCCGACGGTCAGCCCTCGGCGGATCGCTTCTGGGCGGCGATGACCTTGTTCAGCCGTTCCATCCGGGTGGCCAGGCTCATCATCCCCTCCAGCCGGAACGCCGGCGGGCGACGACCGTCGACGTCGGAGAAGCCGTACCGCTCGGCGAGGTCGCCGCAGGCGAGGACCTGCCCGGATTCCTGGCGCACCGACGGGTCGGCCAGCAGGTGGGCGATCGCCCGGCCGACGTACTCGGCGGAGTGGACCACCGCCGCCGGGCCGCTGCCCAGCGCCGACCAGGCCGCCTCGACCCGCTCGGTCCGGACGAACCCGGGGTGCAGTCCGACCGACGTGATCTTCGTCTTGCGCAGGTCACCGGCCATCGCCCGGCTGAGCCGGTCGGAGGCGGCCTTGAACATGTCGTACGCCGCCTGCCCGAGGTAGGTGTCCCCGTCGGTGTAGCTGATGGTGACCAGCAGGCCGGCGTCCCGGGGGAGCATCAGCCCCACCGCGTGCCGGCTGGCGGTGAACTGCGCCCGCACCGAGGCGGCGTACGCGTCGTACCGCCACATCGGCTGCTGCCAGAACGGGGCGTCGAAGCGGGCCTCGTCGGAACGCTCGTAGCCGCTCCAGGCGTTGTTGACCAGCAGGTCGAGCCGGCCGTCCTGCTCGGTGGCGATCCGCTCGAACAGCGCGGCGACCTGCGCGTCGTCGTGGTGGTCGCAGCGCACCGCGATGCCCTGCCCGCCCCGCTTGGTCACCTCGTCGGCGGTGTCGTCGACCGTGCCGGGCAGCCCCTCGGTGCTCCCGGCGGTCCGGGTGCTGCGCCCGGTGACGTAGACCGTCGCCCCGGCGTCGCCGAGGGCCAGGGCGACGCCCCGGCCCACCCCCCGGCTGCCGCCGGTGACCACCGCGACGCTGCCGGCCAGGGCCGGCGGTTCCCACCGGCCGTCGCCGGTCGTCTGCTCGGTTGCTTCAGGCACCCTGCTCGCTCCAGTACTCGAGGCTTCGACGGTAGGCGTCCCGGTCGGAGACGTGCGGCAGGCCGTACCGGCTGCGCAGCTCGTCCAGGGAGGACGGAAGGGCCCCGCCCGCGCACGCGGTCACCTCGCTGACGTCGGCGAGGACCTCCACGTACCGGCGGGACATCGGCGGCAGGGCGTCCAGCTCCGCCGGGGTCAGCTCGTCGGGGTGCACCACCCGGGGCGGGGTGATGGTCCGGCCCCGGCGTGCGGCGTGCGCGACGCAGATCTCCACCGCCTCGTCGACGGTCATCGCCTCCTTGCCGTAGGTCACCCAGTACTCCCGGCCGTGGTCGCCCGCGTCCATCGCGGCGATCGTGGCCCGGGAGAGGGTGTCCTGCGGGACGATGTCCACCAGGTTGCCCGGGTGCGCCGGGAACACCTTCGCCCGGCCCCGGCAGATCCAGTCCGACATGAGCTGCACGATCTGCCCGCGCGAGGTCAGCCCGGTCGCCGCGTCGCCGATCAGGTTCGTCGGCCGGAAGATGACGTACGGCACGCCGGAGGTGCGCAGCAGCTCCTCGGCGGCGAGCTTCGAGCGGACGTACGCGGTGACCACGTTCGTCTCGCGCAGCGGCAACGGGGCGGAGTCGGCCAGCGCGTGCACGAACGAGGTGCTCTGGTGGTAGATCGGGGCGTCGGCCCGACGCGCCAGCTCGATCACCTCGCGGGTGCCGTCCACGTTGGTTCGCTGGTACCGCTCGGCCGGCTGCCCCCAGTCGGTCAGTCCGCCGGAGTGGATGATCGCGCCGGTGCGGGCGACCAGGTCGGCGTAGCCGTCGTCGTCGAGGCCGAGGCGCGGTCGGGACAGGTCGACCCGCAGCATCTCCACCCCGGGACCGGCCACGGTGCCGGAGTTGACCAGGCACAGGACCGGCCGACCGCCCAGCTCGCGGATGATGGATTGCCCGACCACACCGGACGCGCCGGTGAGGACGATCGTCTTGCGCCGGCTCATCCGCGCCGGTCCTTCCACTCGTAGACCCGGGAGAGCACCTGGTAACCGGCGAAGCTGATCGGCTCCGGCGGGAAGGTCGGCCGGGGCGCGTCGACCAGGGCCAGCGTCGAGTAGTCGGTCTTCTCGCCGAGGACCAGGTCGCGCAGGATCCGCCCACCGGTGTGGGTCGCGGCGATGCCGTTGCCGCAGTAGCCGTACCCGTAGTGCAGGCCGGGCCGGAGCGTGCCGAAGTGCGGCATCATGTCGCGGGTGATGTCGATGACCCCGCCGTAGGCGAACTCGAACCGCACGTCCCGCCAGGCCGGGAAGAACCGGGCGAACGACGCGGTCAGCTCCCGGTAGATCGCCGGGTTCTGCATGTGTGCCCGGTCGAACGGGCTGCACGGGTAGTAGTACGCCCGCCCGCCGGCCCACATGACCCGGTTGTCGGCGGTGAACCGGCCGCAGTGCAGGAAGGTCTTGGCCTCGACGAGGCCCTCCCGGCCGGGCCAGTGCACCCGGCCGAGCTGCTCCTCGGTGAGCGGTTCGCTGATCAGCACGTAGCTCCACATCGGCAGCACCCGCCGCTGGAACCCGGCGAAGGTGTACTGCGACGCGCTGGTCGCCAGCACCACCTGCGGCGCCCGGACCCGCCCGGCGGCGGTCACCACCGTGTGCGGCGCACCGGCGGTCGCCGCCGGCTCGACCCGCTGGACCGGCGTACGCTCGTGGATGGCCACGCCCGCCGCGCGCAGCGTCCGGGCCAGGCCCCGCGCCAGCTTGTACGGGTTGACCAGCGCCCCGCCGACCCGGACCGCCCCCTTGATCTCGGGGGAGTCGACGTAGGCGCGGGCCTCCGCCGCGTCCATGATCTTGGTGTCGCTGCCCAGCTTGAGGGCGAGCTGCCGGTCGTGCTCCAGGCGGGCGAGCTGCCCGTCGTTGAGCGCCACCATCAGGTAGTCGTTCGCCTCGTACTCGGCGTCGACCTTCTCCCGGCGGCAGAACCGACCGATCTCCAGGATGGACCGGCCGACGATCGCCGACGCCTTGCCGGCCGCCTCCGCCCCGTAGATCCGGATGAGCTGGTCCAGGTCCTTGCCGAGGGTGGGGGTGACGAAACCGTCGGCGGTGCCGGAGGCCGCGCCCCCGGCAAGTCCCGCGTCGAGCAGGTGCACGGAGAGCTCCGGGCGGGCCTTCTTCAGTGAGTACGCGGTCCACATGCCGGTGAACCCGGCACCGACGACGGCGACGTCGCAGTCGACGTCGCCGGTCAGGGCGTCCTGTGGTTCGGCGGCCTCGGTGGTCTGCCAGTAGACCTCATGTCGATAGTTCGGCACAGCACTCCAATCGCTGACCCGTCGCGCCGACGACGCCTCAGACCGCTTCGAGGACCAGTCGGGCCAGCCCGAGGTGACGACGTTCGAAGTGTCCGACGGTGGCGGAGAGGTACCGCTCGTACTCGGCGACCTGCTCCTCGCCCACCAGTTCCAGGGCCCGTTCCCGGTTGCGCTTCAGGCCGGCCAGCCACTGCGCGCAGGTCCGCGCGTAGTGGTCCGGGTCGTTGCGGACCGACACCACGTCGAAGATCCGTTCACTGGCCTGGAGGACCTCGGACAGCGCCGGGATCTCCGACTCGGTGAAGATCCGCTCGATGATGAAGAGCAGGTCGGCGACGGTCTGCCGGTCCATCCGGACGTTGTTGCCCTTGATGTTGGTCTGGATGGCGATCCGCCCACCCGGGCGCAGCCAGCCCCGGGCGCGGGTGAAGAACTCGCGGTACGCGGCGACGCGGGCCGTCCGGGTGAGTCCCTCCCGGGCGAAGTGCTCGAACGCGCCGATCGAGATGATCGCGTCGTACGGCTCGGTCGGGGTGTGGTCCAGCCAGTTCTGGACGTGCACCTCGATCCCGTCCGACGCGCGTGCCCGGACCCACTCGGCCTGCGAGTCACTGAGCGTCAGCCCGACGACCTGCTCCACCCGGTGTGCGCCCACCAGGCGCTCCATCAGACCGCCCCAGCCGCACCCGACGTCGAGCACCCGGCGCGCGCCGGTCGCCCGCGCCCCCTCGATGAGGTAGTCGAACTTGCGGAGCTGGGCTGCGTCGAGGTCGTCCTCCGGGCCCGACCACATGGCGCAGCTGTAGGCCATCGACTGACCGAGCCAGAGCGCGTAGAAGTCGTTCGAGAGGTCGTAGTGCTGCTGGATGGCGTCCATGGACGCGCCGTCGTAGCGGCCGGTGGCGGTGTCGGCCCCGGCCGCCGGGGCGTCGGCCAGCGGTGCGTGGACGGACACGGCTACGCCCGGAGCTGGGCCGTGGAGTTGGCCAGGTCGACCAGGTCACCGATGGTCTTCACGTCCGCCGCGCGGGACGGGTCGAACTCGATGTCGAGCTGGTCCTCGATGCCGTAGACGATGTCGGCCACCTGGAGGCTGGACAACCCCAGGTCGTCGAAGGCCGTCTGCGCGCCGAGCGTGGTCTCGTCGGCGTTCTTTCCACGCAGTTTCTTCTGCACCATTTCGCAGACCTGTTCAACAGTAATCACTGCGTAACTCCTCGTGCACGTGGTGTGATTGCGCTTTCGACAGCGAGGGGTGTCACTGACCGCCGCGTCGAGAATGCGTATCTCCGGCCCTCGGATGGTCGGGTCCGCTGGATCATGCCACAGTGGACGAGATCGGGCGACCCTCCATTGCTGCCTTGTGTGCCGACGATTGCCCGTGCATGATGGGCACCCTTGGGGGGACATAGGCTTCGAGGTACCGCGCGGGGGCCATACATTATGGACAGACCGTACCGGGTAGTCGATTATCTGATCAGATCGTTGCACCAAGTCGGGGTGCGTCACATATTCGGTGTCGGTGGCGCCAACATTGAGGATCTGTACGACGCGGCGCACCATTGCGACGGGGCGGTCCGCGCGGTGGTGGCGAAGCACGAGTTCTCGGCCGCCGCGATGGCCGACGGGTACGCCCGCACCACCGGCCGGCTCGCGGTGGCCGTCTCCACCTCCGGCGCGGGGGCGATGAACCTGGTCCCCGGGGTGGCCGAGGCGTACGCCTCCCGGGTGCCGCTGCTGGCCGTGGTGGGGCAGCCGCCCCGGTCACTGGAGGGTCGGGGGGCCTTCCAGGACACCAGTGGTCTGGCCGGCTCGTTCGACGCGTACCGGCTGTTCTCGACGATCAGCCGGTACTGCGCACGGGTCGACGACCCGGCGGACCTCGCCGCGGCGCTGGCCGACGCGCTCACCGCCACCCGGGCGCTGCCCGGCGGGCCGGCGGTGCTGCTGCTGCCGAAGGACGTGCAGCAGGCCGTCCTCGCCGACCCGCCCCCGATCGACGAACTGCTGACCGCCCGGCGCACGCCGGTGGCCGCCTCGGCGGCCCGCGAGCGCGCCGCCGACCGGCTGGCGGAGCTGGCCGGCGAGCCGGTGTTGGTGATCGCCGGAGACGAGGTGGCCCGCCGGGGCGCCCGCGCCGAGCTGGCCGAGTTCGTCGCCGCGCTGGACGCCCGGGTCGCCGTCGTGCCGGACGGCAAGGACGTCTTCGACAACCACGACCCCCGCTTCGTCGGGGTGGCCGGCGTGATCGGGCATCCGAGCGTCACCGACGCGCTGCGCCGGGCCCGGCTCTGCGTGCTGGTCGGCACCCGGCTGCCGGTGATGGCCCGGGGCGGGCTGGACGCCCTGCTCGCCGGCACCGAGCTGGTCTGCTTCGGGGCCGAGCCGGCCTTTTCCGACCCGGACACGCTGCACGTGGACGGCGACCTGCGCGCCGAGCTGCGGGCGGTCACCGCGCGGCTGCGCGCCGCCCGGCCGGCTCCACCGTCCCCCGCCCGCGCCGACCTGCGCTTCCTCACCGTGCCGCCGTTCGAGGGGGAGGGCATGCGGCTGCGCGACGCGGTCGAGGCGATCGGCGCGGCCGTGCCGGAGGGCGCGACCGTGATCGCCGACGCGGGCAACGCCGCCGCCGGCGTCATCCACTGGGTGGCCACCCCACGGGACGGGCGGTTCGTCGTCGCGCTGGGCATGGGCGGCATGGGGCACAGCCTCGGCGCGGGCATCGGGGCCGCCCTCGGCACCGGCGCGCGCAGTTACGTGGTGATCGGCGACGGCGGGTTCCTCATGCACGGCATGGAGATCCACACCGCGGTCGAACACGACCTGCCGGTGACGTTCGTGGTCGTCAACAACAACGCGCACGGCATGTGCGTCACCCGCGAGCAGCTCTACTACGACGACGCGTACACGTTCAACGAGTTCCGACCGACCGACCTGGCCGGCGGGATCCGGGGCATGTTCCCGACCCTGCCGGTCACCCACGCCCGTACGCCGGACGAGCTGCGGCAGGCCCTGGTCGCGCACGGGTCCACCCGGTCGCCGGCCGTGGTCTGCGTCGACGTGAGTCCGCGGGAGATCCCACCGTTCGTACCGTTCCTCAACCATCTCGACACCGTCAGTCCCCAAGGAGCACCCCATGACCAGCCCGTCGTCGCCGTTGGCTGACATCCCGAACCTGCTGCGCTGCGAGACCACCCCGCGGGAGGCGGCTCTGGCCAAGGCCGCGGAGATGACCCACGCGGTCTACCCGCACGACGCGGTGTACGGGCAGTTCTGCACCGTGCAGGACTACATCGACTGCCCGCCGGAGGACGTCTTCGACTACCTCTCGGACCTGCGCAACCTTGACGAGTGGACGTACAGCACCCGGCACTTCGAGCCGGTTCCCGGCGCCACCGACGGGCTGCACGTCGGCTGGGACACCCTGGCCGACGACACCCGCATCTACGCCAAGGTGGTCGCCAACCGGGAGTCGCTGACCGTCGACTACCACTGCGCCTGGGACCAGGGCGATGAACTGTGGATGATCTACATCAACCGGATCATCCCCGCCGAGCTGGTGCTGAAGAAGCCCGGCTCGGTGCTGGTCTGGACCAACTGCCGCCACCCGTACTACGACGACAACCCGAACAAGCACCTGGTCGCCGACCCGAACCGGGTCTGGGTGGGGGACATGTGGCCGCTGTTCTACGCCGGGCACCGCGCCGAGCTGGACAACCTCAAGGCGATCCTGGAGTACCGGCACAGCCGGGGCATCCCGGTGACCGGCCACGTGGTGCGTGAGGGAGTCTCGGCATGACCGTCCCGGTCAGCCTGGTCGAGGTCAACAGCGCCCTGCCGGAGAACCGGGTCGGCACCGACTTCTACCGCGGCGCGGACGCCGCGCTCGACGACAGCGTGATGTTCAAGTCGCCGAAGTACCGCCGGCACATGGGGCCGGACGAGACCGCGGCCGACCTGATCGTCAAGGCCGCCCGGCCGGTGCTGGACCGGGCGAAGGCGCGCGGTGACGGGCCGGTGGACCTGCTCATCACCAACGTGCTCCTGCCCGACCTGCCGTTCACCGGCGCCGGAGCGGAGGTGGCCCACCGGCTCGGCGAGCGCCCGGACTGGGTGCTCGACGTGCACAACGGCGGCTGCGTCTCCTTCGTCTACATGCTGAAGCTCGCCAAGCAGATCATGCAGTCCGGCGGGGCGAAGACCGCGCTGCTGTGCAACGTGCAGAACAGCGCCGGCCAGGTCTTCACCCAGCCGACCATCCGCACCAAGTCGCACGCGCCGGTGCCGGGCGACGGTTGCGGGGTCGGCTACCTGCGGATCGGGGACGAGTCCCCGATCATCGACGTGGAGATCCGCCAGTACGTCGAGTACGCCACCGACGTCGGCCTGGCCTTCGACGACGACCGGAAGTACTGGCAGCCCGGACAGAGCGAGATGGACGTCAGCTTCACCGAGTCCAAGGTCGCGAAGATCATCGGCCGGGGCAACCAGCTCGTCCCCGAGGTGGTCACCGCGCTCTGCGACCGGATCGGTGTCCGTACGCCGGACATCGACGTGCTGGTCACCAACCAGCCGAACCGGATGTTCCTGCGTAACTGGCGGGAGGCGTTGCAGCTCAAGCCGGAGCGGCACCTGGACACCTTCGACGAGTACGGCAACCTGTTCGGCGCCGCCGTGCCGATCACGCTGACCGAGGCCGTCCGGGACGGTCGGGTGGGCCCGGGCGACCTGCTGGTCCTCGCCGGCTTCGCGCACGCCGGGGACATGGCCGGCGCCGCCGCCATCCGCTGGCGGGCCGGCGGCTGACCGCCGGCCGGCTCCGACGACGAAGCCGGGGTGGGGAGACGATCCCCACCCCGGCTTCGTCGGTCTCCGGGCACCGGCCTCAGCGGACGGCGACCCGGGCCAGCGGACGCCACGCGTCGGACGCCAGCAGCGCCCGGCACCGGAACCGCTGGATCTTGCCGCTGGGCGTCTTCGGCAGGGTGCCCTTCTCCAGGAAGACGCACTCGGCCAGCGGCACCCCGGCCTTGGTCATCGCGATCGCCGCCGCCTCGTCGGCGAAGGCCCGGTAGTCGTTGCTGCGGCTCTTCAGCTCCACGAGCAGCACCAACTCGCTCCGGCCGTCCTCGGCGACGTCGACGATCACCGCGCAGCCCTTGCGGACCGTCTCCAGCCCGTCGATCGTGCTCTCGATCTCCCGCGCGTAGACGTTGCGCCCGCCGACCTGGAGCAGGTCGTCGGAGCGACCCACCACGTACAGCTCCCCGTCGTGCAGGAAGCCCAGGTCGCCG
Source organism: Micromonospora echinospora (assembly GCF_900091495.1). Lineage (NCBI taxonomy): Bacteria > Bacillati > Actinomycetota > Actinomycetes > Micromonosporales > Micromonosporaceae > Micromonospora > Micromonospora echinospora. The sequence goes on along the minus strand of NZ_LT607413.1, from coordinate 7,534,170 downwards.
GTGCGCAGCCGGCCGTCGACGAACCGCGCCGCGGTGCGCTCCGGGTCGGCGAAGTAGCCACCGGCCAGGCTCGGCGAGGCGATGCGGATCTCGGAGAGGCGACCCGGTTCGGCGACGTCCACCTCGACCCCGTCACACGGCCGGCCGGTGGAGACCACGCGGGTCGCCGCCGGGTCGTCCGCCGCGCACACCACCACCTCGCCGTCGGCGAGCCGGTTGCCGTCGACGTCGAGGAAGCGCGGAGCCTCGTCGTGCGGGCAGGCCGTGACCGCCAGAGTCGCCTCGGCCAGCCCGTACGCCGGCATCAGCGCCTCCTCCCGGAGCCCGTGCGGACCGAACGCGGCCACCGTGCGCCGCAGCGCCTCCCACTCCACCCGCTCCGCCCCGACCACGCAGACCCGCAGCCGCAGCGGGGCGGCCAGCGCGCCGCTGCCCTGCCCCCGGGCGGCCAGGTGCAGCGCGGTGCTGGTGCCGGCGGTCATGGTCGCGCCGTACTCGGCCATGTCCCGGAACCAGGTCCGGGGCGACATCATGAACCGCTCCGGGGTGGACAGCACCAGCCCGAAGTCGTGCGCCCAGGCGTAGAGCAGGCAGCCGAACATGCCCATGTCGTGGGAGAGCGGCAGCCAGGAGGCGACCGTCTCCTCGCCGGGCACCCCGCCGGCCATGGCCAGGATCATCTCCAGCTGCCGGCCGATGGCCCGGGTGGTCAGCGCGCACCCCTTGGGGACGCTGGTGCTGCCCGAGGAGTACTGCACGAACGCCAGCCCGTCGGCCTCCGGCGGGGTCTCGTCGATCCGGCCGTCACCGGCCAGCGACTGCCAGGACCGCACCGCCAGTCGACGGTGCAACGACTCGGGCAGCAGCGGGGCCAGCTTCTCGTCGGCCAGCAGCACCGGCGCGTCGAGGTTGGCGACCAGGGTCTCCAGGTGCCCGGCGTACTCCTGCCGGTCCATGCCCCGAGTGGGCACCGGCAGCGACGCGACGGCCCCGCCGGCCAACCAGACCCCGAGCAGGCCACGGACCGCCTCCGGGGAATTGTCCAGGATGGCGGCCACCTGCCGGCCGGGCCGCACCCCGGCGCGGCGGAGGGTGGCCGCCGCGCCCCGGGCGTCGGCGACCACCTCCGGCCACGGTGTCGCGGTGAATCCGTTGCCGGCCCAGGCGTGCAACCGGCCCCGGCCCCCGGTTCCGGTCAGTCGCTCCCACAGCTGCACGGCGTCCCCCTCCGGGTCGGCTCGGCGGTCGGTGTCCTCATTCGACGTCGGTGACCGAGACCAGGTCGGCCGCGGACCGACGCTCGGACAGCGGCGGGGCCGCCGGTGCGGTCAGCAGCTCCTCGGCCGTGGTGGCCGGGGTCCGGTCCGCCTTGACGTTGGCGACCAGGCTCACCCCGCCCTCGCGCATGGCCAGTCGCTCCGGGTCGATCCGGATCACGTGGGTGGCCAGGCCGACCTTCTCCAGCGACCAGATGAAGACGGCGCTGATGTCCACCTCCCACCACTTCATGCCGTGCCGGGCCGAGCGGGGGAAGGCGTGGTGGTTGTTGTGCCACGCCTCGCCGAACGAGGGGATGGCCAGCCAGGCCACGTTGCGGGAGTGGTCCAGGGTGCCGAACCGGCGCCGGCCGAAGTAGTGCCCGACCGAGTTGACCGCGTAGGTCATGTGGTTGACCAGGAACAGCCGGACCAGACCACCCCAGAGCGCGCCGGTCAGCGCGCCGGTCAGCGTGCCGGTGAGGGCGAGCCCGATCAGGCCGGGCAGCACGATGCCGGCGGTTACGACCAGCACGAACTTCTCGCTGATCCAGCGCAGGGCCTTGTCGCGGACCAGGTCCGGGCAGTAGCGCATCGGCTCCGAGCGCAGGTCGACGTCGAACAGCCAGCCCAGGTGGGCGTGCCACAGCCCCCGGAGGATGCCCTTGACGCCGGGCTCGAAGCCCAGGTGCGGGCTGTGCGGGTCGCCCTCGCGGTCGGCGACCCGGTGGTGCCGCCGGTGGTGCGCGGCCCAGATGATCGGCGGGCCCTGTCCGGCCATCGCCCCGGCCGTGGCCAGGGCGAGGTAGATCGGCCGGGTGGTCCGGAACGCCCGGTGCGTCAGCAGCCGGTGGTAGCCGGTGGAGATGCCGAAGGCGCAGATCGTGTACATGACCACCAGGGCCACGAGATCCGACCAGCCGAACAGCCTGTTCCAGAGCAGGACCATCGCCACCATGACGCCGATCAGCGGCGCCACGGAGGCGGTCAGGATGAACCAGCGGTGCTCTCTGCCGTCCATGTACCTACCTCTTGGTCTATGGGTTCGAGCGGTGTGATCACGGCGCGTCCGGCGTTCCGCCGACTCGGCCGGATGGCGGGCGAGTGCCGGTGCCGGCCTCTCGCCGACGGCGCGGTGGAACGGACGGAACCGGGGCGGAAATGTGACCGCCGGGCGTGGCGGATCGCCACTCCGGACGACCATAAGTGTCGACCGGACTACGGAGTGTCATGCGCGCTGTCATCCGACGGCCCCCCGACACGGCTCGCGCGGCAAACAGGTACCGCACTTTATCGAAAGTGGATCGTATATACCATGGCTTGCGGAGTAATCGGTCCACTCTGGACCTGCCAATCCACGTCTGATCCGTCCGATTGAATATGTGCTGCCAGAAACGTAGACCTACGACGCAATCAGGCGGACCCGGTCCACTGGCGACACACGAGTCAGGGCAAAGGGGATTGTGACGCCGGCAAGGGTCAATAGCTGATACGGTCGGCATGCGTTCGGTGCCGTCGCAGCAAGGAGACGAACATGTCCAGTCAGCCAGCCGTCGGACTTCCCTCCGGTCACCTCACGATGCGGCTCGCGCACCGGGCGATGTTGCGTGACCTGGGTCGTATCTCGGCTACGGCCACGGGCCTGTCCCGCGCGCCCGATCCGGCGCGCGCGGCGGCCCTGACCGACTACGCCGACCGGATCCTCCAGATCATCGAGCACCACCACGAGGGCGAGGACGAGTTCTTCTGGCCGATGCTGCGGGAACGCGGGGCCGGCGAGGACGTGCTCACCCTGATGACCGAGGAACACGCCGAGCTGCTCGGCCACCTTAAGGACGTCCGGGGGCGGCTGGTCGCCCTCGACCGCGCCCCCACCTCCGCCTGGGCCGAGTTCGGCGCGGCGGTGCAGCGGCTGCGCGACTCGCTCGCCGCGCACTGCGCCGACGAGGAGCACGAGTTGACCGACCGGCTGGCCCCGGCCCTGGACGCCTCCGCGTGGAGCCGCTTCGAGCGCAACATGCTCAAGACCGCGCCGAAGTGGACGCTCGGCTTCATGCCGCCCTGGCTGGACTCGGTGGCCGAACCGGACGAGCGGGCGGGTGTGCCGGCCCGCCCGGTGGCCAAGCTCATGGCCGGCTCGCTGCGCCGCCGCCAGCAGCGCGCCTTCGGTGACTGACCCGCGCCGGAGAAGACCCCGCGAGCCGACCGGGCAGCTCCGAGCGACCGTCCGGTCGGCCACCGCCGGCCAATCCGACGGCCATCCGCGCCCCACCACCCCGGCTCCGGCCGGTGCCGTCCCGACCGCCCGGGCAACGGGCGGGACCCCCACCACCCACTGAGCACTGCTGAGGAGTCGTGATGGTGCAAGCCGCCGTGCCCGAACGGGACCAGACGTTGAGCCGGGGGCGGGTCGCGCTCCTGCTCGCCATCACCTGCGGCGCCCAACTGCTCGTCATCTTCGACGAGACGGTGGTCAACCTGGCCCTGCCGTCGATCCGGACCGACCTGGAGTTCAGCACCTCCTCGCTGGCCTGGGTGGTCGACGCGTACATGCTGCTCTTCGGTGGCTTCCTGCTGCTCGGCGGCCGGGGCGCGGACCTGTTCGGCCGGCAGCGGATGTTCCTCGTCGGGCTGGTCGTCTTCGTCGGCGCGTCGCTGGCCGGTGGGCTCGCCCAGTCCGACACCGCGCTGATCGTCGCCCGGGGCGTGCAGGGCTTCGGTGCGGCGCTGCTCAGTCCGGCGGCGCTGAGCATCCTGGTCAGCGCCTTCACCAACGCCGACCAGCGGGGCAAGGCGCTCGGCGTCTGGGGTGGCCTCTCCGGCATCGCCGGCACCACCGGCGTGCTCCTCGGCGGTCTGATCACCGACACCATCGGCTGGCGCTGGGTCTTCTTCATCAACGTCCCGGTCGGCGCGGTGCTGCTCGCGCTCGCCCTGACCGGCCTGCGGGGCGGTGTCGACCTGGACGCGGCGACCGGTCCGCGCCGGCTGGACGGCTTCGGCGCGGCCACCATCACCGGTGGTCTGCTGCTGCTCGTCTACACCATGCTCAACACCTCGCACCGGGCGTGGAGCGACCCGCTGACCATCGGTGGCCTGGCCGGCGCGGTGGTGCTGATCGCGATCTTCGTGTGGTGGGAGAAGCGCGCTCCGGAGCCGCTGCTGCGCCTCGGCATCCTGGCCAACCGGCAGATCGCGGTGGCCAACATCCTCACCGTGCTGGCCGCCTCGGCGCTCTACGGCACCTTCTTCTTCCTCAGCCTCTACATGCAGGTGATCAACGGCTGGTCGCCGATCCGGGCCGGCCTGTCCTGGGCCCCACTCGGCCTCACCATGGCGGTCTTCGCCGGGGCGGCCATGCAGCTCACCCCGAAGCTGGGCACCCGGAACCTGATCATGGTAGGTCTGGCGCTGGTCGGCGTCGGCCAGCTTCTGCTGCTGCGCAGCACCGTCGACGGCTCGTACGTCAGCGAACTCCTCCCCACCCTGATCCTCTCCGGCGCGGGCTTCGGCCTGGCCCTGGTGCCCCTGGTGGTCGCGGCGGTCAGCGGCGTCGCCCGGGAGGAGAGCGGCATCGCCTCCGGCCTGATGAACACCGCCCAGCAGGTGGGTGGCGCGGTCGGCCTCGCGGTCCTGGTCACCGTCGCCAACGAACGGCTCTCCGGCCGGATCGGGGAGGGCGCCCAGAACCCGTCCGTGCTGCTCGACGGCCTGCACGCGGCCTTCCTGGTGGCGGCGATCCTGACCGCGGTCGCCGTGCTGGCCACCTTCGTGCTGCCCAGCACCCGCGCCAAGGTCGACATGGCGGCGATCCACGGCGGCTGAACCACCACTCACGGACCCGACGCGGCGGGCCGGACCGGGAACCCCCGGTGCGGCCCGCCGCCGGTGTAGACAGGAGCACACGCAGATGGGCCACTACCGCAGCGACCTGCGGGACCTGGAGTTCGACCTCTTCGAGGTCTTCGGGATCGAGGAGTTCCTCGGTCCCGGCGGCTACCCCGACCTGGACGCCGACACCGTCCGGCAGATCCTCGCCGAGGTGGACCGCTCCGCCCGCGAGGAGCTGGCGGACGCGTTCACCGAGGGCGACCGGCATCCGCCGGTGTTCGACCCGGCCACGCACACCGCGCCGCTGCCCCCGGCGTTCGGCAAGGCGTACCGGGCGTTCCTCGACGCCGGGTTCTGGCGGCTCGGCGACCTGGCCCCGGAGTTGGGTGGCACGCCCGCGCCCCGGATGCTCTGGCGGGCGATCGGCGAGCTGGTGATGGGCGCCAACCCGGCGGTCTGGATCTACGCCTCCGGCCCGCCCCTGGCCAACGTGCTCTGGCACGAGGGGACGGCGGAGCAGAAGCGGTGGGCCCGGATCTTCGTGGACCGCCAGTGGGGTTCCACCATGGCGCTGACCGAGGCGGACGCCGGCTCGGACGTCGGCGCGGGCCGCACCCGGGCGGTGCCGCAGCCGGACGGCTCGTGGCACCTCGACGGCGTCAAGCGCTTCATCACCTCCGGCGAGCACGACCTCACCGAGAACATCGTGCATTACGTGCTGGCCCGGCCGGTGGGGGTCGAGGGCGTCGGCGGGCCGGGCACCAAGGGCCTCAGCCTCTTCGTGGTGCCGAAGTACCACTTCGACCCGGCCACCGGTGAGCTGGGCGCGCGCAACGGTGTCTTCGCCACCGGCGTCGAGCAGAAGATGGGCCTGAAGGTCTCCAACACCTGCGAGCTGACCTTCGGCCAGCACGGCGTGCCGGCGGTCGGCTGGCTGGTGGGGGAGCGGCACGACGGCATCCGGCAGATGTTCCGGATCATCGAGTACGCCCGGACGATGGTCGGCACGAAGGCCATTGCCACGCTCTCCACCGGCTACCGCAACGCGTTGGCGTACGCCCGGGAGCGGGTGCAGGGCGCGGACCTGACCCGGGCGGCCGACAAGACCGCCCCCCGGGTACGGATCGTCGCCCACCCCGACGTACGCCGGTCGCTGATGCTCCAGAAGGCGTACGCCGAGGGACTGCGCGCCCTGCTCGTCTACACCGGCCGCTGGCAGGACCGGATGGTCCACGGGCCGGACGCCGACCTGGCCGCCCGGGTCAACGACCTGCTCCTGCCCCTGGTCAAGGGGTTCGGCTCGGAGCGGGCGTACGAGATGCTCGGCCACGAGTCGTTGCAGACCCTCGGCGGCTCCGGCTACCTGACCGACTACCCGCTGGAGCAGTACGTCCGGGACGCCAAGATCGACACCCTGTACGAGGGAACCACCGCGATCCAGAGCCTCGACCTGGTGTTCCGCAAGATCGCCAAGGACCAGGGGGTGGCGCTGATGGCCCTGGCCGGCGAGATCGGCGCGTTCGTCGGCGCCGAGGCCGACGACTCGTTCGCCGCCGAGCGGATCGCGCTGGGCCGGGCGGTCACCGACGTGCAGGGCTGCCTCGGCACCATGCTGGAGTGGCTGGGCGCCGCCCAGGGCGGCGAACCCCGTCAGCTCTACCTGGTCGGGCTGCATAGCCGGCGGCTGCTGCTGGCCCTCGGTGACCTGCTCGTCGGCTGGCTGCTGCTCCGCCGGGCCGAGGTCGCCGCAGGGGCCCTGGACCGGGCCGACCTCTCCGCCGCCGACCGGGCCTTCTACACCGGCAAGGTGGCGGTGGCCCGGTTCTTCGCCCGGGAGGTGCTGCCCCGGCTCACCGCCGACCGGAAGATCATCCAGGCCGCGTGCCTCGACCTGATGGACGTCCCCGAGGAGGCGTTCTGATCCACCGCCGGACCACCCGGCCGGTGGTGGTGGCCACCGTCTGGTGGGCCGACCTGGGTCTGCTGCGCCGGTGGCACCACGGGGTGCTGGACGACACCGAGCGGCGACGGCTCGCCGCGATCGTCCACCCCCGCCACCGGCGGCAGTCCACCCTGGGCGCGGTGCTGCTGCGACTGGCGGTCGCCCACCACGTCGGCGTGCCGGCGGACCGGCTCCGGGTGGTGCGGGAGTGTCCGAGCTGCGCCGGGGCGCACGGCCGGCCCCGACTGCCCGGGCACCGGCTCTCGGTCTCGGTTTCCCACTCCGGGCGACGGGTGGTGGTGGCGGTCGCCGCTCGGGGGGAGATCGGCGTGGACGTGGAACGGCACGACGGTGCGGACGACCGTTCCCCGACCGACCTGGCGCAGTGGTGTCGACAGGAGTCGGTGGTCAAGGCGACCGGCGACGGGCTGCGGGTGCGGATCCGGGACGTCCGGATCGGTCCGCCCTCCGGCCCGCCCCGGCTGCTCGCCTACCCCGGGCGACCCGGCCTGCGGGCCCGGCTCTGGGACCTGCGCCCGGGGCCCGGGTATGTGGCGGCGGCGGCCCTGGTCACCCCGGCGACCCTGCCGGCCCGCGCGCGGATCGTCGAGCGGACGGCGTCCCGCCTGCTCACGAAGCGCCTGCGTACGCGAGTTCCTCGCTCCCGGACGGCCTGACCCCGGGACGACCTGACCCCGGACGGTCCTGTCGCCCGCGCGGCACGCTCCGGGCGCGGGCGGGTGTCGCCGCGCCGACAATGCACAACTATTGTGCATGGAACCTTTGCATAGTTATTGTGCAACCATGACGGAGGAACAGAGCGGGGAGGCCCGCTCGGTCAGGCTCGACCATCGGCAGATCCGCGTTCTCGCGCATCCGCTGCGGATACGTCTGCTGGGCGCGCTGCGTGCCGACGGCCCGGCGACGGCCACCTCGCTCGCTGTGGCCCTCGACACCAACACCGGAGCCACCAGCTACCACCTGCGGCAACTCGCCGAGGTCGGGCTGGTCGCCGAGGAAGCCGGTCGGGGCACCGCCCGGCAGCGCTGGTGGCGCGCGGTGCACGACACGAGCAGTTGGTACCCGAGCGACTACGACGACGACCCGGACGCCCGGGCGGCCCTGGAGTGGGTGCAGGTCGAGCACGTGAAGTGGATGACCGAGCAGGCCGACCGGTGGCTGACCGAGCGGGTGACGTACTCGCCGCAGTGGCGGGACGCGGCCGGATTGAGCGACGCGTTCCTGGTCATCGGTCCCGAACGGTTGACGGCGCTCAACCAGGAGATCTCGGAACTCGTCCGGCGCTACCGCGAGGCGTCGGCGCCCGACGAGGCCGATGCGAGACCGGTCCACCTCGTTCACGCCGCCTTCCCGGCCGAGGAGCGTGACCGGTGAACGCACTCACCGTCCGCCAGGTCCGACGCCGCTTCCTGCTCCTGCACGGGCTCCGGTGGCTCCCGGTCGGCCTGCTCATCCCGGTCTTCGTCCTGCTGATGCAGGAGCGCGGCCTCACCATCGCCCAGATCGGAGCGGCCACCGCCGCCCAGGGGCTCGTCGTGCTCCTGCTGGAACTCCCCACCGGCGGCCTCGCCGACGCCCTTGGGCGGCGGCCGGTGCTCCTCACGGCCGCCGCCGTCAATCTCGCCTCGTTGGCGCTCTTCGTCGTCGCCGACGCCTTCTCCGCCTTCGTCGTGGTCTGGCTGCTGCAAGGCGTGTACCGGGCGCTCGACAGCGGCCCGTTGGAGTCCTGGTACGTCGACGCCAGCCTGGCCGCCGACCCCGACGCGGCGTACGAGAAGGGGCTCGGTCAGGGCGGAACCGTCCTCGGCATCTCGATCAGCGCCGGCGCGCTGATCGGCGGCGGCCTGGTCACCCTGGGTCCGGTCGGCCCGGTGAGCGCGCTGACGACACCGCTGCTGTTGGCTGTCGTGCTGCAACTGGTCGTCCTGGTGGCGCTCGCGACGCTCCTGGTCGAGCCGGGCCCGGTCCGGGGCCGGGGCCGGGGCGCGTTGCGGTCGTCGCTCGCTGCCGCGCCGGGCATGGTCGGGCAGGCGTTCGGGCTGCTGCGCCGGTCCCGGGTGCTGCTCGCCCTGGTCGCGGTGGAACTCTTCTGGGGCTTCGGCATGACCACCTTCGAGACCCTGCTCCCGGTGCGCCTCGCCGAGGTGACCGGCGGCGCGGACCGCGCGGCGGTGCTGCTCGGCCCGGCCGGCTCGGTGGCCTGGCTCGCCTCGGCGGCCGGCGCCGCACTGACCCCGCTGCTGGCGCGCTGGTGGGGTGCGGCTCCCGCCGCCGCGCTGCTGCGGGTCGTGCAAGGGCTGACCGTCGCCGGCATGGGACTGCTCGCCGGGCCGGTCGGTGTGCTTCTCGCGTACCTGGCCTGCTACACCGTGCACGGCGCGTCGAACCCGCTGCACATGGGACTGCTGCACCGGCAGGTCGACGGTCCGTACCGGACCAGCGTGATCTCGCTGAACTCGATGGTGGCCATGCCCGCTGGCGCGCTCGGCGGTGTCGTCCTCACCGCCTTGGCGGACGCCACCAGCGTGAGCACCGCGATGCTGGTCGGCGCGGTGGTGCTGGCCGTCGCGGCCCCGCTCTACCTGCCCGCCTGGCGGGCCGGCCGCCGGACCCCGGTCACCGCGGCACCCGTCTCCGCCTCCAACGGCTGACGCCGTCCCGCGGGGCCCTCGTCACGTGGTTGCAGGGGACCCCTGCTCGGCAAAAAGCGGTAACAGGGGACCCCTGCTACCACCTCAGCCCCACCACCTCAGCCGGGTCAGGCGAGATGCAGGGAGGTACGTCCGAGGGTTCCGGTGAAGCCGAGCCGGCGGTACAACCGGATCGCGCCGACGTTATGGGTGTAGACGCCTAGCGCCACGTGGTCGTACCGGGCGAAGAGGGCACGGGTCATGCCGGCGGTCAGCGCCGCGCCGAGCCCTCGACCACGCTCGGCCGGCGCGACGGTCAGGCCGGCGAGAAAACCGATCTCGCCCCGGCTGCGGTCCGCCCCGGCGGCCACCAGCCGGTCGCCGCGGCGGATGCCGTACCAGTCGACCACCCTGGGGTCACCCGGGCGTGAGGTGGTGCTCGGGAAGGCCTCGTCGACCAGCGCGGTGAGCGCCGGCAGGTCGGCCTCGGTGAGGCGTACCACCTCTTCCTCACCGGCCTGCCGGGGCGGCGCGGCGGTGCTCCAGAGGAAGTCCCAGTCGTCGTGCCGGGCGACCGGCAGCGCTCCGGTCAGCTCGGCCGCGCCGAGTCGCGGCAGGTGCAGCCACTGTCCGGACCGGACGACCCCCTGCGCCAGCAGCGTCCCGAAGATGTCGACCGCCGGCCCGGGAGCGCCGAACGCCCCGCCGGCCGGGCCCCGCTCGGCCGGGAGCAGCCACGCCGTGGTGCCGTCGAGCAGCCACGCCCGCGGCTCGTCGTCCCGACCGAGAACGTGCCGGGCGTACGGGTGGTGACCGGTGGCCGCCAGGACCGCCGCCCGCCCGTGTACCGCCCGCGCTGACCCGATCATGCCGCCAGCCTAGCCAGGGCGCGGATGCCGTCCATCCTGGAGATTGGCGATCGGACCGATCGGGTACATCACGGCCGACGTACCCGACCCCTGACCGGAGGACCGACATGCTCGCCATCGCCGCGGCCATCGTTTTCGGTTTCGCCCTGCTCATCGACCTGCTCAACAACAACTTCGGCGCGCCCGACCTGTTCAACTGGAACACCCTGGTCCTGATCGGCCTGCTCCTGCTCTCGCTCTACCTGGCCGGCGTCGGCCGAGGTCCGCGCGGTGCGGGCGGCGGAGGCGGTGGCCGGTGGTACCGGGGCCGCCGACCGGGGCGCGGCTGACCGCTTCCGATCATCACCGGCCCGTCCCGCGCCGCGATTCCGGCGTCGCGGGACCGGGCCGGTACTGTCTTCGTGATGGAGTCCGACGCCCTGTTCACTCTCGGTGACCCCGCCGCCGCGCCGCGCGCGCCCGCCGGGTTCGGCGGCGCGTCCGCCGGGGTCGACGGCTTCGACACCGTCGGGGCCGACGCGCCCCTGCCGGTGCGGATGCGTCCGGCGAACCTCGACGAACTGGTCGGTCAGGAGCACCTGCTCGCCCCCGGCTCGCCGCTGCGGCAACTGGTCGGCGGCGCGACCCCGATGTCGGTGATCCTGTGGGGACCGCCCGGCTGCGGCAAGACCACCATCGCCCACCTGGTGGCCCGGGCCACCGACCGCCGGTTCGTCGCGATGTCCGCGCTCACCGCCGGGGTCAAGGACGTCCGCGCGGTCATCGAGACCGCCCGCCGGCAACGCCGCTCCGGCGGCCCGCCCACCGTGCTCTTCATCGACGAGGTGCACCGGTTCAGCAAGACCCAGCAGGACTCGCTGCTCGCCGCGGTCGAGGACCGGACGGTCACCCTGCTCGCGGCGACCACCGAGAACCCGTACTTCTCGGTCATCTCGCCGCTGCTGTCCCGCTGTGTGCTGCTGACCCTGCAACCACTCACCGAGGACGCGGTCCGGGGCCTGCTGCGTCGCGCGGTCACCGACGAGCGGGGCCTGGGCGGTGCGCCCACCCTCGCCCCCGAGGCCGAGGACCACCTGGTCCGCCTCGCCGGTGGTGACGTCCGCAAGGCGCTCACCGCCCTGGAGGCGGCCGCCGCCTCCGCCACGGCCCTCGGGGTCGACCGGATCGACCTGGCCACCGCCGAGCAGGCGGTCGACGTGGCGGCGGTCCGCTACGACCGGGCCGGTGACGCCCACTACGACGTCACCAGCGCCTTCATCAAGAGCATGCGCGGCTCCGACGTCGACGCGGCGCTGCACTGGCTGGCCCGGATGCTGGTCGCCGGGGAGGACGCCCGGTTCGTCGCGCGCCGGCTGGTCATCTTCGCCAGCGAGGACGTGGGCATGGCCGATCCGTCCGCGCTGAGCGTGGCCACCGCCGCCGCGCACGCCGTGGAGTACGTCGGACTTCCCGAGGCCCAGCTCAACCTCGCCCAGGCGGTCATCCACCTGGCCACCGCGCCGAAGTCCAACTCGACGACCACCGCGATCGGAGCGGCGATCGGGGACGTCCGGGCCGGCCGGGGCGGGCCGGTGCCCCGTGCCCTGCGCGACGCCCACTACTCCGGGGCCCGGGGGCTGGGGCACGGCACGGGCTACCGCTACCCGCACGACGACCAGCGGGGCGTGGTCACCCAGCAGTACGTTCCGGACGACCTGGTCGGCACCGACTACTACCGGCCCACCGAACACGGCGCGGAGCGTGCGGTGGCCGCCCGGCTGCCCCTGCTGCGCCGCATCGTGCGGGGCCGGGCCACCCCGGTCGCCGACCCGCCGGTGGGAGCCGGACGGGGCACGACGGACGCGACCGGCGTCCCGGCGGATGAGGGCGGCGCGGACGCCGCCAGGAAGGGTCACCAGTGAGACCTCGTGGTGCGGATCGGCCGGAGGACGGCCCCGACGAGCGGCGGGACCCCAAGGCCAGGGGACGCCGCTGGGGACGCAGCCGGTCCGACGCGGAGCCGGAGGAGCCGGTCGGCGGCGAGGAACTGGGCTGGATCGACGACCTGCGTACCGCCAAGCGGCAGCGCAGTGAACTCGGCCCGGAAACCGGGGGCCGGGAGGCAGCCGAGCCGGCGCCACCCACCGGTGCCCGGCCACCCGTCGCGCCGCCCCCGCCGGCAGGCTCGGTGCCCGGTCCGGCGGGGCCCCGCCCCGGTGACCTGACGGCGGCCCCCCCGCCCGGCGCTCCCACCCGGCGGCCCGGGCGTCCGGAGGGTCCCTGGCCGGGCGCCGCCGGCCCCGCGCCGCGTCCCGGCCCCGAGATGGCACCTCCGGTCCGTCCCGGCCATGAAGTCCCGCCGCCCGTCCGTCCCGGCCACGAGGTTCCGTCGCCGGTCCGTCCCGGTCCGGAGGCCCAGCCGCCGGTCCGCCCGGGACACGCGGTGCCTCCGACGGCCGACCGGACGAGCCGCCCGCCGGGTGCGCCCGAACCGGCTCCGCGGGCGGTGCCCGGCTTCCCGCCGCGTCCCGCCGGCCGGGTTCCCGTCGAGGGGGCGGCCGGCGTGGCGCGTCCTCCCGTCCCCGAGCGCCCGACGGCCCGGCGACGCGCGCCGGAGCAGGGGAGCGCGCCGGTTCCGGCGTCGGGTAACGCTCCGCCCGTTCCGTTGTCGGGTAACGCTCCGCCGGTTCCGGTGTCGGGTAACGCTCCGCCCGTTCCGTTGACGGGCAACGCCCCGCCTGTTCCGGCGTCGGGTAACGCTCCGCCCGTTCCGGCGTCGGCCGTGTCCGGGCCGGTGGCCCCGGGGCCCCTGGCCGCCGGGCCGGGCGAGCGGCGCGACCCGCCGCCCGCCGCCGGTCGGCGACGGGCCGCCGCCGACCACGACGACGATCGTGCGGCCGGTCGTCGTCCTGCCGGACCGGACGACGACCGCTCGGTGGGGCGACGTCGGGCCGCCGACCCGTCCGAGCCCGGCCGACCGGCAACCGGGTCGGCCCGTCCGCCGGTGCCCGGTCCGGCTGGACCGGCCCCGGATCCGCGTACCGCTCCGCCGGCCCGGGGTGCCGCCCGTCCCGGTCCGGTGGCGCAGCCGCCGCGTCCCGGACCGGAGCCGGCCGCCCCGGCGCGCGGCGCGGCGCGTCCCGGTCCCGTTCCCCCCGCTCCCGCCCCCGGCCCGGTCCGGCCGGCCGGACCGGGTGCCGTGCCGCATGGGCCGGGTGCCGTGCCGCCGGCCGCCTCGGGCGTCGCGCCGCCGCACGGACCCGGTGTCGCACCGCCGCACGGGCCTGTTGCCGTGCCGCCGCACGGGCCCGGCGCCTCCGTCCGTCCGGCACCGGGTGCCTCGGTAGCCGGACCACGGGTGATGCCCGGCGAGCCGCCCGCCGCCGGCCCGGTGCGCGGCGCGGCCCGCCCCCCGGCCCCGGTCGATCCGGACCCGCGGGACGTGACCCGTCCCGGGGCCGGTCCGGCTGGCCCCGCCGTCGGAGGACCGTCCGCCGACCCGTCCGGTGCGCCGGCCGTCGACCCGTCCGCCGGTCCGGGCCGTCCGCCGACCGGCCCGGGCCGTGCCCCGGTCGCGCCGCCGTCCGGCCCGCCGACCGTGGCCCGGGCCGCCGCACCGGTCGCCCGACCCGTGTCCGGTCGGGCCACCCCGCCTGGTGGAGAGCCCGAACGCCCCGGCGGCGTACCGCCCGTCCGTGATCCGGAGCGTCCCGGGACCACTGCCGTCCCGTCCGTACACGACCGGCCCGGCGAGCCGGGCGGCCGGACGGGCGGACACCCGACGGCCCGGGCCGCCGTGGCACCGCCGGAGAACTCACCGCCGTTGCGCAGTGCCGTCGGGGACGAACCGTCCGACGACGACGGTGCCCGGACCGGTGGGCCGCTCCGCGTCGCCCGTTCCGAACTGCGACGGCAGATGCGGGAGCGCCGACGGCTCCGCCTCGGCGTCCTGGTCGCGGTGAGCGTGCTCCTGCTCGGCGCGGTACCGACCTTCTTCGCCGTCCGGGCGCTGAGCCGTGACCCGGTCTTCGGCTCCCTCGACGAGCTGGAGGTGCCGGCCTGGGCCGCGATGGACACCGTCGACAACGTCAGTGGCAGCCGCTGGTGCCTCCAGGACTGCCGGCTGCGGGAACGCAGCGCGTCCTCGGACCGTTCGCCGGAGGAGACCGCACCGGAGTACGAACGGGCGTTGTCGGCCGCCGGCTGGCAGCCGTGGCAGGTGACCCGCTGCCCGGAGCAGCCCGCCCCGGGGCGGTACACCTGCTGGCGACGGGACGAGCTGACCCTCGACCTCTGGGTTCGTCCGCCGACGTGTGTGCCACCGCCGATCGACGGCCAACCGGCGGTTCCGCCGTCACCGCTGCCGTCGCCGACCGCAGCCGGTGACTGCACCGGATCGTTGGTGTCGTTGAAGGTCCGCAACGCCATCGACGACGACCGCACCCGGCCGCAGCCGAGTACGGACCCGTCGCTCACCGGTGAGGATCCGTTCCCCACCTTCACCGACGACCCGCTCGACGATCTGACACCCTCACCGTCCTGAGCCGCCGTCCATCACTGACGGTAGGGTCTGGGGCTGGCGGACCGCTGCCGGTCATGCTGCTGGTGGCCGTACTCGCCGCTGGTGCGCGACCAGGGCGGTGTCCGGCACACCGGTGCCGGGTACGACGGTCGCACGTTCCGCCGACGACGGGTCGGCGGAACACTGCTTAGGGAGGACACGCGTGGAGCTTGGAGAGGTCGCGGCGCTGGTGGCGGCGATCGCGTTCGCGATGCTGGTGCTGATCCTGACGCTGCCCATCCTGCGCCTGCGGCACACCGTGGACGCCACGACCCGCATGATCAACGACCTCAACGAGCAGACCAGGCCGTTGCTGGGCAACGTCAACACCACGGTGGAGAACGTCAACACGGCCCTGACCCAGGTGCAGACCTCGCTGGACGGGGTGAACCTCCAGCTCGCCAAGGTCGACACCATGACCAGCCACGCGCAGAACGTCACCGCCAACGTGGCGAACCTGGCCACCGTGGTCTCCGCCGCCGCCGCGAACCCGCTGGTCAAGGTCGCCGCCTTCGGGTACGGCGTGCGCAAGGCCGCCTCCGCCCGCCGGCACGCCGAGACCGAGCGCGAGGTGCGCGACACCATCAAGCAGCAGCGTCGCGCCGCCAAGCGTGGCGACCGCTGAGCCGGTAGCGGGGAGGAAGAGACATGAGGCGTCTGTTCTGGCTCGGCATCGGGCTCGCCGTCGGCGTGGTGGTGGTCCGCAAGGCCACCCGGACCGCGCACGCGTACACGCCGCAGGGCATCGCCGGTTCGCTGACCGAATCCGCTGGCGGACTGCTGGAGTCGATGCGTAGCTTCGTGGAGGACGTCCGGATCGGGATGGCCGAACGCGAGCAGGAGATCCACGAGGCGTTCGCCCGGGGCGAGGCGTTCGACGACCAGTTCGCCGAGCTGCGGGAGGATCCGCGCATCGGCGACCGAGAGATCTTTCCGGAGGAACCCCAGCGATGAAGACGGCGGAGATCAAGCGGCGGTATCTCGCCCACTTCGAGGCGAACGGCCATGCCGTGGTGCCGTCCGCTCCGCTGCCCGCCATCAGCGATCCGAACCTGCTGTTCGTCAACGCCGGCATGGTGCAGTTCGTCCCGTACTTCCTGGGTCAGCAGACCCCGCCGTACCCGCGCGCGGTCAGCGTCCAGAAGTGCATCCGGACGCCGGACATCGACGAGGTCGGCAAGACCAGCCGGCACGGCACGTTCTTCCAGATGAACGGCAACTTCTCCTTCGGTGACTACTTCAAGGCCGGGGCGATCCCGCTCGCCTGGGAGTTGTCCACCAAGCCGGTCGCCGAGGGCGGCTTCGGGCTCGACCCGGAGCGGGTCTGGCCCACCGTCTACCTGGACGACGACGAGGCGTACGACATCTGGCGGTCGGTCGGCGTGCCGGCGGAGCGGATCGTCCGGCGGGGCAAGAAGGACAACTACTGGTCGATGGGCATCCCCGGCCCGGCCGGCCCCTGCTCCGAGCTCTTCTACGACCGGGGCCCCGCCTACGGACGCGAGGGTGGTCCGGAGGTCGACGAGGACCGCTACCTGGAGTTCTGGAACCTCGTCTTCATGCAGTACGAGATCGCGGACGTGACCAGCAAGGAGCACTTCCGGATCGTCGGTGACCTGCCGAAGAAGAACATCGACACCGGCATGGGGCTGGAGCGGATCGCCTCCATCCTCCAGGGCGTCGACAACCTCTACGAGATCGACGAGGTCCGGCCGATCCTCGACCGGGCCAGCGAGCTGTCCGGCAAGCGGTACGGCACGAGTTCCGGCCAGGTGGCCGCCGAGTCGCACCCGGACGACGTCCGCCTGCGGGTGGTCGCCGACCACGTGCGGACCGCGCTGATGCTCATCGGCGACGGGGTGACCCCGAGCAACGAGGGGCGCGGCTACGTGCTGCGCCGGATCATGCGCCGGGCGATCCGGGCGATGCGGCTGCTGGGCTACCAGGACCGGGCGATGCCGGAGCTGCTGCCGGTGGCCCGGGACTGCATGTCCCCGTCGTACCCGGAACTGGCCACCGAGTTCGACCGGATCTCGCAGTACGCGTACGCGGAGGAGGACGCCTTCCTCTCCACCCTGCGCGCCGGCACCACGATCCTGGACACGGCGATCAGCGAGACGAAGCGGGCCGGGAAGCCGGCGCTCTCCGGGGACAAGGCGTTCCAGCTGCACGACACGTACGGCTTCCCGATCGACCTGACCCTGGAGATCGCCGCCGAGCAGGGGCTGACCGTCGACGCCGAGGGCTTCCGCCGGCTGATGGCCGACCAGCGGTCCCGGGCCAAGGCCGACGCGAAGGCGCGCAAGACCGGGCACACCGACCTGTCGGCGTACCGGTCGGTGCTGGACAGCGGCGGCCCGGTGACCTTCACCGGGTACACCGAGACGTCGCGTGAGGCGAGGGTCCGGGCGCTGCTCTCCGGCGGTGCCCCGGTCGCCGCGGCCGTCGAGGGGGACACCATCGAGCTGGTGCTCGACGCGACCCCGTTCTACGCCGAGGGCGGCGGGCAGCAGCCCGACCAGGGGCTGATCACCGTCGGCGGCGGCGAGGTCGAGATCTTCGACGTCCAGCAGCCGGTGCCCGGCCTGGTGGTGCACCGGGCGCGGGTGCGCCGGGGCGAGGTGCGGTCCGGCGAGACCGGCTTCGCCGAGATCGACGTGACCCGGCGGCGGGCGATTTCCCGCTCGCACACCGCCACCCACCTGGTGCACCAGACCATGCGCAACTTCCTCGGCGAGTCGGCGACGCAGGCCGGTTCGCTGAACGCCCCGGGGCGGCTGCGGTTCGACTTCAACACCCCGACCGGGGTCGCGCCGAGCGTGCTGCACGACGTGGAGCAGCAGGTCAACGAGGTGCTCCTGGCCGACCTGGAGGTGCACGCCTTCGTCACCTCGCTGGAGGAGGCCCGCCGGATCGGCGCGATGGCGCTCTTCGGCGAGAAGTACGGCGACGAGGTGCGGGTCGTCGAGGTCGGCGACTACGCCCGCGAGCTGTGCGGCGGCACGCACGTCGACCGGTCCGGGCAGCTCGGCCTGGTGAAGATCCTCTCCGAGGCGTCGATCGGGTCCGGGGTGCGCCGGGTCGAGGCGCTGGTCGGCATGGACGCGTTCCGCTTCCTGGCCAAGGAGCACCTGCTCGTCGCCCGGCTGGCGGAGCTGTACCGGGTGCCCAGCGACCAGGTGGCCGACCGGGTGGAGCAGACCGTCAGCCAGCTCCGCGACGCCGAGCGGGAGCTGGAGAAGCTCCGGGCCCAGTTGGTGCTCGGCGGGGCGGCGGCGCTCGCCGCGCAGGCGAAGGACGTGCGCGGCGTCGCGTACGTCGGCACCGAGGCGCCGGAGGGCGCGGCCGGCAACGACGTGCGGACCCTCGCCCAGGAGATCCGGGGCCGGATCGACGCGGCGCGGCCGGCGGTGGTCGCGGTGGCGGCGCGTGCCAACGGCAAGGCGTCCCTGGTGGTGGCGGTGAACGGCGCGGCGCGTAGCCGGGGCTTGGCCGCGAACGACCTGGTCAAGGCGGCCTTCTCCGGGCGGGGCGGGGGAAGTCCCGACCTGGCCCAGGGCGGCGGTCTGCCGGCGGCCGAGGCGCCGAACCTGCTGCTCACCGTGGAGAAGGCGATCAGCGAGGCGTAGATCCTCCGACGAGGTGCACCAGGGCGGGCCGCATGGTCCGCCCTGGTGCGTTCTGCCGCCGGGAGCCCGGGGTACGTTTTCCGGCGGTGTGCAGTCAGCCGGTGCGGGCAGTCGCAGGGAGTGAACCCGATTGAGTGAATTCGCGCGGGGCGTCCGCCTCGGGGTGGACGTCGGCCAGGTCCGGGTCGGCGTGTCGATCTGCGATCCGGACGGCATCCTGGCCACCCCGCTGGTCACCCTCGCCCGCGACCTGACCAGCGCGGACGACACCGTTCCCGGCGACGTGGCCGAGCTGCGCCGGCTGGTCGCCGAGCACGCGGTGGTCGAGGTGGTGGTGGGGCTTCCGGTGAACCTGGCCGGGAAGCACGGGCCGGCCGCCGTACACGCCAGGTCGTACGCGGACCGTTTGGCTGATGTAATAGCGCCTGTTCCGGTGACGCTCACCGACGAGAGGATGTCGACCGTGGTGGCTAGTCGTAGGCTGGCCGAGCGGGGCGTCCGAGGTAAACGGCAACGGGCGGTGGTCGACCAGGCCGCCGCGGTGGAGATTCTGCAGAGCTGGCTAGAGGCGCAGCGGAGGCGGACGTAATGATCGACGACCTGGATCTCGGTTTCGACGAACGGGACCGAGGCGAGAAGGGCAAGCACCGGCGCAGTGCCATGCGCAAGCGCAAGGGCAAGTCCGGTGGTGGGGGCCGTACGGTCCTCGCCCTCCTGCTGGCCTTCGTCCTGCTCGGCGCGATCGGTGGTGGCGCCTTCTACGGCTTCGACCGGGTGCAGAGCTACTTCGTTACTCCCGACTACGACGGCGCCGGCACGGGTGAGGTGACCATCGAGGTCAAGCAGGGCGCGCTGATCGCCGACATCGGCAACGTGCTCTACAGCGCGGGCGTGGTCAAGAGCGCCCAGGCGTTCATCGACGCCGCCGAGGAGAACGCGCGCAGCAAGAACATCCAGCCCGGCACCTACAAGGTGCGCAAGCAGATGAGCGGCGAGAGCGCCCTCGGCATGCTCCTCGACCTCAAGAACAAGATCGTCAACGGGATCACCATCCCCGAGGGGACGACCGCCAAGCGGACGTACAAGCTCCTGTCGGAGAAGACCCAGATCCCGGTGGAGGACTTCGAGGCGGCGGCGAAGGACCCGGAGGCGCTCGGTGTCCCGGACTGGTGGTTCAAGCGCAACGACGGCAAGGAGGTCGTCAAGTCGATCGAGGGCTTCCTCTACCCGGACACCTACGAGGTCCCGCCGAAGGCGACCGCCGAGGTCATCCTCAAGCAGATGGTGTCGAACTTCCTCACCGTCACCGGCAAGATGCAGTTCGCCGAGCGGGTGCAGAAGGAACGCGGCGGGATCAGCCCGTACGAGGCCCTGATCGTGGCCTCGCTCGCCCAGGCCGAGGCGGGCACCAAGGCGGACCTCGGCAAGGTCGCCCGGGTCGCCTACAACCGCGCCTACGGGGACTTTCCCTGCAACTGTCTGGAGATGGACGTCACGGTCAACTACCACCTCGAGTTGACCGGCCAGAAGACCAAGACATCCGCTGAGATGAGCCAGTCCGAACTCGTCGACACCAAGAGCCCATACAGCCGCAAGCTGCGCGGCCTGGTACCGACCCCGATCAACAACCCGGGCAAGGACGCGCTGGAAGGGGCGATGGACCCGCCGGAGGGGAAGTGGTTCTTCTTCGTGGCGGTCGACAAGGAGGGCAACTCCGAGTTCGCCGAGACGGTGGAACAGCACGAGCGCAACAAGGACAAGGCGCGAGAGGCCGGCATCATCTGATCCCACCCGGCTCGTCGTCCTACCCGTGGGGGTGAAGGAACTTCCTTCACCCCCACCAGTCTTCGGCTAGCCGATCACTACCGCCCCGGGCGGGATGTGGGCGGTGTTGACACAGCCCAACGCCACATACTTCAGCGTCAGGTTGTAGCCCACCTTCAGCCACTTGTTACTCGTTACGCCGTTACAGGTGTAGGAGTCGCCCGTGGCCACGCCAGTGCTGGTTTTGTTGCAGTCGGTGGTTGCCGGATACCAGCAGCCAACCCATTGCCCGGCGCCCACCTGGGCCACCGCGGTGTATCCCGTCCCCGGCCCCGTACGGATCTTCACGGCGGTACTGCCTGACTTGGGAGTCGCGCCAGCGTCCAAGGTGCCGGCGTTCGCTCCGGGAACAGCCAGCGTCAAGGTGGCCAGTGCGCCGATGGCAGCAGCAGTTGCTACCCTTCGTAGCATAGCGATCACTCCTAGCTAATCTCGGGAGAGATCATGTAACCATCGGTAGTGGGATATGTTCAAGGGGTTAGATAAGTGGGGAGGTTCATTGGCTTGATGCTCGTACTGACGGTTCCCGACTTGCTACCCTGCTGCCGATCCTGGGAGGGGTGGTGAGGCGGAGGTGACGCAGGCCCGCCGGGCGGCGGTGGTCGGTACGCCGATCGCGCACTCCCTCTCGCCGGCGATCCACAACGCCGGGTACGCGGCGGCCGGGCTGACCGGGTGGTCGTACACCCGGATCGAGTGCGACGCGGCCGGACTGCCCGGCCTGGTCGCCGGGCTCGCCCCCGAGTGGGCCGGCCTGTCGGTGACCATGCCGGGCAAGGAGGCCGCGCTCACCGTGGCCGCCGAGGTGTCGCCGGTCGCCGCCGCCGTCGGGGCCGCCAACACGCTGGTCCACCGCCCGGACGGCACCTGGTACGCGGACAACACCGACGTGGTGGGCATGGTCGAGGTGCTGACCGCCGCCGGGGTGTCCCCGGGAGCCACGGTCACCGTGCTCGGTGCCGGGGGCACCGCCCGGGCGGCGGTCGCGGCGGCGGCGCGGCTGGCCGCGAAGTCGGTGACCGTGCTGGCCCGCCGCCCGGAGGCGGTCGCGGAGCTGCGTCCGGTGGCCGGGGCGCTCGGCGTGCCGATGGCCGCCGCCCCGTGGGCCGAGGCCGCCGCGCACCTCGACGCCGACGTGGTGGTCTCCACCCTGCCGAAGGGGGCCGCCGACCCGTTCGCCGATCTGGCCGCCTGGCGGCCCGGGACGGTGTGCTTCGACGCGCTCTACGATCCGTGGCCGACCCCGCTCGCCGCGTCCGCGCAGGTGGCCGGCTGCCCGGTGGTCTCTGGGCTGGACCTGCTGCTCGCCCAGGCCGTCGGTCAGTTCGAGCACTTCACCGGTGTCTCCGCGCCGGTCGAGGCGATGCGCGCGGCCCTCGCCGCCGCCCGCTGACCCTCCCCGCCCCGGCACGATCGACTCCGGTTCGGTGATACGGGGCCATCCCCCGAGCGGGACAGCCCCGTATCGGCGAACTCGTGATCGCGGGATGAGCTGGGGGTCAGGCTCCTGCGGCCGACTTGAGGTCGGCGGCGCGGTCGGTGTTCTCCCAGGTCAGTTCGGGTAGGTCCCGGCCGAAGTGGCCGTACGCGGCGGTCTGCCGGTAGATCGGCCGGAGCAGGTCCAGGTCCCGGATGATCGCCGCGGGACGCAGGTCGAACACCTCGTTCACGGCCTTCTCGATCCGCTCGACCGGCACGTTCTCCGTGCCGAACGTCTCGATGAACAAACTCACCGGATGCGCCTTACCGATCGCGTAGGCGACCTGCGTCTCACAGCGCTCCGCCAACCCGGCGGCGACCACGTTCTTCGCCACCCACCGCATCGCATAAGCCGCCGACCGGTCGACCTTCGAGGGGTCCTTACCGGAGAACGCCCCACCACCGTGCCGGGCGTACCCACCGTAGGTGTCCACGATGATCTTCCGACCGGTCAGGCCGGCGTCACCCATCGGCCCACCGATCTCGAACCGACCCGTCGGGTTCACCAACAACCGGTACCCGTCAGTGTCCAACCCCAGGCCCTCGACCTCGGGGGCGATCACATGGTCCCGCACGTCCGGCGTCAACAACGACTCCAGACTGATGTCCGCCGCATGCTGCGAGGAGACGACCACCGTGTTCAGACGGACCGGCCGCAAACCCTCGTACTCGATGGTCACCTGCGTCTTACCGTCCGGACGCAGATACGGAATCGTCCCGTCCTTCCGCACCGCCGACAACCGCCGCGCCAACCGATGCGCGAGAGCGATCGGCAGGGGCATCAACTCCGGGGTCTCCGCACACGCGAACCCGAACATCATGCCCTGATCCCCGGCGCCCTGCGCATCCAACGCCGACTCCGACGAACCCGTCCGCAACTCGAACGCGTTGTCCACACCCTGCGCGATATCCGGCGACTGCGCCCCGATCGACACACTCACCCCACACGACGCCCCGTCGAACCCCTTCCGCGACGAGTCATAGCCGATCCCCAGGATCGTCTCCCGCACGATCGCCGGAATGTCCGCGTACGCCTTCGTGGTCACCTCACCCGCGACGTGCACCTGCCCCGTCGTGATCAACGTCTCCACCGCGACCCGCGAACGCGGATCCTGACTCAACAACGCATCCAGAATCCCATCACTGATCTGATCAGCGATCTTGTCCGGGTGGCCCTCCGTGACCGACTCGGACGTGA
The DNA here is from genome assembly GCF_900091495.1 of Micromonospora echinospora. Classification (NCBI taxonomy): domain Bacteria; kingdom Bacillati; phylum Actinomycetota; class Actinomycetes; order Micromonosporales; family Micromonosporaceae; genus Micromonospora; species Micromonospora echinospora. The sequence goes on along the minus strand of NZ_LT607413.1, from coordinate 7,510,951 downwards.
ACAGACGACGTGCCACAGTGTTCCTCTCGGGTTCGGTTCAGACGATTGCCGGAACGGGGGCGGGACGACGGGTCGCGCCCCCGACGCTAGGGGAGCGGGTACGAGCGCCTCTCCAGGTTGACTCGAGCCGTGCTCCCGACGACGGGCCTGCGGCGGGACCGGTCCCGCCGGGACGAGTCCGTGTCGTCGACGGTCCGCAGGGCGGGACGCGGTGGCCGGTGCGCCGCACCGGATGCGGGGCGTGCCAGACTGATCCGGTGTTGCGCTGGTTGACTGCAGGTGAATCGCACGGTCCCGCCCTGGTCGCGCTCCTGGAGGGCGTTCCCGCCGGGGTCGAGGTCACCACCGGGGAGATCTCCGCCGAACTGGCCCGCCGTCGACTCGGCTACGGCCGGGGCGCGCGGATGTCGTTCGAGCAGGACGAGATCGAGGTCATCGGTGGGCTCCGGCACGGTGTGACCATCGGCAGCCCGGTGGCGATCCGGGTCGGCAACTCGGAGTGGCCCAAGTGGCGCACGGTGATGGCGGCCGACCCGGTGGACGCGGACGAGTTGGCCAAGCAGGCGCGTAACGCCCCGCTGACCCGCCCCCGTCCCGGCCACGCCGACCTGGCCGGCATGCAGAAGTACGGACACACCGACGCCCGGCCGATCCTGGAACGGGCCAGTGCACGGGAGACCGCCGCCCGGGTCGCCGTCGGGACCGTCGCCAAGGCGCTGGTGCGGCAGACCCTGGGCATCGAGATCGTCTCGCACGTGGTGGAGCTGGGTCCGATCGCGGTCGACCCGGGGCTGCGGGCCCGTCCGGAGGACGCCGCGCGGATCGACGCCGACCCGCTGCGCTGCCTCGACCCCGAGGCGAGCGCCCGGATGGTCGCCGAGGTCGACGCCGCGAAGAAGGCCGCCGACACCCTCGGTGGCGTGGTCGAGGTGCTCGCGTACGGGGTGCCGCCGGGCCTCGGCAGCCACGTGCAGTGGGACCGCAAGCTCGACGCCCGGCTGGCCACCGCGCTGATGTCGATCCAGGCGATCAAGGGGGTCGAGATCGGCGACGGTTGGCAGCAGGCGCGGTCCCGGGGTTCCGAGGCGCACGACGAGATGGTGCCGACCCCGACCGGGGTGCGCCGGGTGACCGACCGGGCCGGTGGCCTGGAGGGCGGCATCACCACCGGTGAGCCGCTGCGGGTGCGGGCCGCGATGAAGCCGATCTCGTCGCTGAACCGGGCGCTCGCCACGGTCGACGTGACCACCGGCGAGCCGGCCACCGCGATCAACCAGCGGTCGGACGTCTGCGCCGTGCCGGCCGCGGCGGTGGTCGCCGAGGCGATGGTCGCCCTGGTGCTCGCCGAGGCCACCACGGAGAAGTTCGGCGGTGACTCGGTGGCCGAGATCCGCCGTAACCTGGCCGGCTACCTCGACGCCCTGGTGATCCGGTGAGCGTGGACGCGGGTCGGCCGGTCTGTGTGCTGGTGGGAGCGCCGGGGGCGGGCAAGACCACCGTCGGCCGGGCGCTCGCCACCGCGCTGGGCGTCCAGTTCCGGGACACCGACGAGGACATCGAGCGGATGGCCGGCAAGCCGATCCCGGAGATCTTCGTCGACGAGGGGGAGGCGCACTTCCGTGCCCTCGAACGGGCGGCGGTGGCGGCGGCGCTGGCCTCCTGCCCGGGCGTGCTCGCCCTCGGCGGTGGCGCGGTCCTCGCCGAGGAGAACCGCGCCGCCCTGGTCGGGCACACCGTGGTGTATCTCAGCGTGGAGCTGACCGACGCGCTCAAGCGGGTCGACCTGGGTGCCGGCCGACCACTGCTGGCGATCAACCCGAGGGCGACGTTACGGTACCTGCTGGACCAGCGCCGCCCGTTCTACCAGGAGGTGGCGACCGCCACGGTGGTCACCGACGCGCGTGACCCCGGGGACATCGTCACCGAGGTGCGGACGCTGCTCGACCGCTGACCACCGCCCGGCGGGGCTGGCGCGCGGGCCGGGCCTCCGGTCGCCAGGTGACCAGCAACGCCAGCGCGAGCAGGATCTCGGCCAGGTCCCCGCCGTAGTACATGATCGTCGCTCCGGCGCGCAGCTCCCCGACGGTGGCCGGCACGTCGACCAGCAGCCCGGCGTACAGGAGCTGGGCGAGGGCGGCGTGCCCGGCGACCGCGACGCCGACCACGACCAGCCGCACCGGCACCCGGGGCCGGTGCGGTCCCGGGTCCGGTCCGGCGATCGACCAGGTGAAGAGGTACCCGCTGAGCAGGAAGTGCACCTGGAACAGGTGGTGCACGGCCGGCTGGTCGAGGCTGGCCCGGTAGAGCGGGGTCAGGTAGAGCACCCAGAGCCCGCCGACGGTGAGCAGCAGCCCGGTGACCGGGTGGGCGACCACCCGGGCCACCGGGTGACCCAGCCAGCGGATCACGGCCCGCCCGGCGGACCGGTCGAGGGTGCGCAGGGCCAGCGTCCCGGGGGCGCCGAGCACCAGGCCCAGCGGCGCGAGCATGCCGAGCAGGAGGTGCTGCCACATGTGTCCGACGAGGTCGTACGCGGGCACGGCCAGGCCGACGCCGAGCAGCAGCGCCCCGATGCCGAACGCGGCGCTCCGCCAGGGACTCCAGGGTCGGTCGGCGCGGCGCTGTCGGATCACCCCGGCCAGGTAGACCCCGGCGAGCAGCAGCGGTACGACCAGCGCCGGGTCCACGCCGGGCGGCGCGGCGTGTCCGCCGCCGTGGGCCAGGACGTTCACCGTCGTCCGCCGGGCGAGGCGGCGCCCCCGGTCAGCCCCTCCGTGACGTGCGGCTCGTCACCGGTGGGTGGTCCGCCCCGGCCGTCGCTGCGTTGCAGCAGCCACCCACCCGCGACCAGGACCGCGCCGAGCGCGAGGAAGCCGAGGTCCCACCAGAGCCGGTTCGCGCCCTCCCGGACGTGGTGGATACCGAGCAGGTGGTGGTCGACGACCCCCTCGACCAGGTTGAACAGGCCCCAGCCGACCAGCGCCCAGCCCCAGAGGGTGCGGGAGCGCCACAACCGGTTCCGGGAGCGGGTCACCCGGGCGTGCAGCAGCGCCAGCCCGGCCAGCACCGACACCCAGGTCACCACGTGGAAGATGCCGTCCCAGAGGGTGTTCACCCGCAGGCCGGGGACGGTGTCCACCGGGTACTCCCGGATGCCGACGTTGTCGCTGCCGGTCGCGCTGAGCATGTGGTGCCACTGGAGCACCTGGTGCAGCAGGATGCCGTCGAAGAAACCGCCCAGGCCGACGCCGAGCAGGATGGCGGGAAGCCGGATGTCGGCCTCCTCGATCGTGCGGGTTGCCATGCGGTACCTCCGACGTCGTCGATGCGTATCGATCCGGGACCTGCCCGGTCCCTGTCGGGTTAAACGCCGTTGTCCGGTCTGCGGTCACCAGGTGGACGGTCGGGCCGTTTCGGGCCGCCGCTCGGCTAGGCTCCGCAGCGATGGACGAGATGACCCGGATCCCGGTCGGTGGCGAGCGCCCGTACGACGTACTCGTGGGACGTGGCCTCTGGGACGCGCTGCCCGGCCTGCTGCCCGGCGCGACCCGCGCGGCGGTGCTGTACGCCCCGCCGCTGAGGTGGCTGGCCGACCTGCTCGGCGGCCGACTGCGCGCGGCCGGCGTCGAACCGTTGCCGATCGAGGTGCCGGACGCCGAGGCCGGCAAGCAGATCGAGGTGGCCGCCCACTGCTGGGACCGGCTCGGTGCGGCGAACGTCACCCGGAACGACGCGGTGGTCGGGGTGGGCGGCGGCGCGGTCACCGATCTGGCCGGTTTCGTCGCCGCGAGCTGGCTGCGCGGGGTGCGCTGGGTGCCGGTGGCGACCTCGCTGCTCGGCATGGTCGACGCCGCGGTCGGGGGCAAGACCGGGATCAACACCGCGGCCGGCAAGAACCTGGTCGGCGCGTTCCACCCGCCGGCGGGCGTCCTCTGCGACCTGTCCGTGCTGGACAGCCTTCCCGCCGTCGACCTGACTGCCGGCCTGGCCGAGGTGGTCAAGTGCGGCTTCATCGCCGACCCGGTGATCCTCGACCTGGTCACCCGGGATCCGGCTGCCGCGACCGACCCGGCCGGACCGGTGACCCGTGAGCTGATCGAGCGGGCGATCCGGGTCAAGGCCGACGTGGTCTCCGGTGACCTGCGCGAGTCGGGCGTCCGGGAGGTGCTCAACTACGGCCACACCCTGGCCCATGCCATCGAGAAGGTGGAGGGCTACCGCTGGCGGCACGGGCACGCCGTCTCGGTGGGACTGGTCTATGCCGGCACGCTCTCCCGCCTGGCCGGACGGCTGGACGCGGCGACCGCCGAGCGGCACCGCACGGTCGTGACGGCCCTGGGCCTGCCGACGAGCTATCCGGCGGCGGCCTGGCCGGACCTGCTCGCCACGATGCGGGTGGACAAGAAGGCGCGCGGGGCCCGGCTGCGGTTCGTGGTGCTCGACGGGCTGGCCCGCCCGACGATTCTGGAGGATCCGGACGACGAGCTGCTGCACGCCGCCTTCCGCGAGGGGGTGGCGGCGTGAGGGTGTACGTGCTGAACGGGGTGAACCTGGGCCGGCTGGGCACCCGGCAGGTCGACGTCTACGGCGTGACCAGTTACGCCGACCTGGTGGCGCTCTGCGAACGCACCGGCCGGGAACTCGGGCTGGACGTGACGGTCCGGCAGACCGACGCCGAACACGAGCTGGTCGGGTGGCTGCACGACGCCGCCGACAAGGGCGCGGCGGTGGTGCTCAACCCGGCGGCCTGGTCGCACTACTCGTACGCGGTGCGGGACGCCTGCGCCATGCTCCGTGGGCCGCTGGTCGAGGTGCACATCTCCAACATCCACGCCCGGGAGGAGTTCCGGCACCACTCGGTGGTCTCCGCCGTGGCGACCGGGGTGATCTGCGGTCTGGGCCCGGACGGCTACCGCCTGGCCCTGCACCACCTGGCCACCCTCGCCCGCTGACCGGCCACCCACGGTGGTCGGCCACCCATGGAATGATGACGCAGGGTAGTCACATCCCTGTTGTCACGCTCGGTTGCCTCCGCGGTCGCTGTGATCCCGCTCGTGTCGCCCTCTGCTCTGCACCCGCCGAAGCGACACCGCGCTGAGCTGGGCTTCGGGGCCCGCCGGGTGGGGAGACGATGGTCACCTTCACCACACTGCGTGTCCGGCGCGTTCGCGGGTGCAGAGCAAAGCGTCGGTGAGGCGGTTGTGGTGCGGGTGCCGGCCGTGTCGGAAAGTGAGCGTCCGGCTGGGTGGATCGTGGCGGGGGTGGCGGCCCGGGCCGGACGGCGGCAGCCGCCCGGCGGCGCAGCTAGTAGACTTCCCAGGTCTGTCCGCCAATTGATGATCAAGGCAGGAAATGGCCACCACCAACGACCTCAAGAACGGCCTCGTACTCAACCTTGACGGGGGCCTCTGGGCTGTCGTGGAGTTCCAGCACGTCAAGCCCGGCAAGGGTGGTGCCTTCGTCCGCACCACGCTGAAGAACGTGCTCTCCGGCAAGGTCGTCGACAAGACCTTCAACGCGGGTACCAAGGTCGAGACCGCGACCGTCGACAAGCGCACCATGCAGTACCTCTACGCCGACGGCGAGGACTTCGTCTTCATGGACCTGGAGACGTTCGACCAGATCACCGTCCCCGGCGCGACCGTGGGTGACGCGGCGAACTACCTCCTCCCCGAGGCGGAGGCGATCGTGGCCACCCACGAGGGTGTGCCGCTCTACGTCGAGCTGGCGACCAGCGTCGTGCTGGAGGTCACCTACACCGAGCCGGGCCTCCAGGGCGACCGCTCCACCGGTGGCAACAAGCCGGCCACCGTCGAGACCGGCGCGACCGTGCAGGTGCCGCTCTTCATCACCACCGGCGAGAAGATCAAGGTCGACACCCGCGACGGTCGTTACCTCGGCCGCGCCTGATGGCCGAGGCTCCGAAGCAGCAGATGCCGGCGCGCCGCAAGGCGCGCAAGCGGGCGCTGGACGTGCTCTACGAGGCCGACCTGCGTAGCCGACCGCCGGTGGAGGTGCTCGCCGGCTACATCGAGCGGATCGAGAAACCCCGTCCGGAGCACCTCGACTACGCCGTGAGCCTGGTCGAGGGGGTCGCCGCGCACCTCGACCGGATCGACGAGCTGATCGCCAGCTACGCCGAGGGGTGGACGCTCGACCGGATGCCGGTGATCGACCGCAACCTCGCCCGGATCGCCGTCTACGAGCTGCTCTACCACGACGACATCGACGACGCGGTGGCCATCAGCGAGGCGGTCGAGCTGGCCCGGCAGATGTCGACCGACGACTCGCCGCGCTTCCTCAACGGCATCCTCGGCCGGATCGCCGACTACGCCGCCCGCTGAGCGGGTTCCACGCCACCGGCGGCCCGACCCGACCCGTCGGGTCGCGTCGCCACCGGCAGCACCGCGACACACCGTACGTACCCGAGGGGCCCGCGCCGACCGGCGCGGGCCCCTCGGGTTACGGCGACGGGTGTCAGGACGCGAAGAACGCCCGGGGGTCGGCGACCAGCACACCGTGCTCGTTGAGCCGCTCGATCAGCCCGGAGGGCGAGGCGTCGTACACGATGGCCAGGGCCCGCAGGTCGTCGGCGCGGATCGAGAGCACCCGGCCGTTGTAGTCACCGCGCTGCTGCTGGATGGCGCGGGCGTACCGGGCCACGTAGGCCAGCTCCTCCGACGCCTCGTCGTAGAGCCGCTCCAGATCCAGCACGATCTTGCTGGTCGGCTCGTGCCGTACGCCACTGCCGTCGGGCAGCAGCTCGGAGACGGGTACGCGGTAGAAGTCGGCCAGCTCCGCCAGGCGGGAAACGGTGACGGCCCGGTCGCCGCGCTCGTACGACCCGACCACGACGGCCTTCCACCGGCCGTTGGACTTCTCCTCCACGCCCTGCAGGGACAGGCCCTGCTGCTGGCGGATGGAGCGCAGGCGGGCGCCCAGCGACTTGGCGTATTCAGAGGGCATTCGGACACTCCCAGTGCTGCTCGGGGTTCTCCCAGCTATCGCTACGGAGCGTGACGGTACGGGGATTGCGACACGTGGTCAAGTGCTCGTGACACACCTGTTGGGAACGCCGGGTCGATCTATCCGCATTTCGGGACTGATTTGCGAATCAGCAGCCGCCCGACCGGGGCGGCGGTGACCACTGGTAACGTGGCTCGAAGCCCCCGGTCGGAGCCGTTCACGGCCGGTCCGGGGGAGTCAGACGTCCTTTAACGACCCGTCCCGTGAGGCGGGGAAGGAGGTCCGCCGTGGCCTACCCGTCGGCTGCCCGATCCCCGGTGCCGAGGCAACCCTCGGTAAAGGTGATCCTCGCCAGCGCTGACGTGCAGCGTGTGGTCGACCGCATCGCCCACCAGATCCTGGAGAAGACCCAGGGCGCCGCCGACACCGTCCTGCTCGGCATCCCGACCCGGGGCGCCCCGCTGGCCCGCCGGCTCGCCGCCCGGATCAGCGCCTTCGAGGACATCGCCGTACCGGTCGGCGTGCTCGACATCACGCTCTACCGCGACGACCTGCGCCGGCACGCCGTCCGGGCGGTCGGCCCGACCGAGGTGCCGCCCGGCGGGATCGACGGCAAGCGGGTCGTCCTCGTCGACGACGTGCTCTTCTCCGGGCGCACCGTCCGGGCCGCCCTGGACGCGCTCAACGACGTCGGCCGGCCCTCCTCGGTGCAGCTCGCCGTCCTGGTCGACCGGGGACACCGGGAACTGCCCATCCGGGCCGACTACGTCGGCAAGAACATCCCGACCGCGCTCGCCGAGAGCGTCAAGGTCACCCTCGCCGAGGTGGACGGCGTCGACGAGGTCAAGCTCTACGGGGGTGCTCCCGCATGATCCGTCACCTGCTCTCCGGGGCCGACCTGGACGCGGCCACCGCGACCCTGGTCCTGGACACCGCCGCCCAGATGGCCACCGTCGCCGGGCGGGAGGTCAAGAAGCTGCCGGCGCTACGCGGCCGGACCGTGGTCAACCTCTTCTACGAGGACTCCACCCGCACCCGGATCTCCTTCGAGGCGGCGGCGAAGCGACTCAGCGCCGACGTGATCAACTTCTCGGCGAAGGGCTCCAGCGTCGCCAAGGGCGAGAGCCTGAAGGACACCGCGCTCACCCTCCAGGCGATGGGGGCCGACGCGGTGGTGGTCCGCCACCCGGCCTCCGGCGCCCCGCACCGGCTGGCGAACTGGGTCGACGGCAGCGTGGTCAACGCCGGGGACGGCACCCACGAGCACCCGACCCAGGCGCTGCTGGACGCGTACACGATGCGCTCCCGGCTCGGCCGGATCGCCGGCCTGCACGTCGCCGTGGTCGGTGACGTGCTGCACAGCCGGGTGGCCCGCTCCAACGTGCTGCTGCTGTCCACCCTCGGGGCGAAGGTCACCCTGGTCGGGCCGCCCACCCTCATCCCGGTGGACATCGCGGCGGCCCTCGCGCCCGGCACCGACGTGTCCTACGACCTCGACGCCGTGCTGCCCGAGGCGGACGTGGTGATGATGCTGCGGGTGCAGCGGGAGCGGATGAGCGACTCCTACTTCCCCTCCGCCCGCGAGTACGCCCGCCGCTACGGCCTGGACGGCCCCCGGATGGGCCGCCTGCCGGAACACGCGATCGTCATGCACCCCGGCCCGATGAACCGGGGGATGGAGATCACGCCCGAGGTGGCCGACTCGCCCCGCTCCACCATCGTCGAACAGGTCACCAACGGAGTCTCCGTCCGGATGGCCGTCCTCTACCTGCTGCTCGGGGGGAACAACCAGTGACCGCGTACCTGATCAAGGGGGTCAGCGTCGTCGGCGGCGACCCCACCGACCTGCTCGTCCGCGACGGCGTCGTGGCGGAGAGCGGTCCGGGCCTGTCCGCGCCCGGCGCCACCGTGCTCGACGCCGACGGCCTGGTCGCCCTGCCCGGCCTGGTCGACCTGCACACCCACCTGCGCGAGCCGGGCCGGGAGGACGCCGAGACCGTCGAGACCGGTTCCCGGGCTGCCGCCCTCGGCGGCTACACGGCGGTCTGCGCGATGGCGAACACCTCCCCGGTCGCCGACACCGCCGGGGTGGTCGAACAGGTCTGGCGGCTCGGCCGGGAGGCCGGACTGGTCGACGTCCAGCCGATCGGCGCGGTCACCGTCGGACTGGCCGGCGAGCGGCTCGCCGAGCTGGGCGCGATGGCCGACTCGGCGGCCCGGGTGCGCATCTTCTCCGACGACGGGCACTGCGTCGCCGATCCGAAGCTGATGCGCCGGGCGCTGGAGTACGTCAAGGCGTTCGACGGGATCATCGCCCAGCACGCCGAGGAGCCCCGGTTGACCGAGGGCGCGCAGATGCACGAGGGCGAGGTCTCCACCCGGCTCGGGTTGACCGGCTGGCCAGCGGTCGCCGAGGAGGCGATCATCGCCCGGGACGTGCTGCTCGCCGAGCACGTCGGCAGCCGGCTGCACGTCTGCCACGTCTCCACCGCCGGCAGCGTCGAGGTGCTCCGGCAGGCCAAGGCGCGTGGGATCCGGGTCACCGCCGAGGTCACCCCGCACCACCTGCTGCTCACCGACGAGCGTGCCGAGACGTACGACCCGGTCTACAAGGTCAACCCGCCGCTGCGCACGGCCACCGACATCGCCGCCCTGCGGGCCGCGCTGGTCGAAGGCGTGATCGACATCGTGGCCACCGACCACGCTCCGCACGCGGTGGAGGACAAGGAGTGCGAGTGGGCGTACGCCCGGCCGGGCATGCTCGGGCTGGAGACGGCGCTGTCGATCGCCCTCGACGTGCTCGGCCCGGAGTGGGACCTCATCGCCGAGCGGATGTCGCGTGCCCCGGCCCGGATCGCCGGCCTGGACACCCACGGCCGGAACCCGGCCCCCGGCGTCCCGGCGAACCTCACCCTGGTCGACCCGTCCGCCCGACGCGTGATCGAGCCGGCGGACCTGGCCAGCCGTAGTCGCAACACCCCGTACGCCCGCATGACGCTGCCGGGTCGCATCGTGGCGACCTTCCTGCGCGGCGAGCCGACGGTCCTGGACGGAAAGGCTGTCAAGTGATCCGAGCGAGGAGTGCAGCGGAGCGGAGCCCCGCAGTCCGGATCGAAGGAGACGCAGCATGACCAAGCGCAGGCGAACGGCAATCCTGGTCCTGGAGGACGGGCGCACGTTCCACGGCGAGGCGTACGGCAGCGTCGGCGAGACCTTCGGCGAGGCGGTCTTCAACACCGGCATGACCGGCTACCAGGAGACCCTGACCGACCCCTCGTACCACCGGCAGGTGGTGGTGCAGACCGCCCCGCATATCGGCAACACCGGGGTCAACGGCGAGGACGACGAGTCGGGCCGGATCTGGGTGGCCGGGTACGTCGTCCGCGACCCGGCCCGGACCGCCTCGAACTGGCGGTCCACCGGCGGGCTGGAGGAGCGCCTGGAAGCCGAGGGCGTGGTCGGCATCAGCGGGGTGGACACCCGGGCGCTCACCCGGCACCTGCGGGAACGCGGCGCGATGCGGGTCGGTGTGTCCAGCGTCGAGTCCGACCCGCGTGCCCTGCTGGCCCGGGTCCGGCAGTCGCCGCCGATGGTCGGCGCGGACCTCTCCGCCGAGGTGACCACCCCCGAGCCGTACGTGGTCGCCGCCGAGGGCGAACACCGGTTCACCGTCGCCGCGCTCGACCTGGGCATCAAGCGCAACGTGCCGCGCCGGCTCGCCACGCGCGGGGTCACCACGCACGTGCTGCCCGCCTCCTCGACCATCGACGAGGTGCTGGCCACCGGGGCGGACGCGGTCTTCCTCTCGCCCGGTCCCGGCGACCCGGCCACCGCCGACGTACCGGTCGCCCTGGCCCGCGAGGTGCTGCGCCGCCGGGTGCCGCTGTTCGGCATCTGCTTCGGCAGCCAGCTGCTCGGTCGGGCCCTCGGGTTCGGCACCTACAAACTCGGGTACGGCCACCGGGGCATCAACCAGCCGGTGCTGGACCGGACCACCGGCAAGGTCGAGGTGACCAGCCACAACCACGGCTTCGCCGTCCAGTTCCCGGGGGCCGAGCCGGGGGCCGTGGTGCCCGACCGGATCGTCGACACCGAGTTCGGCGGGGTCGAGGTCAGTCATGTCTGCCTGAACGACAACGTGGTCGAGGGCCTGCGGGCGAAGGACGTGCCCGCGTTCACCGTCCAGTACCACCCCGAGGCGGCGGCCGGCCCGCACGACGCGGACTACCTCTTCGACCGCTTCGCCGAGCTGATCGAGGGTCGCGGCCTCGACCGGAACCACAGTGAAGGCGGAAAGAATGCCTAAGCGGACCGATCTCAAGCACATCCTGGTGATCGGCTCCGGGCCGATCGTCATCGGCCAGGCCTGCGAGTTCGACTACTCCGGCACGCAGGCCTGCCGGGTGCTGCGCAGCGAGGGGATCCGGGTCAGCCTGGTCAACTCCAACCCGGCGACGATCATGACCGACCCGGAGTTCGCCGACGCCACCTACGTCGAGCCGATCACGCCGGAGTTCGTCGAGCTGGTGATCGCCAAGGAGCGCCCCGACGCCCTGCTGCCCACCCTCGGTGGGCAGACCGCGCTGAACACCGCGGTGGCCCTGCACGAGGCCGGCGTGCTGGACAAGTACGGCGTCGAGCTGATCGGCGCGAACATCGACGCGATCCGGCGCGGTGAGGACCGGCAGCTGTTCAAGGACATCGTCGCCAAGGCCGGCGTCCGGCTGGGCTTCGACGACCCGGCCGCCCTGGTGCCCCGCTCCCGGGTCTGCCACTCGATGGACGAGGTCCGCGACACGGCCGCCGAGCTGGGCCTGCCGGTGGTGATCCGGCCGTCGTTCACCATGGGCGGCCTCGGCTCCGGCATGGCGCACACGCCGGAGGACCTGGAGCGCATCGCCGGGGCCGGACTGGCCGCCAGCCCGGTGCACGAGGTGCTCATCGAGGAGAGCGTGCTCGGCTGGAAGGAGTACGAGCTCGAGCTGATGCGGGACCGCAACGACAACGTCGTGGTGGTCTGCTCGATCGAGAACGTCGACCCGATGGGCGTGCACACCGGCGACAGCGTCACCGTCGCCCCCGCGATGACCCTGACCGACCGGGAGTACCAGCGTCTGCGCGACCTGGGCATCGCGGTGCTGCGCGAGGTGGGCGTGGACACCGGTGGCTGCAACATCCAGTTCGCGGTGAACCCGGCCGACGGCCGGATCGTGGTCATCGAGATGAACCCCCGGGTGTCCCGGTCGTCGGCGCTGGCCTCGAAGGCCACCGGCTTCCCGATCGCGAAGATCGCCGCGAAGCTCGCCATCGGTTACACCCTGGACGAGATCCCCAACGACATCACGCTGAAGACCCCGGCGGCGTTCGAGCCGACCCTCGACTACGTCGTGGTCAAGATCCCCCGCTTCGCGTTCGAGAAGTTCCCCGGCGCGGACCGGGAGCTGACCACCACGATGAAGTCGGTCGGCGAGGCGATGAGCCTGGGCCGGAACTTCACCGAGGCGCTGAACAAGGCGATGCGCTCGATGGAGACCAAGGGCGCCGGCTTCTGGACCGTTCCGGACGCGGCCGTCGCCGCCGCGACCGGCCTGGACCCGACCGACGTGACGAAGGAGACGACCCTCGCGGCGCTGCGCGTGCCGCACGACGGCCGGCTCTACACCGTCGAGCGGGCGCTGCGGCTCGGCGCGTCGGTCGGCGAGGTCGTGGCGGCCTCCGGGGGGATCGACCCCTGGTTCCTGGACCAGATCGCCGCCCTGGTCGAGCTGCGCGCCGAGATCGTCGCCGCTCCGGTGCTGGAGGGGGACCTGCTGCGCCGGGCCAAGCGGGCCGGGCTCTCCGACCGGCAGCTCGCCGCGCTCCGGCCGGAGCTGGCCGCCGAGGACGGCGTGCGTACCCTGCGGCACCGCCTCGGCGTCCGGCCGGTCTACAAGACGGTGGACACCTGCGCGGCCGAGTTCGCCGCCACCACGCCGTACCACTACTCGTCCTACGACTCCGAGACCGAGGTGGTCGGCTCGGACCGGCCGAAGGTGCTGATCCTGGGCTCCGGGCCGAACCGGATCGGCCAGGGCATCGAGTTCGACTACTCCTGCGTGCACGCGGTCATGGCGCTGCGGGCGGCCGGCTACGAGACGGTCATGGTCAACTGCAACCCGGAGACCGTCTCCACCGACTACGACACCGCCGACCGGCTCTACTTCGAGCCGCTCACCTTCGAGGACGTGCTGGAGGCGTGGCACGCCGAGGACACCTCCGGGAAGGCGGCCGGCGGGCCGGGCGTGGTCGGGGTGATCGTCCAGCTCGGTGGCCAGACCCCGCTCGGGCTGGCCCAGCGGCTCAAGGACGCCGGGGTGCCGGTGGTCGGCACCTCCCCGGAGTCGATCCACCTCGCCGAGGAGCGGGGCGCGTTCGGCGCGGTGCTGGCCCGCGCCGGCCTGCGCGCGCCCGCGCACGGCACCGCCACCTCGTACGAGGAGGCGAAGGCGATCGCCGACGAGATCGGCTACCCGGTGCTGGTCCGTCCGTCGTACGTGCTCGGCGGGCGGGGCATGGAGATCGTCTACGACGACCCGACGCTGCGCGACTACATCGGCCGGGCCACCGACATCTCCCCGAACCACCCGGTCCTGGTGGACCACTTCCTCGACGACGCGATCGAGATCGACGTGGACGCGCTCTGCGACGCCGACGGCGAGGTCTACCTCGGTGGCGTGATGGAGCACATCGAGGAGGCCGGCATCCACTCCGGTGACTCGTCCTGCGCGCTGCCGCCGATCACCCTGGCCGGCTCGCACGTGGCGCAGGTGCGCCGGTACACCGAGGCGATCGCCCGGGGCGTCGGGGTGCGGGGGCTGCTCAACGTGCAGTACGCCCTCAAGGACGACGTGCTCTACGTCCTGGAGGCGAACCCGCGCGCCTCGCGGACCGTGCCGTTCGTCTCCAAGGCCACGGCGGTGCCGCTGGCCAAGGCGGCGGCCCGGATCGCGCTCGGCGCGACCATCGCGGAGCTGCGCGCCGAGGGCCTGCTGCCGGCCTCCGGTGACGGGGGCACGCCGCCGCCGGACGCCCCGATCGCGGTGAAGGAGGCGGTGCTGCCGTTCAAGCGGTTCCGCACGCCCGCCGGCCAGGGCGTGGACTCGCTGCTCGGCCCGGAGATGAAGTCCACCGGTGAGGTGATGGGCATCGACACCTCGTTCGGGCACGCCTTCGCCAAGAGCCAGTCCGCGGCGTACGGCTCGCTGCCCATCTCCGGTCGGATCTTCGTCTCGGTGGCGAACCGGGACAAGCGCGCCATGATCTTCCCGGTGAAGCGCCTGGCCGACCTGGGCTTCGAGATCCTGGCGACCACCGGCACGGCCGAGGTGCTGCGCCGGTACGGCATCGCGTGCGAGCAGATCCGCAAGCACTACGAGGCCGGCGCGGGGGAGGACGCGGTGTCGCTGATCCTCGGTGGCGAGGTGGCGTTGGTGATCAACACGCCGCAGGGCTCCGGGGCGAGCGCCCGCTCCGACGGGTACGAGATCCGCAGCGCGGCGGTGACCGCCGACATCCCCTGCATCACCACCGTTCCCGGCGCGGCGGCGGCGGTCATGGGCATCGAGGCGCGGATCCGGGGCGACATGCAGGTCCGTCCGCTCCAGGAACTCCACGCCGCCCTGCGGGCCACCGCCGAATGACCGCGTACCGGTGGGAGGCGTGATGTTCGAGCGGCTGGTGCGGCCGGGGCTGTTCCGGATCGGGGGCGGCGACGCCGAGGCGGCGCACGAGTGGACGCTGCGACGGCTCGCCGCCCTCTCCGGACGGCCGGCGCTGCTCGCCGGGATGCGGGCGCGGTACGCGGTGTCCGCGCCGCGCACCGTCTTCGGCGTGCGGTTCCCGAACCCGGTCGGGCTGGCCGCCGGCATGGACAAGAACGGGGTGGCGTTGCCGGCCTGGCCGGCGCTGGGCTTCGGCTTCGTCGAGGTCGGCACGGTGACCGCCCGCCCGCAGCCGGGCAACCCCCGGCCCCGGTTGTTCCGGCTGCGTGACAGCGAGGCCGTGGTCAACCGGATGGGCTTCAACAACGCCGGAGCCGAGGCGCTCGCCGCCCGGCTGGCCGCGCTGCGCCGTCCGCTCGGTGTACCGCTGGGCATCTCGCTCGGCAAGTCCAAGGTGACCCCGCTGGAGGAGGCGGTGGAGGACTACCTCGCCTCCTACCGGGCGTTGCGGGACCACGGCGACTACTTCGCGGTCAACGTCTCCTCGCCGAACACCCCGGGCCTGCGGGCGCTACAGGACCGGGAGCACCTCGACGCGCTGCTCGCCGCGCTGGTGGGGGAGAAGCCCGTGCTGGTGAAGATCGCCCCGGACCTGACCGAGCCGGCCGTCGCCGAACTGCTGGAGGTCTGTCTGGACCGGGGCGCGGCCGGGGTGATCGCCACCAACACCACCCTGGCCCGCGACGGGCTCGCCCCGGGCGACCGGGCGCGGGGCGCGGAGACCGGGGGACTCTCCGGTCGTCCGCTCGCCGCCCGGGCCCGGGAGGTGGTCGCCTTCGTGCACCGGGAGACCGGCGGTCGGCTGCCGGTGATCGGGGTGGGCGGCATCGTCGACCCGGACGACGCGGCCCGGATGGTCGACGCGGGGGCGAGCCTGGTGCAGCTCTACACGGGTTTCATCTACCGGGGCCCGGCCCTGGTGCGGGCCGCGGTCCGGGCCGTCGCCCGCGCGGACCGCGCCACCGCCCCGGCGGTCTAGGTCGCGCGGGCGACCGCACGCCCGCCACGAGGAACCGGAGAGGCGGAGAGGTCCGTGACGCCGGAGGAGATCCTGGCCGGAGACCGGGAACACGTGTGGCACCCGTACGCGCCGCTGCCGCCGGCCGTGCCGCCGTACGTGGTCGAGAGCGCGCGGGGGGTACGGCTGCGCCTGGCCGACGGGCGCGAACTGGTCGACGGGATGTCGTCCTGGTGGGCGGCGATCCACGGCTACCGGCACCCGGTGCTCGACGCGGCGGTGGTCGACCAGCTCGGCCGGATGAGCCACGTGATGTTCGGCGGGCTGACCCACGAGCCGGCGGTCCGGCTGGCGGGCACCCTGGTCGAGCTGGCTCCGCCCGGCCTGGAGCGGGTGTTCCTCTGCGACTCCGGGTCGGTCGCCGTCGAGGTCGCGGTGAAGATGTGCCTGCAGTACCAGCGCGCCACCGGACGCCCGGAACGGCACCGGCTCGGCACGTGGCGGGGCGGCTACCACGGGGACACGTTCCACCCGATGAGCGTCTGCGATCCGGAGGGGGGCATGCACCACCTCTGGAGCGGGGTGCTGCCCCGCCAGGTCTTCGCCCCCGCCCCGCCGGGCGACTTCGACAGCCCGGTCGACCCGGCGTACGAGGCGGCGCTGGTCGACACGGTCGAACGGCACGCGCACGAACTGGCGGCGGTGATCGTCGAGCCGGTGGTGCAGGGGGCCGGCGGGATGCGGTTCCACAACCCGCACTACCTGCGGGTGCTGCGCGAGGTGACCCGTGCCCACGGGATCCTGCTCGTCTTCGACGAGATCGCCACCGGGTTCGGCCGGACCGGGACGATGTTCGCCGCCGAGCACGCCGGGGTCAGCCCGGATGTGCTCTGCGTCGGCAAGGCGCTCACCGGCGGCTACCTGACCCTGGCCGCCACGCTCTGCACCGCCGAGATCGCCCGGGGCGTCTCCGCCGACGGCGTGCTGGCGCACGGCCCGACGTTCATGGGCAACCCGCTCGCCTGTGCGGTCGCGAACGCCTCCATCGGGCTGCTGCGGGCCGGAGACTGGGCCGGCGAGGTGTCCAGGGTGGAGCGGGCGTTACGGACCGGACTGGCGCCGTTGCGGGGCGCTGCCGGGGTGCGTGACGTCCGGGTGCTCGGCGCGATCGGGGTGGTGCAACTCGACCACGAGGTGGACCTGCCGGCGGCGACCGCCGCCGCGGTCGCCGAGGGGGTCTGGCTGCGTCCGTTCCGCGACCTGGTCTACACCATGCCGCCGTACCTGACCGACGACGCGGACCTGGGCCGGATCACCGCGGGCATCGCCGCCGCGGTGGCGGCGGGCCGAACCCACCGTCCGTAGTGGACGCCAGGGGCCCTGACCGCCACGTGGACGGCCGAAGGTGGCACGGGGTGGGTGTACGGCTGCGTGACGCCGTCGCGGCGACGGTGGACCGACAGGCCGCCCGCAAAGGGCGGGACAGGAGAGGGAGAGGGACAGATGGAGAGCTTCGGAGCCCGGCTGCACCGGGCGATGCGGGAACGTGGGCCGCTCTGCGTGGGGATCGACCCGCACCCCGGACTGCTGGCCCGCTGGGGTCTGCCGGACGACGTATCCGGTCTCGACCGGTTCACCCGGACCGTCACGGAAGCCCTCGGTGACCGGGTTGCGGTGGTCAAGCCACAGTCGGCCTTCTTCGAGCGATACGGCTCCCGGGGAGTGGCCGTGCTTGAGTCAACTATCCGACAGTTGCGGGAAGCTGGCGCGCTCGTTCTTCTCGACGTCAAGCGGGGCGACATCGGGTCGACCGTCGCCGCGTACGCCGACGCGTACCTCGATCCATCCAGCCCGCTGTATGTCGACGCGGTCACGGCGAGCCCCTACCTGGGAGTAGGTTCACTGGCCCCGATGTTCGACACGGCGGCCCGGCACGGCGGCGGCGTCTTCGTGTTGGCGCTGACCTCCAACCCCGAGGGCGGTGCGGTGCAACGCGCGCGGAGCGCGGACGGGCGCACCGTCGCACAGACGGTCATCGACGAGATTGCGCAGCTCAATGCCGGTGCGGAGCCGCTCGGCAGCGTCGGGCTGGTGGTCGGGGCGACGATCGGCGACACCGGTCACGACCTCTCCCGGGTCCACGGTCCGCTGCTCGCTCCGGGGCTCGGCGCGCAGGGCGGCACGGCGGCGGATCTGCGTACCGTCTTCGGCTCCGCACTCTCTGCGGTGCTGCCGTCGTACTCCCGTCAGGTGCTCTCCGCCGGCCCCGATCCGGCCGCGCTGCGGGTGGCGGCCGAGCAGGTCCTGACCGACTGCCGGCGGGCCCTGGGCGCGGAAAAACTGACTGACGGGTCGGTCACCACGCGGTGACGAGCGCGCGTCCACGTTGCCGAAAGCTCCGCTGACCGCTAGTTTTCCCCGCGCTGGGAACCACGGACCCCTTTGGTTCCCAGCGACACCACGTTTCACAGAAGCGGCGGTGCGTCCCGCCCGCCGCGATAGGGACCTGAGGAGAACTGGTGCCGCTCCCGTCACTTACCCCTGAGCAGCGCGCGGCCGCGCTGGAGAAGGCCGCGGAGATCCGCAAGGCCCGTGCTGAGCTGAAGGAGCAGCTCAAGCAGGGCAAGACCACCCTCGCCTCCGTCCTTGAGCGGGCTGAGGCCGACGACGTCGTGGGCAAGCTGAAGGTCTCGGCCGTCCTCCAGGCCATGCCGGGCATCGGCAAGATCCGGGCGACCCAGATCATGGAGAAGCTCAAGATCGCCGACAGCCGCCGGCTGCGTGGCCTCGGTGACCAGCAGCGCAAGGCTCTGCTTGGAGAGTTCGCCGGGAACTGACCCGTGACAGCGGGTACAAACAAGCGGTGAGCACGGCTGACGAGACGCGCCCGGCGGCTCGGCTGACTGTCCTCGCCGGCCCCTCCGGGGCTGGCCGGGCCAGTGTGGTCGAGGCGGTCCGGGCGCGTTTCCCGGCGACGTGGACGCCCGTGCCGGCCACCACCCGGCCGCGACGCGGGCACGAGGTGCACGGGGTGGACCGGATCTTCCTCGACCCGGCCGGATTCGCCCGGTTGGTCGCCGAAGGGCGACTGATCGAGTGGAGCCGGGTCGGACCGTACCTGCGGGGGACACCGCACCGCCCGGTACGGGCCCGGCTCGTCGCCGGGCGTCCGGTCCTCCTCCCGCTCGACCCGGACGGCGCGCTGCGCGTGCGCGAGGTCGAACCGGACGCCCGTCTGGTGTTGCTCGTCCCGCCCGGTTTCCGTCCCGACGCGCGGACCGCCGCCGCGTTCGAGCTGACCCTCCGGCACGACCTGCTCGAACGGGTCACGGGCGAGCTGGTAGGATTGCTCGGTTCGTCCTTTCCGGCACCGGTCCAGCCGAGACCGCGCGGTTGACCGCCCGCCGCGCCCCGGCCGGTCCACTCAGACGCAGAGGTTCAAATTCGTGGGAACCATCGCCAACCCCGAGGGCATCACCAACCCGCCGATCGACGAGCTGCTGGAGAAGACCTCCTCGAAGTACGCGCTGGTCATCTTCGCCGCCAAGCGCGCCCGTCAGGTCAACGCCTACTACAGCCAGCTCGGTGAGGGCCTGCTGGAGTACGTCGGCCCGCTCGTGGAGACCACCCCCCAGGAGAAGCCGCTCTCGATCGCGATGCGCGAGATCAACGCCGGTCTGCTCACCGCCGAGCCGACCGACCAGCCCTAACCCGCCCCCGCGCCGATGTCCGCCGAGATCGTCCTCGGGGTCGGTGGCGGCATCGCCGCCTACAAGGCATGTGAGCTGCTGAGGCTCTTCACCGAGTCGGGCCACCGGGTCCGGGTCGTGCCGACCGCGTCGGCGCTCCGCTTCGTCGGGGCGCCGACCTGGGCGGCACTCTCCGGTCAACCGGTGGCCGACGACGTCTGGACGGACGTGCACGAGGTGCCGCACGTCCGTCTCGGTCAGCGGGCCGACCTGGTCGTGGTCGCGCCGACCACCGCCGACCTGCTGGCCAAGGCGGCCCACGGGCTCGCCGACGACCTGCTCACCAACACCCTGCTGACCGCGCGCTGCCCGGTGGTGCTCGCTCCGGCGATGCACACCGAGATGTGGGAGAACCCGGCCACCGTGGCGAACGTGGCCACCCTGCGTGCCCGGGGCGTCCTGGTGATCGAGCCGGCGGTCGGCCGGTTGACCGGTGCCGACAGTGGCAAGGGCCGCCTGCCCGACCCGGCCGAGATCTTCGCGGTGGCGCGGCGCGCGCTGCGCCGGGGTTCCGACGCCCCCGCCGACCTGGCCGGACGTCGGGTGGTGGTCACCGCCGGCGGCACCCGTGAGCCGCTCGACCCGGTGCGCTTCCTCGGCAACCGGTCCTCCGGCAAACAGGGGTACGCCTTCGCCCGCGCCGCCGTCGCCCGGGGCGCCCGGGTGACCCTGATCGCCGCCAACGTCTCGCTCCCCGACCCCGCCGGGGTGGACCTGGTCCGGGTCGGCACCACCGAGGAGCTGCGCACGGCCACCCTGGCGGCGGCCGAGACGGCCGACGTGGTGGTGATGGCGGCGGCTCCGGCCGATTTCCGTCCGGCGACCTACGCGCCTGGCAAAATCAAGAAGTCGGAGGACGGCGGCGCCCCCACCATCGAGCTGGTGACCAACCCGGACATCGCCGCGGAGTGGGGTGGGCGCCGTCGGGCGGGACAGGTGCTGGTGGTGTTCGCCGCCGAGACCGGCGACGCGGAGGCCAACGGCCGGGCGAAGCTCGCCCGCAAGCGCGCGGACCTCATCGTGATCAATGAGGTCGGCGTGGACAAGGTCTTCGGCGCCGAGACGAACGCGGCGACCGTCGTCGGTGCGGACGGTTCGACCCGGGTGATCCCGGAACGCACCAAGGAGGACCTGGCCGACGACGTCTGGGATCTCGTGGTGCCCCGGCTCACGACCCCTGTGTGATCCGGAGAGCACCCCACACGATGGGCGGTAATGACTACACTGCCGCGGAACGACCCCTTCACAACTTAGGAGTGCCGTGACACGCCGCCTGTTCACGTCCGAGTCGGTCACGGAGGGCCACCCGGACAAGATCGCTGATCAGATCAGTGATGGGATTCTGGATGCGTTGTTGAGTCAGGATCCGCGTTCGCGGGTCG
The DNA here is from genome assembly GCF_900091495.1 of Micromonospora echinospora. Taxonomy (NCBI): domain Bacteria; kingdom Bacillati; phylum Actinomycetota; class Actinomycetes; order Micromonosporales; family Micromonosporaceae; genus Micromonospora; species Micromonospora echinospora. Next base: position 7,490,136 of record NZ_LT607413.1, on the reverse strand, counting down.
CGGTGGAGACGTTGATCACGACGGGGCAGGTGCACGTCGCGGGTGAGGTGACCACGAAGGCGTACGCGGACATTCCGGCGATCGTGCGGGAGACGATCCTGGGGATCGGCTATGACTCGTCGCGGAAGGGGTTCGACGGGGCGTCGTGTGGGGTGAGTGTGTCGATCGGGGCGCAGTCGCCGGATATCGCGCAGGGTGTGGACAACGCGTTCGAGTTGCGGACGGGTTCGTCGGAGTCGGCGTTGGATGCGCAGGGCGCCGGGGATCAGGGCATGATGTTCGGGTTCGCGTGTGCGGAGACCCCGGAGTTGATGCCCCTGCCGATCGCTCTCGCGCATCGGTTGGCGCGGCGGTTGTCGGCGGTGCGGAAGGACGGGACGATTCCGTATCTGCGTCCGGACGGTAAGACGCAGGTGACCATCGAGTACGAGGGTTTGCGGCCGGTCCGTCTGAACACGGTGGTCGTCTCCTCGCAGCATGCGGCGGACATCAGTCTGGAGTCGTTGTTGACGCCGGACGTGCGGGACCATGTGATCGCCCCCGAGGTCGAGGGCCTGGGGTTGGACACTGACGGGTACCGGTTGTTGGTGAACCCGACGGGTCGGTTCGAGATCGGTGGGCCGATGGGTGACGCCGGCCTGACCGGTCGGAAGATCATCGTGGACACCTACGGTGGGTACGCCCGGCACGGTGGTGGGGCGTTCTCCGGTAAGGACCCCTCGAAGGTCGACCGGTCGGCGGCTTATGCGATGCGGTGGGTGGCGAAGAACGTGGTCGCCGCCGGGTTGGCGGAGCGCTGTGAGACGCAGGTCGCCTACGCGATCGGTAAGGCGCATCCGGTGAGTTTGTTCATCGAGACGTTCGGCACGGAGAACGTGCCGGTCGAGCGGATCGAGAAGGCCGTGAACGAGGTGTTCGACCTGCGTCCCGCGGCGATCATCCGGGACCTGGACCTGCTCCGGCCGATCTACCGGCAGACCGCCGCGTACGGCCACTTCGGCCGGGACCTACCCGAACTGACCTGGGAGAACACCGACCGCGCCGCCGACCTCAAGTCGGCCGCAGGAGCCTGACCCCCAGCAGGCACACCGACCGGCGACCCGCTGACGGGTCGCCGGTCGCTCGTGTCTGCGTGGACGTGCCCCTGGCCCACCTGGACCGGCCCTTCGACTACCTGGTCCCCGCCGAACTGGCCGCGACGGCGGTGCCCGGGACCCGGGTGAAGGTCCGCTTCGCCGGCCAACTCGTCGACGGCTGGCTGCTGGAGCGGACCGAGCGGTCCGGGCACGCCGGCCGGCTGGCGTACCTGGAGAAGCTCGTCTCGCCGGAACCGGTGCTGGCGCCCGAGATCGCCCGGCTGGCCCGGGCGGTCGCCGACCGGTACGCCGGCAGCCTCGCCGACGTGCTCCGCCTCGCGGTGCCGCCCCGGCACGCCCGGGTGGAGAAGGAGACCCCGCCCGAGGAGCCCACGCCCGCCGACGTCCCGCCCGCTGACGTCCCGGCCGACGAGGCCCGGACCCCGCGCATCCCGCGCAGCACGACCGGGCCCGCCGTGCCGGATCCGCCCACCGGTGCGGACGGCTGGGGCGCGTACCCGGCCGGGCCGGGCTTCCTGCGGGCGCTCGCCGACGGCCGGGCCCCCCGCGCGGTCTGGTCCGCGCTGCCGGGGGAGGACTGGCCGGCCCGCGTCGCCGAGGCGGCGGCGGCCACCGTACGCGGTGGCCGGGGCGTGGTCGCGGTGGTCGCCGACGCCCGCGACCTGGACCGGCTCGACGCGGCGCTGACCGGGGCGCTCGGCCCGGACCGGCACGTCCGGCTCTCCGCCGCCCTCGGTCCGGCCCGCCGCTACCGGGCCTTCCTCGCCGCCCGCCGGGGCCGGGTGCCGGTGGTCATCGGCACCCGCGCGGCGATGTTCGCCCCGGTGGAGCGACTCGGCCTGGTGGCGATCTGGGACGACGGCGACGACCTGCACGCCGAGCCCCGGTCACCGTACCCGCACGCCCGCGAGGTGCTGCTCACCCGCGCCCAGCTCGGTGGGGCCGCCGCCCTGGTCGGCGGGCACGCCCGGACCGCCGAGGCGCAACTGCTGGTGGAGACCGGCTGGGCGCGGGAGGTGGTCCCGGACCGGGCCACGGTACGGGCGCGTACCCCGGCCGTCGCGCCGACCGGCGACGACCCGCAACTGGCCCGTGACCCGGGCGCCGCCACCGCCCGGCTGCCCAGCCTGGCCTGGACCACCGCACGGGACGCGTTGCGCGCCGACGCGCCGGTGCTGGTCCAGGTGCCCCGCCGTGGTTACCTGCCCTCGGTCTCCTGCGCCGACTGCCGGGCCCCGGCCCGGTGCCCGCACTGCGCGGGGCCGCTCGCGCTGCCCTCCGCCCGGGGGACACCGGTCTGCCGCTGGTGCGGCCGGGTCAGCGCCGCGTACGCCTGCCCGGAGTGCGGCGGTCGACGGCTGCGGGCCGCGGTGGTCGGCGCCCGGCGGACCGCCGAGGAGCTGGGTCGGGCCTTCCCCGGGGTGCCGGTGCGCACCTCCGGGCGGGAGGAGGTGCTCACCCGGGTGCCCGGCGGCGCGGGCCTCGTGGTGGCCACCCCCGGCGCCGAGCCGGTCGCCGACGGTGGCTTCGGCGCGGTGCTGCTGCTGGACTCCTGGGCCCTGCTCACCCGGGCCGACCTGCGGGCCGGCGAGGAGGCGCTGCGGCGGTGGCTGGCCGCAGCGGCGCTGGCCCGGCCGGCGACCGCCGGCGGTCGGGTGGTGGTGGTCGCCGACGGCGGGCTCGCCCCGGTGCAGGCGCTGCTGCGCTGGGACCCGGCCTGGTTCGCCGCCCGGGAGCTGGCCGAGCGACGGGAGCTGGGGTTCCCGCCGGCGGTGCGGATGGCGAGCGTCACCGGTACGGCCCCGGCCGTGGCCGAGCTGCTCGCCGAGGCGCGCCTTCCCGAGCAGGCCGAGGTGCTCGGTCCGGTCCCGGCCGACGACGACCGGGAACGGATGCTGATCCGGGTGCCCCGGTCGCGGGCCGCCGCGCTCGCGGAGGCGCTGCACGTCGCGGCCGGGGTCCGCGCCGCCCGCAAGGCCGCCGACCCGGTCCGGGTACAGGTGGACCCGCTGGAGCTGTTCTGATCTCCTCCGGTGTGGGGTGTTCGCCGGGAAAGTCCTGGCGGGGCCGTGGTAGCATCGCCCCTCATTGCCTGCGCCGGTGCGGCGCGACGGTGGCCGGAGCGCGGCGGGGCGACGCCGCATCGATGATGTCAACCAGCCGGTGATCAGAGGTGGATCAGTCGTGACCGTCCGTCAATCGATCGTCTTCAACGGTGATCTCGGCAGCGGCAAGAGCACCGTCTCCGTCGAGATCGCCGAGCGGCTCGGCATGCGGCGGGTCAGCGTCGGCGACCTCTACCGGCAGATGGCCCAGGAACGGCAGATGACCGCGCTCCAGCTCAACCTGCACGCCGAGCTGGACCAGGCCGTCGACGGCTACGTCGACCAGCTCCAGCGGGACATCGCCGCCTCGGGCGAGCCGCTGGTGATGGACTCCCGGCTGGCCTGGCACTTCTTCACCGACGCGCTCAAGGTGCACATGATCACAGAGCCGGGGGAGGCGGCCCGACGCGTGCTGTTGCGCCCGTCCGGCCCGGCGGAGAGCTACACCTCCCTGGAGGAGGCGAAGGCCAAGCTCAAGGAGCGCAGCGACAGCGAACGGAACCGCTTCCTGGTCCGCTACGGCGTGGACAAGGCCCGGCTGCGCAACTACGACCTGGTCTGCGACACCACCCGGGCCGCCCCGGCCGAGGTGATCGCGCACATCGTCGACGCGTACGAGGGACGCCTCGCCGCCGACGTGCTCCGGGACGCCCCGCCGCTGCTGCTGCTCGACCCGGCCCGGGTCTACCCCACCGAGGACGTGCAGAACCTGCGCGGGCTCTGGGAGGGCGACTTCGTCGGCGCGGTCGGCGCCGCCGGCGACCGGGCGCTGGAGCCGCTGAGCATCGGGTACTCCGGGGAGTACTTCTTCGTCGTGGACGGCCACCGGCGGCTCAGCGCCGCACTCCAGAACGGCTTCACGCTGGTGCCCGCCCGGCTGGTCGCCGAGGCCGACGAGCCCGTCGTCGGTGGCCTCACCGCGACCGAGTACTTCACCCGGCAGTGCCGGGCCGGCACGGTGCACGACTGGGAGGCCGCCCACAAGATCGAGCTTCCGTTGCCGGAGCACGCCCTGCGGGCCCCCGACGCGGTGCTGGCCGGCGACCCGGTCGCCGGAGCCTGACCTCCGGCTTTTCGGCCCACATTCACGGCGCGTCATTGCATCGGCACCGTCGGTGACCGGGGCATGATGAGGTCCCGGACGCCGTCGATGGAGGTTCGCCGTGGACGTTGCCGAGGCGATGACGCTCCTGCTGTCACCGCAGGGACGCCTCGACCCCTATCCGGCGTACGAACGGCTCCGCGCCCACGGCCCGGTCGTCGAGGCGTGGCCGGGGCTGCACGTGGCCACCGGGTACGCGGTGATCGACGAGGTGCTCCGTGATCCCCGGTACGTGGTGAGTTACGAGCCACTGCCGCAGACCACGGTGGCCGGTTGGGCGGAGAGCCCGGCGGTCGCCTCGATCGCCCGGTCGATGCTGCGGGCCAATCCGCCCGACCACGGCCGGATGCGGCAGATCGTCGCCGGGGCGTTCACCCCGCGCCGGGTCGCCGCCCTGCGGGAGGTGGTCACCGCCCAGGCGGCGGCGTTGGTCGCGGCGATGGCGGAGCGGGGCCGCGACGGCACCACCGTCGACGTGCTGGACGCGTTCGCCTACCCGCTGCCGATCGGGGTGATCTGTGCCCTGCTCGGCGTGCCCGAGGCGGACCGGAGCGCGTTCCGGACGTGGACCGCCGACCTCACCGTCGTCCTGGAACCGGAGATCTCCGAGGCGGAGCTGGCCGTGGCCGACCGGGGCGCGGTGGCGCTGCGCGACTACTTCCGGGACCTGGTCGAGGCCCGTCGCCGGACCCCGGCCGACGACCTGACCACCGCCCTGGTCCAGGCGCACGACGCCGAGGTCGGCCGGCTGGACGCCGAGGAACTCCTGGCCAACCTGGTGGTCCTCCTGGTCGCCGGGTTCGAGACCACCACCAACCTGCTCGGCAACGGGCTGGTGGTGCTGCTGGGGCACCCGGCGCACGCCGCCGCGCTGCGCGACAACCCCGACCTCGCCGGGGCGTACGTGGAGGAACTGCTCCGGATCGACTCCCCGGTGCAGGTGACCAGCCGGATCAGCAGCGTCCCGGTCGCGCCGGGCGGGGTGCCGGTCCCGGCCGGCGGTGAGGTGCTGCTGCTCCTCGGCGCGGGCAACCGGGATCCGGAGCGGTTCGCCGACCCGACCCGGTTCGACCCGACCCGGCCGCAGAACCAGCCGCTCTCCTTCGGCGGAGGACCGCACTACTGCCTTGGCGCGGCGCTGGCCCGGCTGGAGGCGCGGATCGCCTTTCCGCTGCTGCTGCGGGCGCTGCCCGACCTGGCGTTGGCCGGCGAGCCCCGGCACCGGGCCCGGCTGACCCTGCGCGGCTACGCCACGCTGCCGGTGACCACCGTCACCCGCCCCCACCAGGCCACCGGCGTCGAGCCCCGGCGCACGGTGGCGACCACCAGCGCCGAACGCCGGCGGATCGCGCGTGTGTCGGCCGGGGAACGTGGTACGCCGACCGGGGCCGGCCCGGGGACTCCGTAGACTGGTACGGCACGAGTTCCGTCCCGTCGACGAAGGAGCCACCCCGCGTGACCGTCCAGCCCATCCGTCTGTTCGGGGATCCGGTGCTGCGCACGCCGGCCGATCCGGTGGTCGACTTCGACGTCGAGCTGCGCAAGCTCGTCGCCGACCTGACCGACACGATGCGGGAGCAGAACGGAGCCGGTCTGGCCGCCCCGCAGCTCGGCGTGGGCCTGCGCGTGTTCACCTTCGAGGTCGACGACGTGCTCGGGCACCTGGTCAACCCGGTGCTGGAGTTCCCCGACGAGGAGGAACAGGACGGCCCGGAGGGCTGCCTGTCCATCCCCGGCCTCTACTTCGACACGAAGCGCCGGCAGAACGTGATCGCCAAGGGGTTCAACGCGTACGGCGACCCGATGCAGATCGTCGGCACCGGCCTGATGGCACGCTGCGTGCAGCACGAGACCGACCACCTCGACGGGGTCCTCTTCATCGACCGGCTGGACGCCCCCGGCCGCAAGGAGGCGATGAAGGCGATCCGTCAGGCCGAGTGGTACGACGCCGCCGCCCCGCCGGTGGTCAAGGTAAACCCGCACGGCGTCGCCAGCCCCTTCGGTCTGGGGCGGTGACCATGCGTCTGGTCTTCGCCGGCACGCCGGCCGTCGCCGTCCCCGCCCTGGAAGCGGTCGCCGCCTCCCGCCACGAGCTGGTCGCCGTGGTCACCCGCCCGGACGCCCCGGCCGGACGCGGACGCGGGTTGTCCCGCTCCCCGGTCGGCGCGTGGGCCGACGCGCACGGCGTCGAGGTGCTCACCCCGGCCCGTCCGCGTGAGCCGGAGTTCCTCGACCGGCTGCGTGCGCTCGCCCCGGACTGTGTCCCGGTGGTCGCGTACGGTGCGCTGGTCCCCCCGGTCGCGCTGGAGATCCCCACCCACGGCTGGATCAACCTGCACTTCTCGCTGCTGCCCGCCTGGCGGGGGGCCGCCCCCGTGCAGCACGCCGTCCTGCACGGCGACGAGCTGACCGGGGCGAGCGTCTTCCAACTGGAGGAGGGGCTCGACACCGGTCCGGTCTACGGCACCCTCACCGACCGGATCGCGCCGCAGGACACCTCCGGCGACCTCCTGGAGCGGCTCGCCGTCTCCGGCGCGGGCCTGCTGGTGGCGGTCCTCGACGCGATCGCCGACGGCACCGCCCGGGCCGTCGGGCAACCGGCCGACGGGGTGTCCCTGGCGCCGAAGCTGACCGTCGAGGACGCCCAGGTCCGCTGGACCGAGCCGGCGTTCGCCGTGGACCGGCGGATCCGTGCCTGCACCCCGGCACCCGGCGCGTGGACGACCTTCCGGGGCGACCGGGTCAAGCTCGGTCCGGTGCGGCCGGCGGCCGACGCTCCGGAGCTGAAGCCCGGCGAGCTGCTCGTGGAGCGTCGGCGGGTGCTGGCCGGCACGGCCACCACCCCGGTGACGCTCGGCGAGGTACGCGCTGCCGGCAAGAAGCCGATGCCGGCCACCGACTGGGCGCGGGGCGTCCGGGTCGAGACCGGCGAGCAGTTCGCGTGACCGGGCCGGGGGAACGACAGTACCCACGTCCGGTCCGGTCCGGTCCGGGCTCCGAGCCGGGGCGCGGCGACCGCCGGCGTGACCCACGGGACGGCCGGGACGGTGCCCGTCCGGGCGGCGACCGGCGCGGCGGCGGGCGCACGGGCCGCACCGACGTGGTGGACCGGCCGCGCCGGGCCGCGTACGACGCGCTCGCGGCGGTGCACCGCGACGACGCGTACGCCAACCTGGTGTTGCCGGCGATCCTGCGGGACGCGGGACTGTACGGCCGGGACGCGGCCTTCGCCACCGAGCTGACCTACGGCACCCTGCGTGCGGTGGGCACCCTGGACGCCATCCTCACCGACGCCGCGGGCCGGGACGTGGAGCGCATCGACCCGCCGGTGCGGGACGCGCTGCGGCTCGGCGCGTACCAGCTCCTGCACACCCGGGTGCCGGCCCACGCGGCCGTCTCCGCCACGGTGGATCTGGTGAAGACGGTCGGTTACGGCGCGAGCGGGTTCGCGAACGCGGTGCTCCGCGAGGTCGCCGGCCGGGACGCCGACGCCTGGATCGACCGGATCGCCCCGTCGATGGCGGACGACCCGGTCGGGCACCTGGCCCTGGCCCACAGCCACCCGCAGTGGATCGTCCGGGCGTTCCGCGAGGCGCTCGGCGGTGACCTGGGCGAGACGACCCGCCTGCTCATCGAGGACAACCAGCCCCCGCCGGTGCACCTGTGCGCCCGTCCGGGGCTGGCCGACCCGGCGGAGTTGGCCGACGAGGTCGGTGGCGCGCCGGGGGCCTTCTCGCCGTACGCGGTGTACCTATCCGGTGGCGCGCCGGGTGACCTGCCGGCGCTGGCGCAGGGCCGGGCACACGTGCAGGACGAGGGCTCGCAGCTCGTGGCGGCGGCGCTGGCCGCCGGGCCGCTGGACGGGCCGGACGGCCGCTGGCTGGACCTCTGCGCCGGTCCCGGCGGCAAGACCGGTCTGCTCGGCGCGCTCGCGGTGCAGCGCGACGCCCGGGTCACCGCGGTCGAGGTGGCCGAACACCGGGCCCGCCTGGTCGAGCGGGCCACCCGGGGGCTGCCGGTGAACGTGCTGCACACCGACGGGCGGACGGTCGGCGCCGACCCGAAGCTGCCGGAGGAGCACTTCGACCGGGTGCTGGTGGACGCGCCGTGCACCGGCCTCGGTTCGCTGCGCCGTCGGCCGGAGTCGCGCTGGCGTCGCCAGCCGTCGGACCTGCCGCCACTGACCCGGCTCCAGCGGGAACTGCTCACCGCCGGCCTGCGCGCGACCCGCCCCGGCGGGCTGGTCGCCTACGTCACCTGCTCGCCGCACGTGGTGGAGACGCACGTGACGGTCACCGAGGCGGCCCGCCGCTGCGGGGCGCCGGTGGACTTCGTCGACGCCCGCCCGCTGCTGCCGGCGGGGATGCCGGGTCTCGGGGCCGGGCCGACGGTGCAGCTCTGGCCGCACCGGCACGGCACGGACGCGATGTTCCTCGCGGTGCTGCGGCGCGGCTGACCGGGTCTCCGGTTCCGGCGGGGTGGGGCCGGCGGTCCCACCCCGCGCTTCCACGACCGGCCCGGGCGGACGGGTCACGGAAGCGACGCGGGCGTGCCGATCCGCCGCTCCCCGGCGTCACGGGAACGGCGGACCGGCGCTGCCGGCTCAGGCGTAGCGGATGGGCAGCACCTTGGTGCCGCCGCCCTTGACCGAGCGCGTCAGGCTGCGGTCACTGAGCCACAGGAAGCACTGGACCCCACGGTTGCCGTCCTTCCACTCCTCCGCCGAGGGGTGGTAGTAGATCGTTCCGGTCCGGTACTTGAGGTTGCTGTCGTCGGGCACCTTCGCGTACGAGGCGACCATGGCCTGGCACCGCCGGTGGACGCGCGTACTGCCCTTGACCAGTTCGTCGTGGTCACCGGCGGTGTCCTTGTAGATGCCCACGAACTCGGCGTCGTGCCGGGTCGTGCAGGACACCTCGGCCATGTCGTCGACCTTGTCGTTGGCCAGCTTGACGTTGAAGCAACGGTGGGCGAGGGGCGCGGTGCCGGCCAGGGCGTCCTTCAGGGTGCCCGTCCGGCGCTTCACCTCCGGGCCGTCGAGGCGGTTGACCTCGGCGACGTCGCAGCGGAACCACCGCGCGCCGCCCTTCCAGCCGTACTCGGACGGGAGGATGGTGTACAGGGTCACCCGCCCGGAGCGCCAGTCCGCGCCGAGCGTCCGGTTCGCTGCCTTCTCGCACTCGGCGTACGCGGCCAGGCGGGCCGGCGAGCCGGCCGACGGGACCGTGGCGCCGTTGGTGTGCTCGGCGGGCAACGTGCCCACGTGCACCGTCTCGGTCTCGTGCGACTGGTCGCAGGGCACCGGGCCGTACGAGCTGAGGTACCCGACCTCCGTCTCGTCCGGGTGGCAGGTGTCGGCGGCCGGTTGGAAGATCTTCGGCGTGGCGAGGCCGGCCCAGTCGTCGACCAGGTCGCCGTCGGTGCCCTCCGGCACGCCGCAGCCGGCCAGAGCCAGCGCAGCCACCCCACCCAGAGCGCACGCCCTCAACCACCGTCGCATGACCCGACCTCCCGTGCCGTGGTGTCGACGCCGCCCCGGTGCGCGGGGCGGGCCACGGCGCAGGAGCATACGGCACCGGAACCGGCCGCGCGGGCACCGACCGTCCTGGTGGGACCGTCGGCGGTCCGCCCCGGGTGTTTGGTGACGAGCGCTACCACGCGGTGCGGCACGGTGGTGGACGGCGCCCCCACCACCGTCGCATCGTTCGGTCCTCCCGTGCCGGCCCTCGGCTCCGCTCCGCTGTCCGGGGCGGGCCACGGCGCGGGTGCCTACGGCACGGGTGTCGGGGGCGTTCGTACACTGGGCCGGTGACCGTACCGCCCCCGATCGTCGCGCCCAGCATCCTCGCCGCCGATTTCGCCCGCCTCGCCGACGAGGTGCGCGCCGTGGAAGACGCCGCGGACTGGCTGCACGTGGACGTGATGGACAACCACTTCGTGCCCAACCTGACCATCGGGCTGCCCGTGGTGCAGAGCCTGCGGGCGGTGACCGCGCTGCCGTTCGACGTGCACCTCATGATCGAGGATCCGCGACGCTGGGCTCCCGGATACGCCGACGCCGGGGCGTACAACGTCACCTTCCACGCCGAGGCCTGCGACAACCCGGTGGCTCTCGCGCGGGACCTGCGCTCGGCCGGGGCCAAGGCGGGACTGGCGATCGACCGGGACACCCCGATCGAGCCGTACCTGGAGATCCTGCCCAGCTTCGACACCCTGCTGATCATGACGATCAAGGCCGGGTTCGGCGGGCAGCGGTTCATCCCGAACCTGCTGGACAAGGTCCGCACCGCCCGCCGGCACGTCGCCGCCGGCCACCTGGAACTGCGCATCGAAGTGGACGGGGGGATCGCCGCGGACACCATCGCGCAGGCCGCCGAGGCCGGCGCGGACGCCTTCGTCGCCGGCACGGCCGTCTACGGCGCCGACGACCCGGCCGAGGCGGTACGCCACCTGCGTGCGCTGGCGGGACGCGCGGCGGCCGGGGTCTGATCGGTGGAGCCCGCCGGTGAGGGTCCGGACGTCATCCTGGTCGTCGACGACGACGAGGACATCGCCCGGTTCGTCGAGTTCAACCTCCGGCTGCACGGCTTCGAGGTGATCCACGCCGCCGACGGGCAGGAGGCGCTCGAGGTGATCGAGCGGCAGCGGCCGGACCTGGCCGTGGTCGACCTGATGATGCCCCGGATCGACGGCCTGGAACTGACCCGCCGGCTGCGCGCGAACCCGCTGACGTCCGCCCTGCCGGTGATCATGCTGACCGCCAAGGGGATGACCGTCGACAAGGTGCACGGGCTCAGCGCCGGGGCGGACGACTACCTGGTCAAGCCCTTCGACACCGCCGAACTGGTGGCCCGGGTCAGTTCCACCCTGCGCCGTAACAAGGAGTTCCGCGAGGTCTCCCCGCTGACCGGGCTGCCCGGCAACAGCCGGATCCGCCGGGAGATCAGCGACCGGGTGCGCAGCGGCACCGACTACGCCGTCGGCTACATCGACATCGACCGGTTCAAGAGCGTCAACGACCGGTACGGCTTCGTCCGGGGCGACGACTTCATCTCCGCGCTGGCCCGCAGCCTGCACCGGGCGGTGGTGTCGATCGGGCTCCCGCCGGCCTTCCTCGGGCACGTCGGCGGCGACGACTTCGTCATCGTCTGCACCCCCGAGCAGGTGCGCCCGCTCACCTCCCGCGCGGTGGTCGACTTCGAGAACGCCGCCGACAAGCTCTACGACCCCTCCGACGCCGAGCGCGGCTACGTCGAGCTGAAGGACCGGCGCGGCAACATCCGCCGGGCCGCCCTGGTCACCCTCTCCATCGGGGTCTCCCTCTCCGACAGCCGGAAGCGCTTCACCGACCCCCTGGAGGCCATCGCGGTCGCCTCCGAGATGAAGACGGTGGCCAAGAGCCAACCCGGCTCGTACGTTGCCGTGGACCGGCGGCGGGGAATTCCCTGACCGTGGGGGCCAGCCACCCCGCGAAGCTGTGAGGTAGCTCGCCGGGGTGGCGGACCCCCCGGGTCGGCGTGTAAGACTTCCCTCGTACCCACCACGCGCTGGCGGGACTCGGTGTAATTCCGAACCGGCGGTGATCCACGGCCCGAGCCGTGGTCAGCCCGCGACCCGGTCGGCCTCGGCCGCCCGGTGGACCTGGTGAGAATCCGGGGCCGACGGTTGGGGGCGGGCAAGCCCGCGCCCAGACAGTCCGGATGGGAGACAGCGCGCGGGACGGACAGGCCCGGGGCCGACGCTCGCTGTCGGCTGCCCTCCGGGCCCTGCCGGGTCGGCTCCGCCGTTCCCGGCTCCGCCGCCGCATGCCCGCTTCCGCCCCGCCCGCGCACCGACCGCGCGAGAGAGCAGGGGCAGGCGATGGCCGGCGTCTCCACCGACGAGGCGATGCGACGCGCGATCGCGCTGGCTGCCCGGGGCCTGGGCACCACCAGTCCCAACCCGGTGGTCGGATGCGTGCTGCTCGACCCGGACGGTGAGATCGTCGGGGAGGGCTTCCACGCCTACGCCGGGGGGCCGCACGCCGAGATCGTCGCGCTGGCGCAGGCCGGCAACCGGGCGAAGGGCGGCACCGCCGTGGTCACCCTGGAACCCTGCGACCACACCGGCCGCACCGGCCCCTGCACCCACGCCCTGATCCAGGCCGGCATCGGGCGGGTGGTGGTCGCCGTGCCGGACCCCAACCCGGTCGCCTCCGGCGGCGCGGGCACGCTGCGCGCCGCCGGTGTCGAGGTCGAGCTGGGGGTACGCGCCGACGAGGCCGAGGCCGGCAACATCGCCTGGCTCACCTCGATGCGCCGGGGCCGGCCGTACGTGATCTGGAAGTACGCCGCCACGCTCGACGGCCGGTCGGCGGCCGAGGACGGCACCAGCATGTGGATCACCTCCGAGGCGGCCCGGACGGACGTGCACGCGCTGCGCGCCACGGTGGACGCGATCGTCGTCGGGGTCGGCACCGTGCTCGCCGACGACCCCCGGTTGACCGTGCGCAACCTGCGCGACGGCACCCTCGCGATCCGGCAGCCGCTGCGGGTCGTGGTGGACAGCGCCGGTCGTACCCCAGGCGACGCCCGGGTCCGCGACGCCGCCGCCGACACCTGGATCGCCACCGCCGCCGAGGTCGGCACGGCCCCGGACGGCCGGGTCGACCTGTCGGCGCTGCTCACCGCGCTGCACCGGCGTGGGATCCGGGCGGTCCTGCTGGAAGGCGGGCCCCGCCTCGCCGGCGGATTCCTCGCCGCCGGCCTGGTCGACCGGGTCGTCGGCTACCTCGCGCCCCGGCTGCTCGGGGCCGGACCGACCGCCCTGCTCGACGCCGGCGTCCGCACCATCGGCGAGGCCATCGACCTGGAGATCGTCGACGTCACGCAGGTCGGACCCGACCTGCGCATCACCGCGCTGCCCCGGAAGAGGGAGAGCTGACATGTTCACCGGCATCGTCGAGGAACTGGGTGAGGTCGTCCGGGTGACCGAGACCGGGGACGACTCGGCGCTGGTCGCCGTGCGCGGCCCGCTGGTCGTCTCGGACGCCCGGCACGGCGACTCCATCGCGGTCAACGGGGTGTGCCTGACCGTGGTCGAGGTCGACGGGGAGGTCTTCACCGCCGATGTGATGGGGGAGACCCTGCGCCGCTCCGCGCTGGGCGCGCTGCGCCCCGGGGACCGGGTCAACCTGGAACGGGCCGCCGCGCTCGGCAGCCGGCTCGGCGGGCACCTGGTGCAGGGGCACGTCGACGGGGTCGGCGAGCTGCTCGACCGGGAACCGGCCGAGAAGTGGGAGACGGTCCGCTTCCGCCTCCCCGCCGGCCTGGCCCGGTACGTGGTGGAGAAGGGCTCCATCACCGTCGACGGTGTGTCGCTGACCGTCGCCGCGGTCGGCGACGACTGGTTCGCCGTCGGGCTGATCCCGACCACCCTCGCGCTGACCACCCTCGGCGTGCGACGTCCCGGCGACCCGGTCAACCTGGAGGTCGACGTGCTCGCCAAGTACGTCGAGCGGTTGCTCGGCGACCGGCTCACCGGCGGAGCCCGCTGATGGACCCGCTGGCGTGGCTGCTCACCGCCCAGGTCGACGTCGCGGGTTCCCCGGTGCTGGTCCGGGAGATCGTCGGCAACGGCTTCGGGCTGGCGTCGGCCCTGCTCGGGCTACGCCGGCTGGTCTGGGCCTGGCCGGTCGGCATGGTCGGCAACGCCCTGCTGCTGACCGTCTTCCTCGGCGGGGTCTTCGCCACCCCGCAGGCCCACGACCTGTACGGGCAGGCCGGGCGACAGGTGTTCTTCTTCGCGGTCAGCTGCTACGGCTGGTGGCGGTGGTCGCGGACCCGCCGGCTCGGCAGCGCGCCGGACCGGGCGGCGGTCGCCCCCCGCTGGGCCACCGGCCGGGAACGGCTGGGCATGCTCGCGGTCGCCGTGCTCGGCACCGCCGGGGCGTACCCGGTGCTCGCCGCGCTCGGCTCCTGGGGGCCGCTGCCGGACGCCTGGATCCTGGTCGGCAGCCTGCTCGCCACGTACGGCATGGCCCGGGGCTGGGTGGAGTTCTGGCTGGTCTGGATCGCGGTGGACGCGGTCGGCGTGCCCCTGCTCCTGCGCGGCGGCTTCTACCCCTCCGCCGCGATGTACCTGTTCTACGGACTCTTCTGCGCCTGGGGCTTCGCCAGCTGGTGGCGTACCTCGGCGCGGACCGCGCGGGCTGCCAGTGCCGTCCCGCACCGCTACCTGGAGGCTGCGACATGACCACGTTCGGAACCATCGAGCAGGCGGTGGCGGACATCGCCGCCGGCCGGCCGGTCGTCGTGGTGGACGACGCCGACCGGGAGAACGAGGGTGACCTGATCTTCGCGGCCGAGAAGGCCACCCCGGAGCTGGTCGCGTTCATGGTGCGCCACACATCCGGCTACATCTGCGTGCCGCTGACCGAGAGCGAGTGCGACCGGCTGGACCTGCCGCCGATGCACCACACCAACCAGGACCGGCGGGGCACCGCCTACACGGTGACCGTGGACGCCCGGGAGGGGGTCAGCACCGGCATCTCCGCGGCCGACCGCGCGCACACCATCCGCCTGCTCGCCGACGCCGCGACCAGCCCGGCCGACCTGGCCCGCCCCGGACACGTGGTGCCGCTGCGGGCCCGGGAGGGCGGGGTGCTGCGCCGGCCCGGGCACACCGAGGCCGCCGTCGACCTGACCCGGCTGGCCGGGTTGCGCCCGGCCGGAGTGCTCTGCGAGCTGGTCAACGACGACGGCACCATGATGCGCGTGCCGGACCTGGAGCGGTTCTGCGCGGAGCACTCCCTCACGCTGGTCACCATCGCCGACCTGATCGCCTACCGGCGACGGACGGAGAAGCAGGTGGAGCGGGTCGCCGAGGCGCGGATGCCGACCGCGCACGGGGTGTTCCGGGCGCTGGGCTACCGCAGCGAGCACGACGGCGCCGAGCACGTCGCCCTGGTCATGGGCGACATCGGCGACGGTCGGGACGTGCTGGTGCGGGTGCACTCGGAGTGCCTGACCGGGGACGTCTTCGGTTCGCTGCGCTGTGACTGCGGCCCTCAGCTCGACGCCGCCCTGGCCCGCGTCGCCACGGAGGGGCGGGGCGTGGTGCTCTACGTCCGGGGGCACGAGGGGCGCGGCATCGGCCTGCTGCACAAGCTCCAGGCGTACCAGCTCCAGGACTCGGGGCGGGACACCGTCGACGCGAACCTCGACCTGGGGCTGCCGGCCGACGCCCGCGACTACGGCACCGGCGCGCAGGTCCTCTACGACCTCGGGGTGCGCTCGATGCGGCTGCTCACCAACAACCCGGCCAAGCGGGCCGGACTGGAGGGCTACGGCCTGACCATCTCCGGTCGGGAGGGGCTGCCCATCCGTCCGCACCCGGAGAACGTGCGCTACCTGCGCACCAAGCGGGACCGGATGGGGCACCTCCTCGACGAACTGGACGAGGTCACCGAGACGCCGCTGCGCCGGGTGGCCGCGGCCGACGAGATCGGAGCGTGAGATGGCGGGATTCGGCGAACCCGGGGCGAGCGCGGTGGACGCGGCCGGCCTGACCGTGGGCGTGGTGGCGGCCCGCTGGCACGGCGACCTCACCGACCACATGTGCGACCGGGCGGTGGCCGCGGCCGAGGCGTGCGGGGCCCGGGCGGTGGTCGCCCGGGTGGCCGGTTCGGTCGAGCTGCCCGTGGTGGCGCAGGCGCTGGCCCGCCGCTGCGACGTGGTGGTCGCCCTCGGCGTCGTGGTGCGCGGGGCCACCGCCCACTTCGACTACGTCTGCCGGTCGGTCACCGACGGGCTGACCCGGGTCGCCCTGGACGAGGGGAAGCCGGTCGCCCACGGCGTGCTCACCGTCGACACCATCGAGCAGGCCCGCGACCGGGCCGGGCTGCCCGGCTCGGCGGAGGACAAGGGCTGGGCGTCCACCGTCGCGGCCCTCGACGCCGCCCTGGCCATCCGGGGACTGGGCGCCACCAACGGTCACCGTCTCGGCTTCGGCGGCTGACCCCCGAGCAGGGCGGGCCGGCGGTGACGGGGTTCCGGGCGACGCGGACGCGGGACGCCCGGGACCCGGGCCACCCGGCCGGCCGGCCCGGCTGGAAGAATCGCCTCCCGTGAAGACGTTCGAGGAGTTGTTCGCCGAGCTGCAGGCCAAGGCCGCCGCCGGCACCCCGGGGTCGGGCACGGTCGCCGCGCTCGAACGGGGTGTCCACTTCATCGGCAAGAAGGTCGTCGAGGAGGCGGCCGAGTCGTGGATGGCCGCCGAGCACGAGGGGCCGGAGCGGACCGCCGAGGAGATCTCCCAGCTGCTCTACCAGGTCCAGGTGCTGATGATCGCCAGCGGTCTCGATCTGAAGGACGTCTACCGACATCTGTGAGTGCCCCACCCGACCGGTTGCGACGATCGATTCAAGGAGCACTCCGTCATGCTGCGTGTCGCCGTTCCCAACAAGGGCACCCTGGCCGAGCCGGCCGCCCAGATGCTGCGCGAGGCGGGCTACCGCCAGCGTACCGACGCCAAGGACCTGGTCTGCCGGGACGAGGGCAACGACGTCGAATTCTTCTACCTGCGTCCCAAGGACATCGCCACCTACGTCGGGTCCGGCGACCTCGACCTGGGCATCACCGGCCGGGATCTGCTGATCGACTCCGGCGCGCCGGCCGAGGAGGTGGTCGACCTGAACTTCGGTCGGGCCACCTTCCGGTTCGCCGCCCGTGGCGAGGACATCGACTCCGTGCAGAAGCTGGGCGGGCACCGCATCGCCACCGCCTACCCGGGCCTGGTCGAGCGGTACCTCGCCGACCTGGGCGTGCGGGCCGACGTCATCCGCCTCGACGGGGCGGTGGAGAACGCCGTCCGCCTGGGGGTGGCCGACGTGGTCGCCGACGTCGTCTCCACCGGGGCCACCCTGCGCCAGGCCGGCCTGGTGGTCTTCGGCGAGCCGCTGCTGCGGTCGTCGGCGGTGCTGGTGCGCCGGACCGAGGCCCCCGCGTGCGCCCAGGCGGACCAGCTGCTGCACCGGCTGCACGGGGTGCTGGTCGCCCGCCGGTACGTCATGCTCGCCTACGACGTGCCGGCGAACCTGCTGGAGCGGGCCAGCGCCCTCACCCCGGGCATCGAGTCGCCGACCATCTCCCCGCTGCACCGGGAGGGCTGGGTCGCCGTGCAGGCCATGGTGGCCCGCGACGAGGTGCACCGGATCATGGACGAGCTCTACGAGGTGGGCGCGCGGGCCATCCTGGTCACCAACATCCACGCCTGCCGGCTGTGAGACCGCTGCCGCCGACGGCCGCCCTCGCCCTGGTCGCGCTGGGCGGGGTGGCCTCGGCGGCCCAGGGCGTGATCAACGCGGAGTTCGGGACGCGCGCCGGTGACCCGGTGCTCGCCGCGGTCGTCAACAACCTGGGCGGCAGCGTGCTCGTCCTGGTCGCCCTGCTCGCGTTGCCGTCGATGCGGGCCGGGTTGCGCGACCTGCGGTCCGCCCGGTTGCCCTGGTGGTCGTACCTCGGCGGGCTGGGTGGCGCGGCGATCGTGCTGGTCGCCGCGTACGTCGTACCGGTGCTCGGGGTGGCCGCCTTCACCATCGCCCAGGTCGCCGGCGGCAGCCTCGGCGGGCTCGCCGCCGACCGGGCCGGTCTCGCCCCGGTGGGACGGCTGCCGCTGACCGGCCCCCGGATCACCGGCGCGCTGCTCGGCCTGGCGGCGGTCACCCTGGCCCAGCTCGGCCGCCCGGTGGGGGAGCTGGCGGTCGGCCCGCTCCTGCTGGCCGTGGCCGGCGGCCTGGCCGTCGCCCTCCAGTCGGCGTTGAACGGACGGGTCTCCGCCGTCGTCGGCACCGGCGCCGGCACCGCGGTGAACTTCGTGGTGAGCACGGCGGCGGTGTTCGCCGCCGCGGTGGTCGCGGGCACCCTCACCCGACCCCCGGCGAGCTGGCCCGGCGACTGGTATCTCTGGACCGGCGGCCTGCTCGGGGTGACCATCGTGGTCACCCTGCTGGTCGGGGTCCGGTCGGTCGGGGTGCTGCGCACCGGTCTGGTGCTGGTCGGCGGGCAGCTCGGTGGTTCCCTGCTGCTCGACGCGCTGCTGCCCGGCGGCGCGGGGCTGCGACCGCCGGTGCTGGCCGGCGCGGTGCTCACCCTGGTCGCCGCCGTGGTGGCCGGTCGGGGTGGCCGGTGGCGCGGGGCGCGGGCGGTCCCGCCGGTGCCCCGGACCGGCGGGACGACCGCCGCGCACCGTCCTGCGGCGACGGACCGGCGGCCCTGAGGTCGGACGCCGCGCGAGGCGACGCGGAGGAATCCGGGGCCGGATGGCAGACTGGTGGGGTGAGCGATTCCGACCTGGTACGCCTGCGTCCCCGCCGGATCCGGGTGGTCTGCTGGTCCTCCGCCGTCGCGCTGGTGGTGGTCTTCAGCCTGGTGGCCACCTCGCTGCACGGCCCGACCGGCAACGGTTACGGCTCCTTCCAACGCGGCGACCAACTGGCCATGATCGGCCTGGGTGTGCTCGGCGCGCTCGGTGCCCTGCTCTTCACCCGCCCCCGGGTCGAGGCCGACGCGCGTGGCGTCCGGGTGCGCAACATCATCGGCTCGTACGAGCTGCCCTGGGACGTCGTCCGCAACGTGCGGTTCGACCGGGGGGCGCCCTGGGCGAGCCTGGAGCTGTACGACGACGACCTGCTGCCGATGGTGGCCCTCCAGGCGGCCGACAAGGAACTGGCGGTGGACGGGGTCCGCGCGCTGCGTCGGCTGCACCGGGCCCACCAGGCCACCCTGGCCCAGAGCTGAGCCCCGGCCGGGCGGGTCGATTTGGGCGGTGCCCGGCGGGGGTGTAATGTGACTCTGTCGACCAGGCTGCCCGTGTAACTGTGAGCAGCCCTGAAGTGGAGCGCCTGCTCCCACCCGAGTCGCCCGCGACGGCGGCCGGGTCCGGTCACCGGTTCCGGGCACGTCCCGGTGCCGGATGCGCGATCATTGATCGTGCCGACCGGTCGAGCGGGCCCTGGCATGCGCCGGGGCCTTCTGCTTTCCGGGTCGGTCCCCATTCGGGGACCACGGGGTCGGCCGCATAGGAGAACCGACTCGAGGAGGCCCCATCAGCGTCGAACCACGCGTGAACGAGCAGATCCGGGCACGTGAGGTCCGACTGGTCGGCCCTGAGGGTGAGCAGGTGGGCATCGTCCCGCTGGAGCGCGCCCTTCAGCTGGCCGCGGACGTCGACCTGGACCTGGTCGAGGTTGCGCCCATGGCGCGCCCGCCGGTGTGCAAGCTCATGGACTTCGGCAAGTTCAAGTACGAGAGCGCACTCAAGGCGCGCGAAGCGCGGCGTAACCAGCAGCAGACCGTCATCAAGGAGATGAAGCTCCGGCCCAAGATCGACCCGCACGACTACGAGACCAAGAAGGGTCACGTGGTGCGGTTCCTCAAGGCCGGCGACAAGGTCAAGGTGACGATCATGTTCCGTGGTCGCGAGCAGAGCCGTCCGGAGCTGGGTTACCGGCTCCTGCGCCGGCTCGAGTCGGAGATCTCGGAACTGGGGTACGTCGAGGCCGCTCCGAAGCAGGACGGTCGAAACATGATCATGGTTCTCGCGCCGCACCGTGCCACCAAGGCCGCCGCCACGGCAGCCCGGTCCGGCGCACCGCGGGAGCGGGAGGCCGGTGCCGCCGAGGCACCACCGGCCGAGGCGGCCGGGCCCGCCGGCGCGACCGGCGAGTAACAGGGGAGAGACGCATGCCGAAGATGAAGAGCCACACGGGTATGGGCAAGCGGGTCAAGGTGACCGGCAAGGGCAAGATCGTTGCCCAGCAGGCCGGGCTGCGCCACAACCTGGAGAAGAAGCCCTCCACCCAGACCCGTCGGCTGACCGGCACGGTCGAGCTGGCCAAGGCTGACGTCAAGCGAATCAAGAAGCTGCTCGGCCGCTGACGCGCGCCACGCGACCACTGAGTAAGGAGTAGTTGAATGGCACGCGTCAAGCGGGCTGTGAATGCCCAGAAGAAGCGTCGTACCCTGCTGGAGACCGCGAGTGGCTACCGCGGCCAGCGCTCCCGCCTGTACCGCAAGGCCAAGGAGCAGGTGCTGCACTCGATGCAGTACGCCTACCGGGACCGTCGTGACCGCAAGGGCGACTTCCGGCAGCTCTGGATCCAGCGGATCAACGCCGGCGCCCGGGCCAACGGGATGACCTACAACCGGCTGATCCAGGGTCTCCGGCTGGCCGGCGTCGAGGTCGACCGCAAGATCCTGGCCGACCTGGCCGTCAACGACGCGACGGCGTTCGCTGCCATCGTCGAGGTCGCCCGCGCCGCCGTGGCGGCCGAGGGCACCGGTGGCGCGGCGGCCCAGGCCGCCTGACCCACCGCATCCGGTCATCGAGGCGTCTCCCATGCCGTCACCAGCGCACGGGAGGCGCCTCGACGCCGTCCCGGGTCCGTTCACCCCACGTACGCCCCGGGTCGTCGCCGCCCGCCGGCTGCACCGCCGTCGCGACCGGGACGCCACCGGCCGCTTCCTCGCCGAGGGACCGCAGGCCGTCCGGGAGGCCCTGACCCGCCCCGGCCTGGTGGTCGAACTCTTCGGCACCCCGGCCGCCCTCGACCGGCACCGCGACCTGGCGGCCCGCGCCGCCACGGCCGACGTGCCGGTCTCCGAGGTCACCGACGAGGCGCTCGCCGCCCTCGCCGAGACCGTCGCCCCGCAGGGACTCGTGGCGGTCTGCCGGCACCTCGACGTCCCCCTCGACCGGGCGCTCGCCGCCGCCCCCCGGCTGGTCGCGGTGCTCGCCGGCATCCGTGATCCCGGCAACGCGGGCACCGTGCTGCGCACCGCCGACGCGGCCGGGGCACAGGTGGTGGTCTTCGCCGGGGACACCGTCGACCCGTACAACGGCAAGTGCGTGCGGGCCTCCGCCGGCAGCCTCTTCCACGTCGACGTGGTCCGCGCCGCCGACCCGGGCGCGGTGGTCGCCGCGTCCCGCGCCGCCGGGCTCACCGTCCTGGCCACCACCGGGTACGGCGACAGCGACCTCGACGACCTCGCCGACACCGACCGGCTGGCCGCCCCCACCGCCTGGCTCTTCGGCGCCGAGGCACAGGGCCTGCCCGCCGAGCTGACCGAGGCCGCCGACGCCCGGGTGCGGGTGCCGCTGCACGGGCGCGCGGAGAGCCTGAACCTGGCTGCGGCCGCCGCCGTCTGCCTGTACGCTTCAGCCAGAGCACAGCGGTCCCCCGCGCGGGGACCCTCCCCGAAGGAGAGCGTCCGCCCGTGAACGCGTCTCGGCGTTCCTTTAGCCAGCCCGCCGGTGTCGGCGGGCGGCGGGCCTGACCTGCTTCGCGCGTCCCTCCCACCGGCGGGCTGCGGCACAGCCGCGCGTCCGTAGACTCGCCTGGCCGTCCCGTGAGGGCGGCGCCGCCGTGAGGGAGTGCCCGTACGCCATGACCTATCGCAACGATCCGTACGACCCGAAGCAGGTCGCCCTGCTCGACCCGGCCGCCCTGGCCTCGGCCGTGGCCGACGCCGAGAAGGCGTTCGCCGACGCCGCCGACCCGGACGCGCTGACCGCGCTGCGCCCCGCGCACCTGGGCGACCGGTCCCCGGTCTCCCTCGCGCGCCGGGAGATCGGCGCGCTGCCGCCGGCCGCGAAGTCCGACGCCGGCAAGCGGGTCAACGAGGCCCGCCGGGGCATCGAGACGGCCTACGCCGCCCGGCTGGAGATCCTGGAGCGGGAGCGGGCCGCGCGGGTGCTCGTCGAGGAGCGGGTGGACGTCACCCTCCCGTACGACCGGCGGCCCCGGGGCGCGCGCCACCCGATCAGCACCCTGATGGAGCAGATCAGCGACCTGTTCGTCGGAATGGGCTACGAGGTGGCCGAGGGCCCCGAGGTCGAGTTGGAGTGGACCAACTTCGACGCGCTGAACATCGGCCCCGACCACCCGGCCCGGGGCCTGATGGACACCTTCCACGTCGCCCCCACCGGCGGCTCCGGTGGCGGGACGGGTTCCGGGCAGGTGCTGCGTACGCACACCTCGCCGGTGCAGGCCCGGTCCATGCTCACCCGCAAGCCCCCGATCTACGTGGTGGTGCCCGGCCGGGTGTACCGCACCGACGAACTCGACGCCACCCACTCGCCGGTCTTCCACCAGGTCGAG
Source organism: Micromonospora echinospora (assembly GCF_900091495.1). NCBI lineage: Bacteria > Bacillati > Actinomycetota > Actinomycetes > Micromonosporales > Micromonosporaceae > Micromonospora > Micromonospora echinospora. The sequence goes on along the minus strand of NZ_LT607413.1, from coordinate 7,467,693 downwards.
GGGCTCGTGGTCGACCGGGGCATCACCATGGCCCACCTGCGCGGCACCCTCGACCACTTCGCCCGGGCGATGTTCGGCGAAGGCGCGAAGACCCGCTTCCGGCCGCACTACTTCCCGTTCACCGAGCCGTCCGCCGAATTTGACGTCTGGTTCCCGGAGCACCGCGACGGGCCGCGCTGGGTGGAGTGGGGCGGCTGCGGCATGGTCAACCCACGGGTCCTGCGGGCCTGCGGCATCGACCCGGAGGTCTACTCCGGATTCGCCTTCGGCATGGGCATCGACCGGACCGTCATGTTCCGGCACGGGGTCAGCGATCTGCGGGACATGGCCGAGGGGGACGTGCGGTTCACCCGCGCGTTCGGCACCGGCGCGTGACGGGAATGCGGGAACGAGACACGGAGACGGTGGTCTAGAGGCATGCGAGTTTCAGTCAGTTGGCTGCGGGAGTACGTCGACCTGCCCGCCGACCTCGACCCGGCCGACCTGGAGCGGGCCCTGGTCGACCTCGGCATCGAGGTCGAGTCCCTGGTGGACCTGCGGGCCACCGTCACCGGGCCGCTGGTCGTCGGTGAGGTCCGCGAGATCGAGGAGCTCACCGGTTTCAAGAAGCCGATCCGGTTCTGCCGGGTGGACGTGGGCGACGCCAACGGCACCGGCGAGTTGCAGGAGATCGTCTGCGGGGCGCGCAACTTCGCCCCCGGCGACCGGGTCGTGGTGATCCTTCCCGGTGGGGTGCTCCCGGGCGACTTCCGGATCGGCGCGCGCAAGACGTACGGGCGCAACTCCCACGGCATGATCTGCTCGGCGAAGGAGCTGGGCCTCGGTGACGACCACTCGGGCATCATCGTGCTCGGCGGCGACAACCCGGCCAAGCCCGGTGACGACGCGCGCCCGGTAGTCGGGCTCGACGACGTGGTGGTCGAGGTGGAGATCACCCCCGACCGGGGCTACCAGATGTCGGTCCGGGGCATCGCCCGCGAGCTGGCGCACGCCTTCGGGGTGCCGTTCCGCGACCCGGGTCTGGTGCCCGCGCCCGGCGGGACGCCGCGTCCGGCGTACCCGGTGGAGGTGCGCGATCCGGTTGGCTGCGACCGGTTCGTCGCCCGGATGGTCCGGGGCGTCGACCCGACCGCCGGGACCCCCGAGTGGATGAGCCGCCGACTCACCGTCGCCGGCATCCGCAGCATCTCGCTGCCGGTCGACATCACCAACTACGTGATGATCGAGATGGGCCAGCCGATGCACGCCTTCGACGCCGACCGGCTCGTCGGCGGTCTGGTGGTGCGTCGGGCCGAGGCGGGGGAGAAGCTCACCACCCTCGACGGGGTCACCCGCAGCCTGGCCGCGGAGGACATGGTCATCTGCGACGAGACCGGTCCGATCTCCCTCGCCGCGGTGATGGGTGGCGAGACCAGCGAGGTGGTCGCCGGCACCACTACCGTGCTCTTCGAGGCGGCGCACTGGGACGCGGTGATGGTCGGGCGCACCGCCCGCCGGCACAAGCTGTTCAGCGAGGCGGCGAAGCGGTGGGAACGCGGCGTCGACCCGGCCCTGCCGCTGGTCGCCGTCGAGCGGGCGGTGCGGCTGCTCGCCGAGTACGGCGGCGGCGTCGCCGACGCGGAGATCCTCGACATCGACCACGTCCGGCCGTCCGCTCCGGTGAGCCTGCCGGCCGACCTGCCGGGTCGGCGGGTCGGCGTGGACTACCCGCCGGCCCGGGTGGTCGCCCTGCTGGAGCAGGTCGGCTGCACGGTGAGCCAGGGCGTCGACCGGCTCGCCGAGGACCCGGGCGCGGTCGGGGTGGCCGCCGGTGGCCAGGCGGTGCTGACCGTCGTCCCGCCGACCTGGCGCCCGGACCTGACCGACCCGGCCGACCTGGTCGAGGAGGTGGTCCGCCTCGACGGGTACGACCGGGTCCCGTCGGTGTTGCCGACCGCGCCGCCCGGCCGGGGGCTCACCGTGACCCAGCGGCGGCACCGGGCGGTCGCCCGGGCGCTGGCCGAGCAGGGGTACGTCGAGGTCCTCGCGCAGCCGTTCGTCGCCCCCGGCTTCGCCGACCAGCTCGGCCTGCCCGCCGACGACCCGCGTCGGGTCGCGGTACGGCTGGCCAACCCGCTGTCGGAGGAGGAGCCGCTGCTGCGCACCACGCTGCTCGGCCCGCTGCTGGGCATCCTGAAGCGCAACGTCGGCCGGGGGCACCGCGACCTCGCCCTCTACGAGACCGGCCTGGTGTTCCACCCGCGTCCGGACGCCGGGCCGGCCCCGACGATGGGGGTCGAGCAGCGGCCCTCCGACGCCGACTTCGCCGCGGCCGACGCGACCCTGCCGGCACAGCCCCGGCACGTGGCCGTGGTGCTGGCCGGGGACGTCGAACCGACCGGATGGTGGGGGCCCGGCCGCCCGGCGAGCTGGGCGGACGCCGTCGAGGCCGGGCGTACGGTGCTCGCCGCCGCCGGGATCGACGAGCACCGGATCGTCGTCCGCGCCGCCGAGTACGCCCCCTGGCACCCGGGGCGTTGCGCGCAGCTGCTGGTCGACGACACCGTCGTCGGGTACGCCGGTGAACTGCACCCGACGGTGCTGGCCACGCTGGAGCTGCCCCGGCGGACCGCCGCGATGGAACTGGACCTGGACGCGGTGCCGGCGGCCGGGATCGTCCCGGCGCCGTCGGTCTCCGGGTTCCCGCCCGCGCTGATCGACGTGGCGCTGGTGGTCGACGACGCCGTCCCGGCCGCCGAGGTGCGCCGGGCCCTCGTCGATGGGGCCGGCGAGCTGCTGGAGTCGGTCCGGCTGTTCGACGTGTACGCCTCCGCTCAGCTCGGCGAGGGACGTAAGTCCCTGGCGTACAAGCTCACCTTCCGCGCCCCCGAGCGCACCCTGACCGTCGAGGAGGCGGTGGCCGCCCGCGACGCGGCGGTCGCCACCGCGGCGTCCCGCTTCGGCGCGACCCTGCGCGGCGCCTGAGGTGGTAGCAGGGGTCCCTTGTTACCGCTTTTTGCGGAGCAGGGGCCCCTGCAGGCACCCGAACCGGCGGGGAGGCGGTCCGCCGACGGGCCCGCCCCCACCTGCGCGTTATCAAGTTCATGCAGTGCGCCGTATGAATTTGCATAGCGCCCGGCCGGTCGCTACGATCTCCGTATAGTCATGCGGAGGTGGGTATGGGTATCCGAATCGCGGTCGCGGGAGCGAGCGGCTACGCCGGCGGCGAGCTGCTGCGCCTGGTCGCCGGGCACCCGGAGTTCGACCTGGTCGCCGCCACCGCGCACTCCCAGGCAGGCCAGCCGGTCAGCGCCGTACACCCGCAGCTCGCCGGGCTGGACCTGACGCTCGCCGCCACCGACCCGGCCGCCCTGGCCGACGCGGACCTGGTCTTCCTGGCCCTGCCGCACGGCCAGTCGGCGGCGTTGGCCGCCAGCCTGCCTCCCGGGGTGAAGGTGGTCGACCTCGGGGCGGACCACCGGCTCGCCGACGCCGCCGCCTGGCAGCGGTACTACGGCGGCCCGCACGCCGGGGCGTGGACCTACGGCCTGCCGGAACTGCCCGGCCAGCGCGCGGCGATCGCCGCCGCCGACCGGGTCGCCGCCACCGGCTGCTACGCGGTGGCCACCACCCTCGCGCTCGCGCCGCTGGTCGCCGCCGGTGCGGTCGCACCCGCCGACGTGGTGGTGGTCGCCGCCTCCGGCACCTCCGGCGCCGGCCGGGCCGCCAAGGCGCACCTGCTGGGCAGCGAGGTGATGGGCGACCTCTCGCCCTACAAGGTCGGCGCGCACCAGCACGTGCCCGAGATCAAGCAGGCCACCGGCGCGACCGGGTTGAGCTTCACCCCGGTCCTCGCGCCGATGCCGCGCGGCATCCTCGCCACCGTCACCGCCGTACCGGCCACCACGAGCGTCGACCCGCGCGCGGTGCTCGCCGAGGCGTACGCGGACGCGCCCTTCGTGCACGTGCTGCCCGAGGGGAGCTGGCCGCACACCGCCGCCACGCTCGGTTCGAACTCCTGCCACCTCCAGGCCACCCGCGACGTCGACACCGGTCGGGTGATCGTGGTCAGCGCGATCGACAACCTCGGCAAGGGTGCCGCCGGCCAGGCGGTCCAGTGCGCCAACCTGATGCTCGGCCTGCCCGAGACCACCGGCCTGTCGACCTTCGGAGTGACACCATGACGGTTACCGTCCCCCGGGGATTCCGGGCCTCCGGCGTCGCCGCCGGCCTGAAGAGCGGCGGCGCCTCCGACGTGGCCCTGGTCGTCAACGACGGCCCGGACGCCACCGTGGCCGGGGTCTTCACCGCCAACCGGGTCAAGGCCGCTCCCGTGCTCTGGACCCAGCAGGTCGTCCGGGGCGGCGTGGTCCGCGCGGTGGTGCTCAACTCCGGCGGCGCGAACGCCTGCACCGGTCCGGCCGGCTTCCAGGACACCCATGCCACCGCCGAGCACACCGCCGCCGCGCTGACCTCGGCCAGCCCTCGGCTGCGCCTTGGCGCGGGCGACGTGGCGGTCTGCTCCACCGGGCTGATCGGCGAGCGGCTGCCCATGTCGAAGCTGCTGCCCGGCGTCCGTGCCGCGATCCGGGGACTCTCCCGCGACGGTGGGACCGCCGCCGCCGAGGCGATCATGACCACCGACACCCGACCGAAGACCACGGTCACCCGGGGCACCGGCTGGACCGTCGGGGGGATGGCCAAGGGCGCGGGCATGCTCGCCCCGGCCATGGCGACCATGCTCTGTGTGCTCACCACCGACGCGGTCGCCGGGCCCGACGCGCTCGACGCCGCGCTGCGCGCCGCCTGCCGGGTCACCTTCGACCGGATCGACTCCGACGGTTGCATGTCCACCAACGACACGGTGCTCCTGCTGGCCAGCGGCGCCTCCGGTATCGAGCCGACCGAGGCGGAGCTGACCGCCGCGGTCACCGCCGCCTGCCACGACCTGGCCCAGCAACTCCTCGCCGACGCCGAGGGCGCCACCAAGCAGATCGCCATCGAGGTCGTCGGCGCGGCCGGCGAGGACGACGCGGTCGAGGTGGGCCGCGCGGTGGCCCGCAACAACCTGGTCAAGACCGCGCTGTTCGGCAACGACCCGAACTGGGGACGGATCCTCGCCGCCGTCGGCACCACCACCGCCGCCTTCGAGCCGGACGGCATCGACGTCGCCGTCAACGGCGTCTGGGTGTGCCGAAGCGGGGCCGCCGCCGAGGACCGCGCGAAGGTCGACCTGACCGGCCGCGACGTCACCATCCGGATCGACCTGCACAGCGGGTCCGGCCGGGCCACCGTCTGGACCAACGACCTGTCCCACGCGTACGTCCACGAGAACTCGGCCTACTCCTCATGAGCCTCACCAACGACCTCGCCCACGCCCAGGCCAAGGCCGCCACGCTCATCGAGGCGCTGCCCTGGCTGGCCCGTTTCGCCGGGGCCACCGTGGTGGTCAAGTACGGCGGCAACGCCATGGTCGACCCGGCGCTGAAGCAGGCCTTCGCCACCGACATGGTCTTCCTGCGTCACGCCGGACTGAAGCCGGTGGTGGTGCACGGCGGCGGGCCGCAGATCTCCGCGATGCTCGGCCGGCTCGGCATCACCAGCGAGTTCCGGGGTGGCCTGCGGGTCACCACCCCCGAGGCGATGGACGTCGTCCGGATGGTCCTGGTCGGGCAGGTCGGCCGGGAACTGGTCGGTCTGATCAACGCGCACGGCCCGTTCGCGGTCGGTCTCTCCGGCGAGGACGCCCGACTCTTCACCGCCGTGCGCCGGCCGGCGTGGGTGGACGGGGAACCGGTCGACGTCGGCCTGGTGGGGGACGTGGCGTCGGTCGACGTCTCCGCGGTGACCGACCTGATCGCCGCCGGCCGGATCCCGGTGATCTCGACCGTCGCCCCGGACGTCGACGGGGTGCTGCACAACCTGAACGCCGACACCGCCGCCGCCGCGCTCGCCGTCGCGTTGCGGGCCCGCAAGCTGGTCGTCCTGACCGACGTGCCCGGCCTCTACACGGACTGGCCGGACACCACCAGCCTGGTCAGCGAGATCACCGTCGACGACCTGGCGGAGCTGCTGCCCCGGCTGGAGTCCGGCATGGCGCCGAAGATGGAGGCCTGCCTGCGAGCGGTACGCGGTGGCGTGCCCGCCGCGCACGTGGTGGACGGCCGGGTCGCCCACTCCACGCTGCTGGAGGTGTTCACCTCCGAGGGGTTCGGAACGATGGTCGTGAGCGGGGAGGGCGGAGCCCCCGGGTCCGCGCTCGGCCACCAGGAAGGAACAACCACTCCATGAGCACGCTCGTCGAACGCTGGACCCAGACCATGATGGACAACTACGGCACCCCGCCGCTGGCGCTGGTCGCCGGCAGGGGCGCCGTCGTGGTCGACGAGGCGGGCCGGGAGTACGTCGACCTGGTCGGCGGGATCGCGGTCAACGCGCTCGGGCACGCCCACCCGGCGGTGGTGGCGGCGGTGTCCAAGCAGGTCGCCACGCTGGGCCACGTCTCCAACCTGTTCGTCGCCGAACCGCCGGTGGCCCTGGCCGAGCTGCTGCTCGCCCTCGCCGGCCGGCCGGGCCGGGTCTTCTTCGCCAACTCCGGCGCGGAGGCCAACGAGGCCGCGTTCAAGCTCTCCCGGCTCACCGGCCGCACCCACGTGGTCGCCACCGAGGGCGGCTTCCACGGTCGCACCATGGGCGCGCTGGCGCTCACCGGTCAGCCCGCCAAGGCGGACCCGTTCCGCCCGCTGCCCGGCGACGTCACCCACGTCCCGTACGGCGACCCGGCGGCCCTGGCGGCGGCGGTCACCGACGCCACCGCGATGGTGATCCTGGAGCCGATCCAGGGCGAGAACGGCGTGGTCGTGCCCCCCGTCGGCTACCTCGCCGAGGCGCGGCGGATCACCGCCCGGCACGGCGCGCTGCTGGTGCTCGACGAGGTGCAGACCGGCATCGGCCGGACCGGCCACTGGTTCGCCCACCAGGCCGAGGGGGTCGAACCCGACCTGGTCACCCTGGCCAAGGGGCTCGGCGGTGGGCTGCCCCTCGGCGCCTGCCTGGCCTTCGGCCGGGCCGCCGACCTGCTCGGCCCCGGCTCCCACGGCACCACGTTCGGCGGGAACCCGGTCAGCTGCGCCGCCGCGCTCGCGGTGGTGTCCACCATCGCCAGCGAGGGGCTGCTCGACCACGTCAAGCGGGTCGGCGAACGGCTCCGCCGGGGCGTCGAGGCGCTCGGCCATCCCCTGGTCACCGAGGTACGCGGCGCGGGCCTGCTGCTCGGCGTGGTGCTCGCCGCACCGGTGTCGAAGCCGGTCACCGAGGCACTGCGGGCCGCCGGGTTCCTGGTCAACCCGGTGCAACCGGACGTGCTCCGGCTGGCCCCTCCGCTCATCCTCACCGCCGACCAGGCCGACGCCTTCCTCGCCGCCCTTCCCGCAGCCCTCGACGCGGCGGCGGTCCCGGCCGCCGCGTCGAGCCCCGCCACCGACCCGACCACCACCCCGGAGACGAGCGCATGACCCGGCACCTGTTGCGGGACGACGACCTGACCCCCGCCGAGCAGTCGGCCGTGCTGGACCTGGCCGCCCGGATGAAGGCCGACCGGTTCGGTTACCAGCCCCTCGCCGGACCGCGCTCGGTGGCGGTGCTCTTCGACAAGCAGAGCCTGCGCACCCGGTTCTCCTTCGACGTCGGCATCGCCGAGCTGGGCGGCCACCCGCTGGTGGTGGACACCCAGGTCACCCACTTCGGCCGGGGCGAGACCCTGGGCGACGCGGGCCGGGTGCTCTCCCGGTACGTGGCCGCGATCGTGCTGCGCACCCACGGCGACGACCGGATCGCCGAGGTCGCCGACGCGGCCACCGTGCCGGTGGTCAACGCGCTCACCGACGGCTTCCACCCCTGCCAGCTCCTGGCCGACCTGCTGACCGTCCGGGAGCGGTGCGGCGGCACCGCCGGGCGGACCCTGGCGTACGTGGGGGACGCGGCGAACAACCTCGCGCACTCGTACCTGCTGGCCGGCGCGACCGCCGGGATGCACGTCCGGGTCGCCGGGCCGGACGGGTTCGCCCCGGATCCGGCGGTGCTGGCCCGGGCCGCCGAGATCGCCGCCACCACCGGCGGGTCGGTACGGGCGCTCACCGACCCGGTCGCCGCGGTACGGGACGCCGACGTGGTCGCCACCGACACGTGGACCTCGATGGGGCAGGAGGACGACGGGCTGGACCGGATCACCCCGTTCCTGCCGTACCAGATCAACAAGGAGCTGCTCGGGCACGCCGCGCCGGACGCGATCGTGCTGCACTGCCTGCCAGCGCACCGGGGCGAGGAGATCACCGACGAGGTGCTCGACGGCCCGCAGAGCGCGGTCTTCGACCAGGCGGAGAATCGCCTGCACGCCCAGAAGGCGCTGCTGACGTTTCTCCTGGAGGCATCCCCGTCATGACCGCCCCGCTGACCCGCGCCGCCCGGCACGCCCGCATCGTCGAGCTGATCCGGGACACGGCCGTCCACTCGCAGACCGAACTGGCCGACCGGCTCGCCGCCGACGGCGTCCAGGTCACCCAGGCCACCCTCTCCCGGGACCTGAAGGAGTTGGGCGCGGTGACCGTGCGGGGCGGCGACGGCCGGGGCGTCTACCTGATCCCCGAGGACGGCCACCGGCCGCTGCGCGACGCCGAGAACGCGCCGGCGCGGCTGGTCCGCCTGCTGCGCGAACTGCTCAACGGCGTGGACGCCAGCGGCAACATCGCCGTCCTGCGCACCCCGCCGGGCGCGGCGCACTACCTGGCCAGCGCGCTCGACCGAGCGGGCCTGCCCGAGGTCGTCGGCACCATCGCCGGCGACGACACCATCCTCGTCGTGGCCCGCGAGGGCGTCGGCGGGGCCGCGCTGGGCGAGAAGCTCAGCGCCTGGTCCCGCCGGGAAGAGAACGTTGAAGGGAGCACCACATCATGACCGAGCGGGTCGTCCTGGCGTACTCCGGAGGGCTGGACACCTCCGTCGCCATTCCCTACCTGGCCGAGCAGACCGGCGCCGAGGTGATCGCGGTCGCGGTCGACGTCGGGCAGGGCGGCGAGGACCTCGACGCCATCCGGCAGCGGGCCCTGGACTGCGGCGCGGTGGAGTCCGAGGTGGTCGACGCGCGCGAGGAGTTCGCCGCCGAGTACTGCCTGCCCGCAATGCGGGCCAACGCCCTCTACATGGACCGCTACCCGCTGGTGTCGGCGCTGAGCCGGCCGCTGATCGTCAAGCACCTGGTCACGGCGGCCCGTAAGCACGGCGGCACGATCGTCTCGCACGGCTGCACCGGCAAGGGCAACGACCAGGTCCGTTTCGAGGTCGGCCTGGCCGCGCTCGCCCCGGAACTGAAGATCATCGCCCCGGCCCGGGACTTCGCCTGGACCCGGGACAAGGCGATCGCCTTCGCCGAGGAGAAGGGGCTGCCGATCGACGTGTCGGCGAAGTCGCCGTACTCCATCGACCAGAACCTGTGGGGTCGGGCGGTGGAGACCGGCTTCCTGGAGGACATCTGGAACGGCCCGATCGAGGACCTCTACTCCTACACCGCCGACCCGGCCGAGCCGCGCGACGCCGACGAGGTGGTCATCACCTTCGACGCGGGCGTGCCGGTGGCGATCGACGGCGAGACCGTCACCCCGTACCAGGCGATCAGCGAGCTGAACCGGCGGGCCGGCGCGCAGGGGGTCGGCCGGCTGGACATGGTCGAGGACCGGCTCGTCGGCATCAAGAGCCGCGAGGTGTACGAGGCTCCCGGCGCGATCGCCCTGATCGCCGCCCACCAGGAGCTGGAGGCGGTCACCGTCGAGCGGGACCTGGCCCGGTTCAAGCGCGGCGTCGACCAGCGCTGGGGCGAGCTGGTCTACGACGGCCTGTGGTTCTCGCCGCTCAAGCGGGCGCTGGACGCCTTCATCGACGACGCCCAGCAGCAGGTCTCCGGCGAGGTGCGGCTGACCCTGCACGGCGGTCGGGCCACCGTCACCGGCCGGCGTTCCGAGGCCAGCCTCTACGACTTCGGCCTGGCGACGTACGACACCGGGGACACCTTCGACCAGTCCCTGGCCAAGGGCTTCGTGCAGCTCTGGGGCCTGCCGAGCAAGATGGCCGCGGCCCGGGACGCCCGGCTGGGCGGCTGACGAGCGTGACCACCAGAATGGGCGGGGTGGACGACAAGAGTCTGACCGAGAACAGCGCCGCGACCAACCGGACGAGCCTCTGGGGCGGCCGGTTCGCCGGTGGCCCGTCGGAGGCGCTGGCCCGACTGTCGGTGAGCGTGCAGTTCGACTGGCGCCTCGCCCCGTACGACATCGCCGGCTCCCGGGCGCATGCCCGGGTCCTGGCCGGCGCCGGCCTGCTTGACCCGGACGAGCTGGGCCGGATCCTCGCCGCCCTGGACGACCTGGAGGCCGCCTGCGCCTCCGGGGCGTTCCGCCCCACCGTCGACGACGAGGACGTGCACACCGCGCTGGAGCGGGGCCTGCTGGAACGCCTGGGCACCCTGGGCGGCAAGCTGCGCGCCGGGCGGTCCCGCAACGACCAGGTCGCCACCGACCTGCGGCTCTACCTGCGTGACCACGCCCGGGGTGTGGCCGCGCGACTGGTCGAGCTGGCCGAGGCCCTGGTGGAGCAGGCCGGGCGGCACGTGGACACCGCAGCGCCGGGGATGACCCACCTCCAGCACGCCCAGCCGGTCACCTTCGGCCACTGGCTGCTGGCCCACGTGCATCCGTTGCTGCGGGACCTGGAGCGGCTGCGCGACTGGGACCACCGCACGGCGGTCAGCCCGCTCGGCGCGGGCGCGCTCGCCGGTTCCGGCCTGCCGCTGGACCCGGTGGCCGTCTCCAAGGAGCTGGGTTTCCGCACCTCGTTCGCGAACTCGATGGACGCGGTCGCCGACCGGGACTTCGTGGCCGAGTTCCTCTTCGTCACCGCGATGGTCGGGGTGCACCTGTCCCGCCTCGGCGAGGAGGTGGTGCTCTGGACGTCGCACGAGTTCGGCTGGGTCGAGCTGGACGACGCCTTCGCCACCGGGTCGTCGATCATGCCGCAGAAGAAGAACGCGGACGTCGCCGAGCTGGCCCGGGGCAAGTCGGGTCGGCTGGTCGGCGGGCTGATGAGCGTGCTGACCATGCTCAAGGGCCTGCCGATGACGTACGACCGGGACATGCAGGAGGACAAGGAGCCGGCCTTCGACGCGGTCGACACCCTGGAGCTGCTGCTGCCCGCCCTGGCCGGCATGGTTTCCACCATGACGGTGCGGGTGGACCGGCTGGTCGCCGCCGCGCCGGTGGGCTTCTCGCTGGCCACCGAGGTCGCCGACTGGCTGGTCCGGCGCAACGTGCCGTTCCGCGAGGCGCACGAGATCACCGGCCGGCTCGTCGCGCTCTGCGTGGCCCGGGACTGTGCCCTCGACGAGGTCTCCGACGCCGACCTGGCGGCGGTCAGCGAGCACCTCGACCCGTCGGTGCGGGACGTGCTGTCCGTCCGCTCGGCCCTCGCCGCCCGGACCACGCCCGGCTCGACCGGCCCCGGCCCGGTCGCCGACCAGCTCGTCGCCGCCGCCGACCAGCTCGCCGGCTGGCGGGAGTGGGCCGCCGAGACGGTCGTCCCCCGCTGAGCGAGTCCGTCGCGGCGCGTGGGTGACTCCACGCGCCGCGACGGCGGGGTCGGGCGGTCAGGACGCGGCCGGGCGCTCGCGTTTCGGCAGCTTCGCCACGATCGCGTCGTACGACGCGTCGACCGCCTCGCGCAGTTCGTCGTCGTCGATCGCGCCGTCGAGGCGCAGCGTGTTCCATCCGGACCGGCCGATGTAGGCGGAGGGACGGGCGTCGGCAGGGTACCGGTGCAGCCACTCGTCGGCGACGTCCCGGTCCGGACCGCACTTCACCCCGACGGTCGCGGCGTCCGGGCGGCCGAGAAAGGCGAAGATCCGGCTGCCGACCTTGACCACCACGTCGTCCTCCCAGGGGCGGTCCTCCCAGGCGCCCGGCTTCGCCAGGCAGTACGCCAGCATCCCGTCGCGGGTCATCGTGTCGCTCCCTTCCGACCCGTCCTCCGGCGGCACGGGCGTCAGGCCATGCCTACCACCCGGGGGCGACGGGTCGGGGCCGACCGCACCGGGTCGTCGCGCGGCGGTCAGTCGGCGGCGGGCGTGGTCCGGCCGGAGACCCGCTCGAAGCGCTGCCGGGCGGCCTGCGCGCTGCCCAGGCCGAGGCCGAAGGCGATCTCCTGCCAGGTCATCCCCCGGTCGCGGGCCAGCGAGAGCAGTCCGGCCTCCAGGGTGTCGACGTCGGCGCGGACCCGGGGGACGAGGGTCAGCGCGGCCATCAGGTCGGCGTGGTCGACCGGTTCCTCGCCGGGCGTCAACTCGGCCGCGCCGACGGCCAGCGCGAGCACCAGGCTGACCGCCTCGTAGGGCTCGGGCACGTACGCGTTGCCGTGCCGCCGTCGCCGCTCCTCGGTGTCGGCGTGCCGTTCGGTGACCCGGAACAGCGCGGCGTGGTCGCGGCGGGCGCGCTCGGCGCCGGGGTGCGGGGGAGTGAACGCGGACGACGTGTCGGTCATGCCGCCATTCCAGCAGCGCATCAGTTCGTTGTCAACAAAACGTTTAACCCTCGGGTCGCCGAGGTCGACCGGTGACGGGCGCGGCGCGGCCGGCGCCAGCGGCCGACGACCCGACCAGACTTCCCGCACCCACGGCGGTGCCCCGGCTTGCCGATCGCCGTCCGGCGGCGTTACCTGGTCCGGTGGACTACTCGTGGCTGCACGCCCCCGCCGCCCAGGTGGCCGAAACCGCGCGGGCACTGCTCGGCTGGGAGCTCTCCGCCGGCGGCGTCCGGCTCCGGCTGACCGAGGTCGAGGCGTACGCCGGGACGGGGGAGGACCCGGCGTCCCACGCCCACCGGGGCCCCACCCCCCGGACGAGGGTCATGTTCGGTCCGGCCGGCCGCGCCTACACGTACTTCGTGTTCGGCGTGCACTGGTGCCTGAACGTCGTCTGCGGCGCCGACGGGGAGGCGGCGGCGGTCCTGCTGCGGGCGGGCGAGGCGGTCGACGGGCTCGACCTGGCCCGTGAACGCCGGGGCGAGGTCCCCGACCGGGACCTCGCGCGGGGTCCGGCCCGACTCGTGGTCGCCCTGGGGATCACCGCCGAGGCGAACGGCACGTCGATGGTCGACGGGACCGGGCCGCTGCTGCTGACCCCGCCGACCCGTCCGGTCGCGCCGTCGGCGGTCTCCGCCGGCCCACGGGTCGGCGTGGCCGCCGCCCACGACGTCCCGTGGCGTTACTGGATCACCGGCGACCCGACGGTCAGCGCCTACCGCCGGCACGTGCCCCGCCGGCGCGGCGGGTCGCCCCAGCAGTCCCGCGTGGGCTGACCCGCCGCCCGGCTCAGCCGGTGTGGGCGTGCGGACGGGCGACCAGCACCGGGCAGCGCGCGTGCTGCACCAGCGCCTGGCTGACCGAGCCGAGCAGCAGCCCGGCGAAGCCGCCCCGACCCCGGGAACCGACCACCACCAGCGCCGCGTCCGCGCTCGCCTCGACCAGCGCCGACGCGGGTTCGGCCGACCGGAGGACACGTTCGGCGACGGCCAGTTCCGGATGCCGCTGCCGCACCGTCGCGGCGGTCTCCGCCAGCAGCCGGCCGGCCCCCTGCTCGCCGCCGGCAGTGTCCTCCGGGCGCGCGTCGACCGCGACGACGTGCGCCAGCACCAGGGGAACATCCCGGCGCGCGGCCTCCTCGGCGGCCTGTCCGACGGCCAGCTCGGCCAGCTCCGAGCCGTCCAGGCCGACCAGCACCGGCCCGTCGGCCGCGACCTGCCGGTCGGCGGGGCGGACCACCAGCACCGGGCCGTGCGCGTGCCCGGCGACCTGGGCGCTCACCGAGCCGAGCAGCAGCCCGGCGAAGCCGCCGAGCCCCCGACTGCCGACCACCACCAGCTCGGCGCGGCGGGACTCCTCGACCAGCGTGGCACCCGGACCGCCGGCCACCTGGCGTACCTCGACGGTCAGCTCCGGCCAGCGCCCCCGCAGGTCGGCGGCGGCCTTCTCGAGCATCGTCCGAGCTTCGTCGCTCGGCTCCGGCAACCCCAGGTCGTACGGGTTGACCGGCACGCCGTAGCCGAGCGGGTGCAGGTAGCCGTGCACCAGGTGCAGCGGGCGGGACCGCAGCGCCGCAGCCCGCGCGCCGTGTTCGGCGGCGACCAGACTCTCCGGCGATCCGTCCACGCCCACCACGACAGGTCGGTTCATCATGTTCCTTCCGTGGAGACCCCCGGCTTTGGCCGTGGGGAGGAAGCGGAACCCCTGCGGAGCAGGCCAGGGGTGGCCCATCCGCGGCGGAGGCGGGTGGGTGTCTGGTCAGACGTTGCGTTGGTCTTCGACATACCTTTGGATCGCTTCCAGGGCCGCGCCGCCGGTGGTGGCGACGAAGTAGGAGTTTGTCCACAGGGTCGGCATGCGGGACTTGAGATGCGGAAATTCCTGGCGGAGCAGCCGCGACGAGCGGCCCTTGATCTGCTTGACCAAGCGGTGGATGCCGTACTGCGGGTCGACGACCACGAGCAGGTGCACGTGGTCGGGCATCGTCTCGATCGCCTCGATCGGGGCGTCCCGCTCGGCGCACACCTCACGGATGATCTCTCTGAGTCGGTCGTCGACCTTGCCGTCGATGACCTTGCGGCGGTATTTCGGACACCAGACGACGTGGTAGCGGTACCTATAGTGTCCGGTGTGTCCGAGACGGTGCGTTACACCTACCGCCTGCGGCCCGGCCGCCAGGCTGAGGGCGCACTGCTGGCCGAGTGGGGCCGGTGCCGGTGGTTGTGGAATGAGGCCGTCCACCAGCAGCGGACCGGCCGCAAGCCGACGTTCGGGAAGCTGTCGAAGCTGCTGACCGAGGCCCGTGGCCGTAACGCCTGGCTGCGTGACGGTTCGCAGGTCGCCCAGCAGCAGACGTTGCGCACGTACGCGACCGCGCTGGACCACTCTTTCACGGTCAAGGGCCGGAGCCGTCCGAAGGTCAAACGCAAGAAGGACGCCCTGCCGAGTCTGGAGTACACCACCCGTGGTTTCCGGCTCAAGGACGGCCGGTTGTGCCTGCCCGGCAAGGTCACCGTCCCGGTCGTCTGGTCTCGCGACCTGCCCTCGGACCCGACAAGCGTGCGCGTCTACCGCGACAGCCTCGGCCACTGGTACGCCTCGTTCGTCGTGCGTCGCGAGCAGCCCGAGACGCCCGAAGCGGACCTGCCCGGTATCGGCGTGGACTGGGGCGTCAAGACCACCGCCACCACCACGAATCCCGTGTTCGACCTGCTGCACCTCGGGCACCGCAAGCGGTGCGCCGCCGAGCTGGCCAAGGCCCAGCGCCGGATGGCGCGCCGCCGCCGGCCGAAGGGCCACGCCCCTTCCAAGGGCTACCTCGATGCGAAGCGGCAGGCCGCCCGGATCGCGAAGAAGGCGGCACGGCAGAACACCCACGACGCCCGCGTCTGGGCGAAAAAGGTCACCAACCACCACGTGCTGATCGCCGTCGAGGACTTCAAACCGGGATTCCTCGGCAAAACCCGCATGGCCCGCAAGGCAGCCGACGCGGCGATCGGCGCCTGCAAACGAGAACTCATCGAGCGTGGTAGGCGGGTGGGCCGGAGGGTGGTGCTGGTGCCGCCCGCCTACACCACGATGACCTGCTCCGCGTGCGGTGAGAGAGCCAATCTCCGCCTCGGACTGGGCGTGCGCATCTTCGAGTGCGCGGCGTGCGGACATACCGCATGCCGCGACCGAAACGCCGCGAGGACGATCCTCGCCACGGCTGAACGCCGCCGTGCCAGCGCTGACGACGTGAGACATTTGATCGCCTCCTTCCGCGACGGTGGATCAGGTGCTGTCCGAGCTGGGAATCCCGGGCCTGGCCTGGGAGGGAAACCCCCCGGATTCATCCGTGGGAATCGTTAACGGTCCTCCCGTTCCGGGAGCCCCGATCCGTCACCTCGTCCTGGACGTACCCTCTCCTACCCGGCGGGCGGGTTCCCGTCACGCCACGCGCCAGTCCGTCCGGTGTCGTCCGGCGGCGGTCCTGCCCAGGACCGGTCACGGCGCGCGGTGGTGCCGGACGACGGCCACCGGGCACCGGCCGTGGTGCAGCACGGCGTGGCTGACCGAGCCGAGCAGCAGGCCGGCCAGCCCGCCCCGGCCCCGTGCCCCGACCACCACCAGCTGCGCCGACTCCGACTCCTCCACCAGCGCCCGCGCCGGGGCGCCCCGGACCAGCCGCCGCCGGATCGGCACGTCCGGGTACCGCTCCGCCCAGCCGGCGACCGCCTGGGCCAGCACCCGCTCCTCCTCGGCGGCCAGCGCGTCCAGGTCGTACACCAGCGGCAGGACGTCGCCGGGACCCAGCGGAGCCGGGTGCAGCCAGGCGTGCACCGCCACCAGTTCCGTCCCGCGTCGTGCGGCCTCCTCCACGGCGAACCCGACCGCCAGGTCGGACAGCTCGGAACCGTCGACGCCCACTACCACCGGACCGTCCGCCCGAGGCTCGCCCCGGACCACCAGCACCGGGCCGGTGGCGTGCGCGCTGACCTGCACGGCTGACGAGCCGATCAGCAGGCCGGCGAACCCGCCGAGGCCACGGCTGCCGAGCACCACCAGGGCGGCGTCCCGGCTCTCGGCCAGCAGCACCGCCGTCGGCGCGCCGTCGACCACCACCCCGGACACCGGCACCTCCGGGTCCACCTTGCCGGCCTCGGCCACCGCCTCGGTGACGATCCGCGCCGCCTGGTTCCGCAGCCCACCCTCCGGCGGGCCGTCCGGCGACGGACCCAGCGGTACGCCCAGCAGCGGCCAGACGAACGCGTGCACCACCCGCAACGAACGGTTCCGTGCCGCCGCCTCGCGGACCGCCACCCGAACCGCGTCCAGCGCCGAGGTCGACCCGTCGACGCCCACCACCACCGGGGCGCCTGGCCTGTCGCTCATGCTCTCCTCCTCCGTACGCTGTCCAGTCTGGCTGTTTGCACAGGTCAACGGGGAGAGGCCGACGTCCCGGCCCGGGGGCCGTTGGTCCCGCCGCCCGCGGCCGTCGGCGCGGTGGCCCCCGACCCGCCCGCCCCAGTTGACGCGGTGCCCCGGGTAGCGCGCGACAGCGCCGCCCCGCCCGACTACCCTCGCGGCGTGAACTGGCTGGACATGATCGGCTGGACCGGATCAGCGCTGCTGGTGTGGTCCCTACTCCAGGCGCGCATCCTGCGGCTGCGCGCGCTCAACCTCGTCGGCTGCCTGGTCCTGATCTGGTACAACGCCGCGCTGTCGGTCTGGCCCATGGTCGGGCTCAACGTCGTGCTCGCCGTGATCAACATCTGGTACCTGCGGAAACTCCTCGCCACCCGGCACGACGAGCAGACCTACCAGGTGGTACAGGTCGGCGTCCGGGACGAGTTCCTCGCCCACACGCTGCGGGTGCACGCCCGGGACATCGCCAAGTTCAACCCGGACTTCCACTGGGACGACCGCACCGCCCACGGCGACGCGTTCCTGGTGCTCCGCGCCGACGAGGTGGTCGGGGTGGTGCTCTCCCACGCCGAGGCGAACCACGTCGCCCAGATCGACCTGGACTACGTCACCCAGCGGTTCCGTGACCTGACACCGGGCGAGTTCGTCTTCCGGCGCAGCACCCTCTTCACCGACCGGGGATACCAGCAGGTGGTCAGCCCACCGGGCATGGTCGCCCCGTACTACCACCGCCTCGGCTTCCGCCCCGAGGGCGACTCGTACGTGCTCGACCTGCCGGCGCCGAGCGACGCCGGGCGATGATTCGCCGCCCCGGCGACGGGGCAAAGACACGCGTACGCGGGCCGGGACCACCGGTCCGCAGCGCCGCCGCGTCGGCGCGGGCTGCGTGAGGGGAATCTCGGCGTGCAGAGCTACTGGAGCCAACTGGCCCTGGTCGGAGTCCTGGTCGTGCTGAACGCGCTCTTCGCCGGCAGCGAGATGGCGCTGGTCTCGTTGCGGGAGAGCCAGGTGCAACGCCTGGAACGCAGCAGCCGCTCCGGCCGGGTGCTGGCAAAGCTCGCCCGGGACCCGAACCGGTTCCTGGCCACCATCCAGATCGGCATCACCCTGGCCGGCTTCCTCGCCTCCGCGGCGGCGGCCGTCTCGCTGGCCCGTCCCCTGGTGCCGCTGCTCGGCTTCCTCGGCGGCGCCGCCGAGACGGTGGCGATCGTGCTGGTCACCCTGGCGTTGACCTTCTTCACCCTGGTCTTCGGCGAACTGGCCCCGAAGCGGGTGGCCATGCAGCGGGCGGAACGGTGGGCGCTGCTGGTCGCCCGCCCGCTGGACCTCGTGGCCAGCTTCTCCCGCCCGGCGGTCTGGGCGCTCGGCGCCACCAGCGACCTGGTCGTCCGCCTCTTCGGCGTGGACCCGAAGCCGCAGCGCGACGAGATCAGCCCGGACGAGCTGCGCGACATCGTCGCCGGCAACCACGGTTTCACCAAGGAACAGCAGACCATCATCGCCGGCGCGGTCGAGATCGCCGACCGACGGCTGCGCGCGGTGCTCGTCCCCCGGTTGCAGGTCTTCTGCCTGGACAGCGGCACCACCGCGGAAGCGGCCCGGCTGGTGCTGGCGGCCTCCGGGCACTCCCGGGCACCGGTGGTCCGGCACGGCGGCCTGGACGACGCGGTCGGCGTGATCCACCTGCGTGACCTGGTGGGGGTACCGGACGACCGGCCGGTCGACGAGTGCGTCCGCCCTCCGATGCTGCTGCCGGACTCGCTGCCGGTGGTCGACGCGCTGCGCCAGTTCAAGGCGGAACGCCAGCACATCGCGCTGGTGGTGGACGAGCGGGGCGCGGTCGACGGGATCGTCACCCTGGAGGACATCCTGGAGGAGATCGTCGGCGAGATCTACGACGAGACCGACCGGGACGTGCGCGCCGTGCGTCCCGAACCGGACGGCACCCTCGTGCTCCCCGGGACCTTCCCGGTGCACGACCTGACGGACGTGGGGATCGAACTGCCCGGCCGACCCGACGGGGACTACACCACGGTCGCCGGGCTGGTGCTGGCCTGCCTCGGGCACATCCCCACCGAGGCCGGGGAGCACGTCACCATCGACGGCTGGCGGCTGGAGGTGGCCGACGTCGACGGCCACGCCATCTCCCGCGTCCGGGTACGCCCAGGCGAGCGGCCGAGCCGGCCCGCCGACGCCGAGCCGGCCCTGGAGCCGGTCGAGGGCTGAACCGCGTCCATCGACGTCCCCGGCCGGCGGTCGGCGCGTCCTCAGGCCGCGGCGAGGTTCTGCAACCGGACCTGCCCCCGGGCCACCAGACGCCCCGCGTCGTCGGTGACCTCCACCTGCCACAGTTGCTGGCTGCGACCCCGGTGCACCGGGGTGCCCACCGCCGTCAGCTCGCCCTCACGTACCGCGCGCAGGAAGTCCGTCTGGTTGGACACCCCGACCACCCGGCCCCGGTCACCGAACCACAGCGAACCGCCGACGCTCGCCGCCGTCTCCACCGCCGCGCAGTACACCCCGCCGTGCTGGATGCCGTACGGCTGGTACAGCTCCGGCCGGACCCGCCAGCGGACCACCACCCGGTCGCCGCTCATCTCGTCGAACTCCAACCCGAGCAGGCCGACCAGGCCACCGTTCAGGTCCAGCTGTTCCACGCCTGACTCCTCCACGATTGACGCGACGGCCAGCCTAGCCGGGCCGGTCGCGGAGGAATCCCGCTACGTGTCGGCCCCGGCGATGGGGGACAATCGGTGACCGTGACCGATAGCAGCCTCCCGTCGCCCAACCGGGAATCCCTGACCGACGACCTGCGGTGGCGGGGCATCATCCAGGACTCCACCGACCCCGACGAGCTGCGCGCTCTGCTCGACGGCGGAGCCGCCACGTACTATGTCGGTTTCGACCCGACCGCGCCGAGCCTGCACGTCGGCCACCTGATGCAGGTCGTCACCGCACGCCGGCTGCAACTCGCCGGGCACCGGCCGCTGCTGCTGGTCGGTGGCGCGACCGGGCAGATCGGTGACCCGAAGGAGAGCGCCGAGCGGACCCTCAACCCACCCGAGGTGGTCTCCGGCTGGGTGCGCCGCATCCACGACCAGCTCGCGCCGTTCGTCTCCTACACCGGCGAGAACGCGGCCCGCCTGGTGAACAACCTGGACTGGACCGGCGAGATGTCGGTGGTCGAGT